>NZ_CP068046.1:0-319545 GCF_016698665.1 Devosia rhizoryzae
CGAAATGCTTGCGCAACTCGCAGATGGGGAAGGGAATGGCTGGGATGACGTTAACGCTGATGATGTCCTTGCTAATGCGCAAACATGGCTCCGCGCTATCATCGCGCGCGCAAAACGATGAGGCCCATCTCAGAGTAGACAGCTCTGCGCGCCTTCCCGGAGGTGCGTGTGCAGTGGGCAAGCAGACCAACCAAATCTTAACGGCAAAGTATGGAACAATACGTATGCTGGGTGGGTGCATGCGGTAATCAGGATATATAGGGAAGATAGAAGTTTCCTTGACCGGAACCAGCTCGCTCGTATCCGGCGCAAGTTTCGAGACATTGCGGAACAATGTTTGCAACAGCGTGTGGTGCTGTATCAAAGCAGCCGAGAGTCAGGCCCTTCCAATTTGGACAGAGGGTATTTCGCTACGGCGATCATCGACGGCGTGAACGACGATCCCGCGAACGAAAAACGATGTCTTGTCAGGATCAAGGATTTCAAACCCTTAGAGCCCTCTCAGCGGATGATGCTGGGCAACTTGCCGAGGGAGTCAGCACTGCTGTCAGCGGACAACCGCCTGAAGGGGTGGAAGGCGGCCGAAGATCTTCGTTCAATTTCGGACGAGGACTTTGCTATTCTAACGGGTGCTGACGAAGTCGATGAGATGTTTGGTATTGATTTGGTCAATCTACCAAAATTTCGATTTCGTACTGACCGCATGCGTGATCCGGAGTTCACTCATTTAATCTATCGCGCCTACCGAGGTCGGTGCGCGATAAGTGGTGTCACCTTGTTATCTGACGACGGCAGGTTTTGCGGACTGGAAGCAGCCCACATTTATCCCTACCGATTCCTTCAATTAAATATCGCTTCTGCAGGCATCTTATTAGCGCCATCTTGGCATAGCCGATTAGACATCGGCACGCTGATTATCGAAGATGATTACACTTGGCGAACGAAGAGTGAGGATAGCGACACCGCGCCGATTAAGAACAGGATTGTGCGGCTGCCGACCGTTTCTGATCAATGGCCAGACATCGCTTTGCTGCAACGCAAGCGAGCTCTTTTCGGCAGATAAGCTGTCGCAGGAAGGTACTTCCGCCCGTCAAAGCCTTGACCTCTTCGCCCAAGCCGCCATGGTTAGGTCGATTTCCTCGGCCAATCGAACCTTATGCAGCTCCTTCTCAGACTTTGTTTTTTCCTTGCCCTTCTGTCGGCGCCAGCTTTGGCACAGGTGCCAGGCTTGCCAAGTTCGTCGGCGCCTGAGGCTTCGGCCGCGGAGTCGACGCAGGCCGTCGATGACCTCGTTCGTATCCTGCAGGACGACACTGCGCGGGCAGAGCTGATCCAGCGCTTGCAACAGGAAGTGCCGGCCGACGCGGTGGCAGAGGCTGAGGCCGTGCCGCCTGATCTGAGCATAGCGCGGCAATTGGCCGAGTATACGCGCAGCGTAGCGCAAGGGGCCTCGCAAACCGTGCGGCAGCTTGGTGCTGCTCTTGGTAGCGTCCAGAACCTTTTCACCGGCGGTGTTGCAGCCGATACGGAAGCCTGGCGGAACTTGGCTATCAACCTTGGGCTGCTGATTATCGCGCTGTTCGGCAGTTTCTTTGTTCTTCGCCTGGCGTCAAACGCGCTCTGTGCACGCCTTTCTGCCCGTGTGGCCGCCGCCAACTGGGTGCGGCGGTTGGGCGCGCTACTCGTGGTCATCTTCGTCGATGCCGGTACGATCGTGCTTGCCTGGGCGCTTGGCTATGTCATTGCGCTCAACACCGGCACGCTGCCGAATGGGGAGATGGGCATAAACCAATCCTTGCTGCTCAACGCCTTTCTCGTGGTTGAGCTCAGCAAGCTGGCCCTGCGCATTATCCTCGTGCCGCATTTCCCGACCATTCGGCTGCTGCCGATCGCGGACGACAATGCGGTTTATTGGTCCTTTTGGCTCGGCCGGATCATCTCGCTGGTCGGCTATGGCTTCATGTTCGCAGCGCCCATGTTTTCAGGCATGGTGTCCTCGGCGGCTGGCGGCGCGGTTCAGGTGCTGACCATGGCAACGGCGATTACGATCGCCGTCATTATCGTGCTGCAGAACAAGAACGACGTGCGCGCCTGGCTGTCAGCCCTTGCGGTGCGGCATAACAATGGCGGTCTTTGGCGCTTGCTCGCGGCCGTCGGCCAGCAATGGCATATCCTCGTCATCGCCTATCTTGTGGCGCTGCTCGCCGTCTGGTTCGCCAATCCGGATGAAGCTTTGCCGTTCATGTTGGGCGCAACCATCCAGTCGATCATTGCAATCCTGGTAGGCTCGCTGATCGTTACTTTCATCGGACGTTTTGTCAGTACGGGCCTGTCCTTGCCGGCCGATGTACGTCAGCGCCTGCCATTGCTCGAAGGACGACTTAAGGCCTTCGTGCCCGGGGTGATGGGCGTGGTTCGTTGGGTGGTGATCGCGGCAGTTGTGCTTGCGATCGGGCAAGCCTGGTCGCTGTTCGATTTCGCAAGCTGGATCAGCAGCCCGGAAGGTCTTTCGGTGGTTGGCTCAGTTGTGTCGGCGGCCTTGATCATCCTGGCTGCCATCGCACTTCACGTGGTGGTGGCGTCCTGGGTCGAGTATCGGCTCAACACGACGATCGGGCGCATGCCGACGGCGCGTGAGAAGACGCTGCTGAACCTCTTCAAGAACGCCTTCACCATCGCCCTTGTGGTGTTCGGCCTTATGCTGGCTTTGGCGCAGATCGGGGTCAACATTGCGCCGCTGCTGGCCGGTGCCGGTGTCATCGGCCTTGCGATTGGTTTTGGTGCGCAAAAGCTCGTCGAAGACATCATCACCGGCATCTTCATCCAGTTCGAAAACATCATGAACGAGGGCGACGTCGTCGAGGTCGCGGGCAAATCCGGGACGGTGGAAAAGCTCACCATACGGTCGGTGACCATTCGCGACATGAGCGGAACGATCCACCTGATCCCGTTTTCCGCCGTTGCGCAGGTTTCCAACATGGTGCGCGGCTTCAGCTTCTATGTGTCGGAGGTGGAGATTGCCTATGACAGCGATATCGAAGCCGCCAAGCAGGCGATGCGCGACGCTTTCGCCCTAGTCATGGAAAAGGACGAGTTCAAGGACGTGATCCTCGACGATCTTGACCTTCAAGGGCTCTTTGCCATCACGCCGACTTCGGTGTCGCTGCGCTCGCGCATCAAGACGCTGGCGGGCAAGCAATGGGGCGCTGGCCGCTACTACAGCGAAATGTTGATGCGGCTCTTCGCCGAACGCGGCATTGAGACGCCGACGCAGCGGATCAACTATGTGTCCGACGCTGCAGGCCAAAAGCCGGTTTTCGAGCTCAAAGCGCCGCCAAGGCCTGCCTGACTCCTTCGTGATCGGAGGAGCGGTTTGCCTTAAGCTCATCTTAATCGGATGCGTTAATTCTTTGCTATGCGCGTCCGTTGCGGCACAGCCGGCGCGTTCGTGAATTCCGTAGCGCGTAGCACGAGGCTGAGATGATTCTTTCAAGCGGAAACGCTTCCCGTCGCCGTCGCTTGGCGGCATGGTTTTTTGCTCTTCTGGCCGGCGCTTCGGCGACGCTGCCGGCTCAGGCGAACACTGCCGACTTTGTGCGCGGCCTGTGGCCTGATGCCGAGCGGGCAGGGGTAAGCCGGCAGGCTTTCGATGCCGCGCTGGGCAATTACAAGCCCATTCCGCGGGTGATGGAGCTGACCAAGAAACAGCCCGAATTCTCGCAGACGGTGCAGCAATATATCGACAAGCGCGTGACGGCGGCGCAGGCCAGCAAGGGCCAGGCCATGCGCAATGAATGGGCGCAGACGCTTGGCGGCGCGCAACAGCGTTATGGCGTGCAGCCCGAGATTGTCCTTGCCATCTGGGGCATGGAAACCAATTTCGGTGGCTTCATGGGTGGCAACAACACCATCTATGCGCTGGCGACGCTGACGCAGAATGGCTACCGGGCCGAATTCTTCCGCAAGGAATTGCTGACGGCTTTGCGCATCGTTTCCGATGGACATATTTCGCCCGGCTCGATGGTGGGGTCGTGGGCGGGCGCCATGGGGCATACCCAGTTCATGCCGTCGAGCTTCATGAGCTATGCGGTCGACTACAATGGCGACGGCCGAAAGGATATCTGGAATTCGGTGCCGGACGCCCTGGGCTCTACCGCCAATTACCTCAAGAGCTTCGGCTGGCGCCCTGGCGAGACCTGGGGCTATGAGGTCAAGATTCCAAGCGGCTTCAATTTTGCAGCGGCTCGCCAGATGGAAAGAGCGCCGATCAGCCAATGGCAGTCCATGGGCATTACGCGCGTTTCCGGCCGGGCCTTTCCGCGCGCAGGCGATGTCGGCCGGCTCTATATGCCCGCGGGTGCGACCGGTCCGGCCTTTCTGCTGTTGCCGAACTTCGACGTGATCAAGCGTTACAACAATTCGGATAGTTATGCCTTGGCCGTCGGTCATCTTGCTGACCGGATCATTGGTGGCGGCAGCTTCGCGACGCCATGGCCGGCAGGGGACTATGCGCTCAACAAGGCGCAACGGACCGAGCTGCAGGCGCTGCTGTCGCGGGCTGGCTATGACGTGGGCACGCCAGACGGCGTTGTCGGACCCAAGACGCGGGCTGCGGTGATGGCGTACCAGGCGCGGGCAGGACTGCCCCCTGACGGGCACGTGTCCGGCCTGCTGCTCGAGCGGCTCAAGCGTTAACCTTTTGTTAACCCAGTGCTCCCACACTGGAGGGGCTTAAGTAGGGGGCAGGAAAGCGAGCAACATGCGGCGCTCCTGCCCCCGCCCATTTCAGTGCCACATTGTGCCCGGCTTTTTCTGCTAGCCCACAATCCTCCTGTTCCGCTCACCTCCGAAATGATCATGAACCCGTTCCGTCGCGCCGTTCTGGCGCTGAGCCTATTCGTTCTCGTTGCCACCGGTGCCGCCCAGGCGCAGTCGATCATGGATCCGTTCAATCTGCCTGCGGCAATGGACGGCGGAACCTCAAAGGTTGGTGACGGCATCGCCTATGGTGACGGGCCGCGGCACAAGCTTGATGTCTATGCGCCTGAGCAACGTGGGGAATTGGCGCCGGTCGTGTTCTTTATCTATGGCGGCGGCTGGAGCCGGGGAGAGCGGCGCGAATATGAATTTGTCGGCCGCGCCTTTGCATCGCGCGGCTTTGTTGCGGTGGTCGCCGATTACCGGCTGGTGCCGGAAGTGCGGTATCCCGATTTTCTTTATGACAGCGCCGCCGCGCTGCGATGGGTGCAGGACAATATCGCCAATTATGGCGGCGATCCGAACCGGCTGTTTCTCTCTGGCCACTCCGCGGGAGCCTACAATGCCGTGATGCTGGCGCTCGACTCCTCGTTCCTGCAGCAGTTCGGGGTCACCATGCCGGTCCTGGCGGTAGGGGCCTTGTCGGGTCCCTACGACTTTTATCCCTTCGAGTATAACGAGGTGAAGGAAGCCTTCGGCTATGCGCCCAATCCGCAAGGGACGCAGCCGATCAATCTGATCACCTCGGACGCGCCGCCCATGTATCTGGCGACCGGCACCACCGATCCGATCGTGCGCGTGCAGAACACCAACCGGTTTGCCGACAAGCTGAGGTCGCAGGGCGTTTGGGTGACGACGCAGTATTATGATGGTTTTGGCCATATGGAGCCGGTGCTGGCGATGGGCGCCATGTGGCGTTGGCGCATGCCGGTGCTGGACGACATGGTGGGCTTCTTCCAGCGCTTTGGCGCCTTCCCGAGCGGGGTTCCCTATATCGCGGTGATCCCAAGTGCGCCCGAGGAACTGCCGGACTCGATCATGCCCACCGATCAGATCCTGGAGCAGTTGAACCAGATGTTCCAGCCGATAGAGGACTAGAAACAGATCAGGCTTGACCATCCCACCGGCTGTCACCCCGGCGAAGGCCGGGGCCCATCCTGAGATTGGAGGCTGGGCCCCGGGTCAAGCCCGGGGTGACAATCGAGTTTGCGGCATGTTTCGGCCGTCTCAGCCCGCCGGTTCAATCACCACAGACTCCGCCGAGCGCGTGTTCGGCCCATGGAACACCGCCTCGATATTGTTCCCATCGGGATCAAGTACGAAGCAGGCATAGTAGCCTGGATGGTAATTGCGCTCGCCCGGACCGCCATTGTCCGTGCCGCCGGCGCGGAGGGCGGCTTCGTGGAAGGCTCCGACCATTGCGCGATCCTTGGCCTGGAAGGCCAGGTGAACGTGGCTCAGCACGGCGTCCGTGTCCGCGCCGTCGACGAAGAGTTCATCGACCTGAAACCAGTTCTCGCCGCTAGCGGTGATGGGTATGCCGAGCACCTTGAGCACTGCTTCGTAGAAGGTGCGGGTCTTGCCGAAGTCCCTGGCACGCAGGTGCACATGGTCGATCAGGCGGCCGGTGTGGTATTCCATGATCCTCTCCCCCAAAGCAAAACGCCCGGAGCGATCCGGGCGTTTGTGTCTTACTCGGCTTCGTTGGCCGGGGCGGCGTTGAGGAGGCCGTAGCGCTCCTCGCCGATCTTGGCGAGTAGATCGAGCTGGGTTTCAAGGAAGTCGATATGGCCTTCCTCGTCCTTGAGAAGCTCGTCGAACAACTGCTTGGACACATGGTCATGCAGTTCAGCGCAGAGTTCGCGGCTGTTCTTATAAGCTTCGCGCGCTTCGTATTCGCCTGCAAGGTCGGCTTCGAGCACTTCCTTGATGGTCTGGCCGATGCGCAGCGGCGCGACGCGCTGCAGGTTCGGATGGCCTTCGAGGAAAATGATGCGCTCGATCAGACGATCGGCGTGATGCATTTCTTCGATGGATTCGGCGCGTTCCTTGGCGGCGAGCTTCTTATAGCCCCAGTCGTCCAGAAGGCGGAAATGCACCCAATACTGGTTGACCGCGCCGAGCTCGAGAAAGAGGGCCTCGTTAAGCCGCTCGATGACCTGTGCTTCGCCTTTCACGACGTACTCCACTCCGTTGCTTTTTGAGTTTTTCCAACCCGGACTGGAGATTGACCAGTTCAGCGGGCTGATGGGCTTGCTGTGCCTGGTAGCTTTCGGTGACGCGCACGATAATGTCCACCACATTCGGCACGCAGCCCGAACATTTGGCGCGGCGATTGAGCTCCGCATAGACCTTGGCCGGCACGACAAGCTGCCATGGATCGGCTCGCAAAAGCTCAAGGACAATGTCCTCGATCTCCTTGGAAGTGATCATATTACACTGGCAGACAAGCATAGCAGGGCCGATCGGATCTCAACGGGCCGGAATAAACGCCTGACTATGTTGAATGTCAACGTCATAAAATAGCTAAGGAACTGCATGTTTTGCGCATGGTTATGGTCAAAACGCCGCAGGGCGAAACAGAAGACGCAAATCGCCCGTAGCTAAGCGGCACGTGGACGTCTCGAATGAAGCTTTCCCCGCTCGATATTCTCGGTTTCCTGCTGCCCAAAGACGGTGGCTCTGAACGCGTTGCCCAGGACCTCGCCTATGGGCCGGAAGCGCGGCATCGGCTCGATATCTATGCGCCCCGGCGCATGCTGGTGCCGGCGCCACCCGTCGTGGTGTTTTTTTACGGCGGCTCCTGGGGCACCGGCAACAAGGAAGCCTACGGTTTCGTCGGACGAGCGCTGGCGGCGCTGGGCTATGTGGTCGTCGTGCCCGATTACCGGCTGGTGCCGGACATCGAATATCCCGCATTTCTCGACGATTGTGCTCGAGCTGTGGGCTGGGTGGGTCAGAACATCAATCGCTATGGCGGGGACTGGACGCGCATGGCCTTGGCGGGTCATTCGGCCGGCGCCTACAATGCGGTGATGACGGCGCTCGATCCTCGGCTGGTCGAGGCACATGGACAGAGGCAGGCTATTTGCGGGGTCATCGGGCTTTCGGGCCCTTATGACTTCTTCCCCTTTGACGGGCCGATCTCGCTGCGCGTGTTCGGCGGGGTAGAGGATCCCAAAGCCACCCAGCCGGTCAACCATGTAGCGCCCGGCGCGCCGCCGATGTTCTTTGGCCATGGCGACAAGGACACGCTGGTCCTGCCGCGCAACAGCTTCCGCCTGGCGGAAAAATTGCAGCAGGTGGGAAGCCGTGCCGAGACGCGGATCTACAAGGGCCTGGCCCACGCCGGCCCGCTGCTCAGCATCGGGCTGCCGCTGCGCTGGCGGGCGCCGGTGCTCGCTGATATGGCAACGTTCCTGCGCGAGCTCTTCGGGCCTAGCCGCTGAGCTTGGCCTTGCGGTGGCGCGCGGCGATCACTGCGGCCGAAGCGGCGGTGCGGTGGGACGAGGAAAAGAACTCGCGATGGGCGAGGACGAGGACTGTTGCGAGACAAGTCGCGACCCCTACCCATTCCGAGACGAACCAGGCCACTGTCGACACGGAAAAATAATAGGCGCGAATGCCGCTGTTGAAGTTCTTGGCGCCGAGCGCGTTCATCTGCGCGATGGCCTCGATCTCTTCTTCGCCGGTCTCCCGATCATGGTCGAGGGCACCCAGCATGATGCAGAAATGGTTGAACTGGCGCAGCGACAGCGTGAAGGCGAAAAAGGCCAGAGCGAACATGGCGAGCATGACGGCAAGGTGAGCCTGGACGTCGACTACCGTGAGATTGCGGTCGAATGACAATGACTCCAGGGCGTTCATCAGCGTCGGCAACTGGCCGAAGACAGCAAACACCGCCAGGACCAGCAGCACCGCGGTGGAGGCCAAAAAGCTCACCGAGCCCATGATATTGCCCGAGAGAATGGCGTCGAAGGGGGACTCGCGCCGGGTTGCATTGGCCACCCAGTGACGGCGCTGCATGTTCATGATCACTGATAGCGACGGCCGCAGTTTTTCCACCTGCGGCACGACGATGTTGTAGGCGAGATAAACGAGCAGCGGGAAAACCGAGGTTAGCAGGGTGATAGTCACGGGGCGCTCCGCTGGATCGAATGGCGCTCACTATAGCGGCGCCATGTTGACCAGTTGTTGCCGCGCGATCAGATCGGGCGCGGCATGCGGCGGTGCAGGGTGTCTATGTCGGCGAGCACTTCGGGGCTGAGGACGAGGTCGCGCGCGGCGAGCACATGCGCCAACTGTCCGGTGCTTGTCGCGCCGATGATGGTGGAGGTCATGAAGGGCCGGCTGCGGCAGAAGGCAATGGCCATGTGGATGGGGTCGAGCCCGTGCTGAGCGGCGAGAGCATGGTATTGTTTGGCGGCGGCTTCCGAATGCTGGTTGAGCCGCCAAAATCCCTTCTGGTAGTCCTTGCGGCTGCCCTGCGGCGTTTGGCCGTCGAAATACTTGCCGGTGAGGAGCCCGCCCGCGAGCGGCGAATAAGCGAGAAGGCCAACGTCTTCGTGGTGACTGAGCTCGGCGAGGTCATGGTCGAAGATGCGGCGCAGGAGGCTATATTCGTTCTGGATCGTGGCTACACGCGGCAGGCCATGCTGTTCGGCAAGGCGCAGCCATTGCGCCGTTCCCCAGGCGGTTTCGTTGGACAGACCGAACTGGCGGATCTTGCCTTCGCGCACCATGTCGCACATGGCGCCGATCACTTCCTCCATATTGGCCAGGGTGTCGGCGGTGTCCTGCCTGGTCGGGTCGAAGGTCCAGTAGTTCTCGAAATTATAGTGGCCGCGGCTGGCCCAATGGATCTGGTAAAGATCGATGTAGTCGGTCTGGAGGCGCCGCAGGCTGCCCTCGACGGCTTCACGCACGCTGGCTTTGCCCGGGCGCTGACCGTTGCGGATGTGAGCGCTGCCGCCGCCAACGATCTTGGTGGCGAGCACCCAGCGGGTGCGGTCGCGCTCGCGTGCGAACCAGTTGCCGATGATCTCTTCGGTGCGATTGCTGGTCTCGGGGCTGCCCGGCACGGCATAGACTTCGGCCGTATCCATGAAAGTGATGCCGGCATCGCGCGCCATGGCGATCTGCCGGTGACCCTCGTCTTCGGTGTTCTGGCTGCCCCAGGTCATGGTGCCGAGGCAGATATCGGTCACTTCAATGTCGCTGCGACCAAGGGTCTTGAGGTGCATGGTTCTGTTCCGGTTGGCAAAATCGGGCGGACCCTAGACTGAAAGCCCGCCCCCGGGAAAGCCGGAGCGGGCGCAAAACGGTTCTGTCAAAAAACTGACATCAATCGGACGATGGGGGGTTGAGGTCTCGAACATGACCCCCTATATAGCCCTCACACGACGCGGCAACGCACAGTGTTTGACGCGGGATGGAGCAGCCCGGTAGCTCGTCAGGCTCATAACCTGAAGGTCGCAGGTTCAAATCCTGCTCCCGCAACCAAAAACCCCAGTTAAGCCAAGCGCTTAGCTGGGGTTTTCCTTTTTGTGCTCTCGTGTTGATAGCGTAGTGCTAGCGTATTGCTAGCGAGATCCCTCGTGCTGGACTAAAGGCGACCCAGTCAGCGATACTAGCACCGTGGAAACATTCCGGGTCTAATAGCTTGAGTATGCAGGTGATTGCGACCAAACGTGCGAACGCCAAAATTCTGGGTGCGTTTTACACTCCTGCAACTATCGCGGGAATGCTCGCCGAATGGGTGGTCCAAACAGGCAATGAACGGCTGCTCGAGCCCAGCGTTGGTGACGGCGCGTTGTTGGCTGCCGCGATTGAGCGCCGCCGGGAACTACGGGGGGCCCGTGGTGAACTGAGGTTTCTCGCGTGCGATATTGACGCCGCGGCTATTCAAGCATTGGAAATCTCGCTGCCAGATACCTTTGAGGCCCGTGCCGTCGATTTCCTCCAGCTCGATCCCGCCAGCACTGGCTTGTTTACAAGCGTCTTAGTGAATCCCCCATTCACTCGGAATCACTCTATAGAGCCAGCACGCAGAGAGATTTTGCGGCGGCGCTTTGGCGTTAATGGGGCCGCAGGGTTGTGGGTACACTTTCTCATTCACTCGATGGATTTTTTAGCGCCTGGAGGTCGACTGGCCGCGATAGTGCCGGCAGCAGCGCTTTTTACGACCTACGGACGCAACGCCATTGAGCGCATTTGCGCGCAGTTTGCCCACGTCGAAATTCGGCAGATCGTCGATAAACCACTATGGACAAATGGAGCGGCGGAGCGAGGGGCGGTCATACTCGCTTCCGGCTATGGAGTTGGCCACACGACGGTACCAACGCCCTCGCGGTGGCTCACTAACGGCTACCGAGAACCTAGTGCTCTTCCCATGCAATCTGGCGTATTTGGGAAGCTGGCCGCAATTGCCATACCTTTAGGCGACTTAGCCAGCATCGCAATTGGCGCAGTTACCGGCTGCAATGCTGTCTTCCTGTTGAGTGAGGAGGAGCGCTTGTCACTCGACATTCCTATCGAGCAACTCACGTCGATTGCCTCGCGGGCACGACAGCTACCCGGACTAACTATTACATGCAGCGAGTTGCTTGATAGCGCCCGCGCCGGAGAGAAGACTTGGTTGTTAACGCCGGAAAATCTCGCAGAACGCGGCACTGGCGTGAGAAGGCGATTAGCACAAATCTCTAAGAGAAAACGTGCGCACACCGTGTGGCTCAATAAGCGTGACCCATGGTGGCAAGTGGATGTCGGGCCGCCGTGCGATGCTTTCTATACGTACATGAATGACTTGGGACCCCGCCTGGTGCTGGCTGATCCGCAAGTGAGGTGTACCAACACCCTACATAGAGTGACGTTTAAGGCAGATATCCTTCGCCAGCAGCGGATCGCGGCTTCGCTTTCGATGGTGTCAACCTTTGGGCAACTCGCTGCCGAGAAAATCGGGCGCAGCTACGGCGGAGGGCTTCTAAAGTTCGAACTTATGGATGCACGGCGAGTACCTATCCTACCCGCTCGACAGGAATCACTTGAAGCTGTCCTCATGCTGGCGGATCACGCATTGCGCTCGGGTAATCGCGATAGAGCACGAGCACTCGCCGACGAAGCTCTGATAGCTCCTATTCTTGGCAGCAGGTGGGAATCCGATGTTCTCCTATTGGAGGACGAGTTAAAGGCGTCCCGAATGGCTCGGCGAGGCGGTTAGAGTATGGCTGAAGAGCTCCGATTCACGGCTGACGCCGCGTTGATAGATCGTTTGGGGCGGGAACTTGTCGGCAAACAAGAAACTGCGCTGATCGAACTAGTCAAAAATAGTTACGATGCTGATGCTCAGCGCGTTCGTGTAGATTTGACCCACGATAGGCTGGTTATCGACGATGATGGGGTCGGCATGAATAGGGAGGAGCTTGTCGGCGGCTTCCTACGCTTGGCCAGCGATATGAAAGTTCGTCATCCGCTCTCGTCAAAGTTCCTGCGCCACCGTGCTGGCCGGAAGGGCATTGGTCGTTTTTCGACACAACGCCTTGGCAGCAGCTTAAGGCTGCGCACGTGGAAAGGCGGTGACCAGCTTGGCTTGGAATTAAGGGTTGACTGGAGGGATTTCGAACGGGGATTGGAACTGGCCTCTATTCCGGTGTACCTGGAGGAGATCCCTCCAAGGCATGCCGGCACTGAGATTGAGATTGGCTCACTTCGGGACGGATGGACTCCAGCGCAGATACGAAGGTGCTGGCGCGGCGTAATGAACTTGCTGCAGCCTTTCCCGGTCGCACCCATCGATAATAAGCCGCAGGCCGACCCCGGGTTCGAGGTTGAATTTTACCAAACCAATGGGCTTTTTTCTGACCCGGAGCTAGTGGCGAACTTCCAGACGGAAATTCTTGACCACATGCACGCGGTCGTCGAATTCCGCGTCGATGAAAACGGCCGTGCTGAGTGGCGCCTTACTGATAATAAGTTTGGTGAGGGCATTTCTTGGACGGCAATCCACCACGAGCACAGCGATGGAAGCAACCCGCCCAATTATCAGCATCTGCACAATGCGTGGATGAAAGCTTACTACGCGATTCTCGATCCAGAGGAGTTCTCAAGTCTCATCTTTACGAGGGTGCGGGAGACTCTCGTGGCAGAAGGCGGCATTCGCCTGTACAGAAACGATTTTCGGGTAGTGCCATATGGCGAAGCGGACAATGACTGGCTTCGACTGGATGAGATTTATGGTCGTCGCACTATTCTAGTTCCTGTGGCCAATCGAAATTGGTTCGGTGTCATTGAAGTTCGTGATCCCGAGGGCCAGAGCTTCGAAGAACACACGTCACGTGAAGGATTGATTGAGACACCAGCATTCAGCGAATTGCGAGGCTTGGCGACCGCTGTCTTGCTCGATGCAGCACAAAGAATTGCGGCACAGCGGGGGCGGAAGACGCGCGCTGGCGGTTCAGCAGAACCCACAGAGAGGTTCTTAAATCGATTAAGAGAGGCAGTGCGCAAAGCACGAGAGTTAGATGAGGGCGCTTTTAGCTCCAGCACCATCGACGATGGCCCTCCTCCAAAAACAGGCAGCAGCACTGTCCAATTGATGACGGACGCTGAGGCTGTACTTACTGAGGCTCAGGCAATATTCGCTGATGAGCTCGCCATGCTCCGGTTGCTCGCTACTCTAGGCTTGACAGCCGCTGAATTCAGCCATGAAACCGGTATGACTTTTCAGGCCGTAAGGCTCGATTTCAAGCAAATCTTCGACGTGGCTCTCAATTCCCTACCTGATGATGATCCTTTCATCGCGCGTGTAGAGCGGGCACGATCAATGCTCGACCGTCTGGATGCGCTTACCTCATATCTCAATCAGCTGGCATCTGCCCGGTCCGCCAGGCAGCTGTCTCGGGTTAGCGTAAGTCGCGTCGTGGAAGAATTTGAGAAGGGCGTCCGGGATTTGGCAGCGCGAAGCGCGGTCAACTTGACAGTCGACACCCCACCGATTGAACCACTTTATACTCGGCCCATGCACAGTGCAGAGGTGGCCTCTCTTCTCCTGAACTTCTACTCGAATGCAATTAAGGCCATCAAGGAAACGACTACTGAACGCCGCATGCATGTAGAGGCGAGTAGCGAAGGGGAGGAGGTGGTTATTCGCTTCTCCGATACGGGCGAGGGCATCCCAGAAGAAAATCGTGAGAAGATCTTCGACCTTTTCTTCACAACGCGATCAGCGGCGCCAGCAACTGCAACGGCCCTTCAGGAAAACACAGGTACAGGGCTAGGCCTGTGGATAGTGCACCAGATCGTGACGCGGGCGAACGGCACCGTCGAAGTAGTTCAACCGCCGGAAGGGTTCGTCACCTGTATAGAAGTGCGGTTGCCCGCATATGAGGACAATGAATGATCGAATGGCTTTTCGTTGACGACGTGCCTGACGATCGTGCGTCTTTTGTTGACGCGCTAGAGATCGCAAACATCTTGCAAATCGCCGCTATTTCCGGCCTAGAGGCTAAGAGCATGTTAGCGGACAAGCGTATGGCGCCTGCTGGCGTACTCATGGACGTTGATCTTTCAAACGAGCAAGGAATGCAGGGCACAGGGCTCGGTTTGGCCTTTGATATTCGATCTGCTCAATATCGAGGGGCGTTGCCATCATTCCCCATCATACGCTTTTCACTGCGCGAGGTGGTCAAGCAAAACGTTGGACACGACACTTCCAGCGACGATGCTTTCGATCTCAAAATCTATAAGGACGATGTTAAAAAAGACGGCCACTTATCGTCGATGCAGTGCTGGATGCGTGGCACCTCGGCCATCTATGCCGCGATAGGGCCCAACGTAGATTTCTTAAATGCCGCTGGTGTGACCGCATCTCAGTGGGAGGCTTGGGGGGACGTGAGCTTTGTAGATGCGCTGCGTTATGCTGATCGCCCTCACCTCAAGGCCGCATGTTTCGTCCAACTAATCTCTACCCCAGGGTTGCTGATAGATGAAACGCTGCTCGCCACAAGGCTAGGCGTAGCCCCAGGCTCGACCGGGTATGCGGCTGTTTTAAAAGAGCTGGAAGTATTCCGATACACAGGCGTTGGCGCTGACTTTTTTCCGCGGTGGTGGGCTCGCGGACTTGAGGTGTGGTGGGATCAGGAGATCAATCCCGACGTGCCATTGTCTGGGGCATCGCTATCGGAACGCGTAACAGAACTACAGGCTCGGTTTGGCGAGTTTCAGCAACTCAGCATGCCTGAAAGTAGCCCAGGGAACCGACCCTGGCGCTTATGTTCTCTGAGCATGGAGCGGTCAGGAGAATTCCTTCCTGTGGATCCCATCTGGGCAGTGCCATTCAGGCCTCGAATGCTGCCAGCAGAATGGGCTGACCCAACGTACGCCGCGTTGGGTGTGGCTGCTAAAGACGCGGATAATCCGCAGCTTGACGGTGGGGAACTCGAGCGTCAGTTAAAACGGTATCGGAAAAACTGATGCATTTGCCGACCAATCTTCAACAGTTGGAGAGCGTGCTTCGATCCAAAAGGCCCACTAGGGCCACGGCAGATTTCTTACGTTCGCAGCGTTCAACCTTCGCCGCGCAGTGGACGAAAGACAGGTCTGTGCGCGCACGAGGCATGCCATTGCCCCTTCCACGCGATCAGGGCCTGCATCCCACAGGCTGCAGCCTTGAAGCGGCAACACTCAATTTTCATTTCAAGGCGAGTGAGGGAGGACGAAGTCCGGCACTTGCCGAGTTCCAGGTTAAGGTAACCGGGCTCCTAGAGGCGGGACCTGCCACGATTGAGTTGGAAGACCACTGGCGGATAGATGCCGAGGCTGAGCCGTCCCAAAACTCCAAAGCGCCAGGGAAGGAAGGTAGAGAGCCGCATCCTCGCTTTCACTTCCAGCGAGGAGGACATGCGCAGGACGTTTTCGCTGCCATGGCAGGATTTCTACCCAGTAAACATACGGAGCTACAGGTCGGAGAGTGGCGCTCATTGTTGCAGTATCCAGGGCCACGAATCCCTAGTCTGCCGTATGACCCCATCCTGGCTATCGACTTTTGTATCGCACAAAATGATGGTCCGTTGTGGAAGCTGCTAAGGGCCATCCCCGAGTACCGTAACCTCGTTGAAACCTCCCAACTTGAACTTTGGAAGCCATTCATTGATCGGCTAAGTGAACCGGCGGGTCGTCGGGATTGGCTTGGGCCGGTGGTCGCGTTCTAGCGGCCGCTATTGGGCGTCAATCCTCCCGGTAATACGACCCCACGCTTCTCGGAACTCTTCGTTCTCATAGTCTCGGCGCTCGAGCCAGTACGATTGATCACCACCCTTATCTCGGCTGGCAATTCGTCGCACGTCATTGATAGAGAGAATGTAGCAAGACGGTGCGTCTGCGTTCGCGTTGACCGTGATTATCCACCATTCGGATCGCAGAGTTTCGAGGGACTTTCCCAGCCCTACAGCACCTCGTTTGCTCAAGGCTTTTGATTGCACGCCAAAAAAGACCGTCTCATCATCGTTGACCACAATGAGGTCTGAACCGCGCGCGTTGCGAATAGTCGGCATCACGTGCCAACCGCGCCGGGATAGCTGCCATGCCGCATAGTTCAGCCCGGCATTTCCGGTGATTTGACTACGCTGTTTGGTGGTTTCTGCTGCCAAAGTTCGCTCCAATTTTGATTGGAGCTGCCCGGCGTGTAGCCGGGCGTTCGTAACCTTGCACACAGACAAGGCGCCGCCACCTTTGGGCAGAGCCTTGGACATGCGTGACAGCCGCCCGGCCAAGAGTTATCTCGACCGGCCTGTGTGCCTCGGGGTTACGACGCCCCACGGCTGGGATTGACCAAACCGCAAAAACTTCAATGCCACGAAGGGCGTCCATCTTCAACGACGCATATCTTTTGGTGCACGGTGACAGATAATGGAGACATGCCCAGCTGGATACCGCGTCCTAGTCCTCGTTGTCGCTGTCCGGCAGCGTATCGATAAACTCCGGCAGTTGCCCATTCACGAGCCAGTCCAGCAGATCCCCGTCCTTCAGCACAGAAGCAAAGTAGATGTGCCGCCATCCGTTTTTGCCACGGCCCGCCTCTAGCTTACGGAATGACCGGATCTGGTGAACTACGTTCTGGTCCAGCGCCCGCATGTTGGCCACAGTACGAATTAGATGACCGTGCATCTCTTTGACAAAATGGACGAAGCGCGGCTGTAATTTGAGCCCGGCCACATGACGTAAAAGGAGCGCCTCAAGGTCGGCCTCTAGACCATCCATTGGCATCAGCTCGAAACTGTGCGGGGCCTCATAGGGCTCTCCAACGACAATTCGCAAAACCCGATTTTCCACGAACTGGTCAAAGTAGGGGTGGATGAAAATCCGAAGATCGTCTTTGTCCAAGGTCTCGGCCAGCTTGTGCCCCTGGCAAATGTCGCACATCGGCGACAGGTTCGCCGGTATTACCGAAAAATGGGGAAAGTCCGTTTTAGGAAGATAGTGGTCAAGGGTGTGAGGCGTCCCGTCCTCACCGCAAGACGGGCAAATCTGGAGTTTTTTCTCGCGCATAGCGCTGAGGACAATCTGATGGGCGTGCCCATCGGCCGGTGAGTTGTACAGCGTCAGAAACGGCGTGGGGTTGGCTAGGCTTTCGTCCCACTGTTTGATCACTTCCGGATTGCCGGCGGCATCGATGAACGCTTGCACACGCTCAGTCCAATCATCGCCTACTCTGGCGAAGAATTTCGCGTTCACACCCTTTGCTCGTTCAGCGATGATCTCCTTAAGGAGTTCGACACTGCCTTTTTTAGGCAGGTCAAGTTTAGTCACCACTTGCCAGCCTCCATGGCGGTGATCTGCACAATGAGCTCTTCATTGATGTCATCGCCTAAGGCGTCAATGAGGGCCTCTGCAGTTCCAAATTTCTCTAATTCCGCGCGAAGCCAAGCTTCGTGCGGCTTTGCCACACGCTTGTCCTCAAAGACATAGGATGTGATGCGCTGCACATCGCCGCCGAAGGTTTCAAAAGGCGGATTGGAAATGTGGATCTCATCCTTGCCTCGACTGAAGACATGGACGCAATCAGCGGGGGTTTCACGCACCGTCACCACGGAGTGGGTGGCCAGGAGAGCTTTTGACGAGTAGGCCGCAAGTATTTCTTTGAGCATGCCGACGAACCTGATCTCCAGGGTTGGATGGAGGAAGAGTTCCGGCTCGTCGACCAGGATAAGACTGTTTTGCCGTATCGCGCCTAGTATGTTTATGACGATGTAGGAGAAGAGGCGTTGGCCAGAACTTAACCCGACTGGCTCCCCATCTTTGAAGAAAAAAACCCCGTCGATCAAGTTCACCCCGGACCGGATGGCCTCCGGCACGAGGTTTTCGACACGGTCGGCTGATATGCGAATATAGCGGCGAACGAGATCCCCATCCTCGACTTCTATGATCGTGCCACGTCTACCAAACCGACCAGTAGTCATGGCTTCCGTATCCGCGTCATCGTTCAACGCGAGGGCGGCGAATTCGAAATCGATCGCCGAACCCATGACGGATTCCATGGTTGCTATCTTCGCCGACCATTCCTGAATGCGGCCGAAACGCTGGTCGTGAGATAGGGCATTGATCAACGAGCTTGCAGCGTTAACCTTCGGAATGCTCCGGGAAAGTTGAACAGGCTGAGGGGAGTCGGTTTCGGTGCCACCAGCGCGGCCTCTGAGGCCAAAATACCGATAGAATCCCAAATCCTGGCGATCGGCCTGCTTCCCATCAGTCGCATCGACGGGAAACAGTTCGAATGGACTATAGGACACCACGACGACTTGGCTGGCTCCGGGCGGAGTGGTAAAGCCGGGTTCGTCTGCCGGCGTGTCGCCGTCGTCGAGCCAGGAATCGACCATTTGCCGGAGGAGCTGGGATTTGCCGACTCCATTCGGCCCGATGACGACGTTGATGTCGCGCGGAAGCAACGTATTGGACTCAAACGGCAAAGTCATGTCGCGCAAGACACCGTCGACATCTCGATACCGAAAGCCGATGTTGGCCAGCGCGGTTTTTCTGCCAGCCAAAATATGCCAGTTGTTCGAGAAAGCCTGCTGGGCACCACGCTCGCGGAGCAATGACGCGCCAAATGCGGGGTCCGCGATGAGCTTGATGGCTTGGTCATCCGCCAGATTGCGCGCGAGGTAGCTAGCATCGCGCAGCTTTTCCGCCACTTTTTGAGCAACTTCGCTACCGGCAATGCCGATGAGCTGCTCGTAAAATACAGTAGAGGTGGTGACTGAGACATAGTCGGCGTCTTCAATTGGGAACCTGCCATTCCAACCATTCGCCCGGCGTTCGACGAGGAAGGGATGCGAGTGGGGGTGACCGGCGAACATGATCTTGACCGGACCGAGTTCCACCTCCTCGCCGCCGATCACACACAGCGTTGGAAACGTCGTACGATTCCCATAGTCATCCCAGTTGTTATAAAGCAGGACGATCCCGTCCTTGCCGGATGCGGTGAACGCCGAAACCACTGCGTCATCCGACCCAGCATAAAGAATCCTCATCGTCCCTCCTAATCAGCCAATTGCAATTGGCCGACACTCGACCAGGTCTATCCCCGTCAAAACGGCGCTATGCGATTTTCGTCGGCGGCAGCACTCCACCCGGAGGGAAGGCTTTTGGCTCGAGTATTGCCGGAGGCCAAACGGGCACAGCGCCTATAACCGTTGCTGCCTCGGGATATTCAGGCCTGATAGCAGGTCGATAGTCACGTGTGCCCAATTGCCATAGCGAGTCGAGGTTCGCCAGATAGAGTCCAACCCGATGTTCGCTATCACCGATGATGCCCTCGTATATGCACTGGTGGGGGCTTCCGGGTGAGCGATCGAAGCTGCCAAGTTTAGCCGTCCAGGGGTCGGGCAAGTCCTGAGCAATTCTCGTAATTGCCGATCTATAATTTTCCGTGTCCACCTCTGAACCATGAAAGTAAAAACGGGCAGCAACTATCGCGGTTAATGTCCCTTTTCTCTCACCGAAGAACTGCACCGGTGACAACAACCCGGCCATGTAAATTTGCTCAATCGCCTCGATCACTCGTGTGTCGTGATCTTCGTCCCATACCACTTTAAAATCGTGGACCTGAGGGAGCGCTAGCGCGCGGCGGGTCACATCAAGCCATTCAACGGATCTGAAGACCGAGTAGTGGGTCCCGCGGCCGATCGAGCCGACAGGATTGGGTTCATCGTACAAACATGTGAAAAGCTTGGAATATTGCGGCACAGTAGTCATGGTCTAACACCTTGGTCGGAGGGTTGATGTGAATTCCTTCACGGCCGCCCCAATTTCGTCGGGGCCACCAATCGCTGATAAATATATAGCGGCGCTGTACCACGCGGAAGCTCTTGAGCCATGAGGATGGCGAAATGTGCCGCAAGGCTGACGCGGTGGCTTTAATGGTTGGCTTTTAAAGCTCGGCATGCAGGGGGCTAGCATATGACCTGGCTACATGCGGAGTATCGAAGGCTCTCAATGGTCTCGCTACGACATCCAGCAAACTATGTGTTTGATGGTCGGCAAATAAGTCCTGTTTGCTGCTTCTGACCTTATCTCGGTCATTCCACCTTCTTGGACGCTAGCGAACCGCTGGGTGGGCAGAATCTTTTACAGCTGGCGCTGCCAAAAGTGCTTGAAGTCGCGTTGGGTCGTCCCTAGCTATAATGCGCGAATTGGCGCGGGAGCCGAAAACTCCCTCGCTGCAGTTGACAGCTGCGACATTAACCCTGACCCGGAGATGAGAATGGTTTCTCTACCAGTTTATTCGACTTTGTTTTCCTGCCTGCATGATGAACCTGATTTTGTAGGTTCTCTTGGTCGGGGTACTCACTATTCTGTCCTGAGAAGCGTTGAGTGGCTCGACGTTATTCGCGAGCCGCTTTTGACACCGCAGATACACGACTTCGCGGTGATCTGGGATGAGGACCATGATACCCGCGTCATTTCTGCTATCGAACGCATCTATATGGCTGGCCTGCTCTCCCCGGTCCAGTTTGTCGGCGAACGCAAGGGCTTACTTTCTGTCATCCTCGCTTCCCGGTTCTTCTTCCACGGCGACGGGGGAGCGCTGGAGCAGTATCGCAAGGCAGTAAGCGAGATTGCGTCCAACCTTGGATTTGATAGCTGGACATCCGAGATTGGAACATTCGATCGCCAGCTTGGGTCGCCGCACCAAACTGACCCTGTAGGCATCATCAACGATACCGACGAAAAAGTGGAGACCTACCTCAGGAACATCGATAATCTTTGGGGGCTTGGAACTCGCAACTTTGAGCCGGAGCGTGACACCCTTTATCCGGGGTTGTTTCAGCTCGAGCCTCCATCGTTCACGAAGCCCCTACCGTTCCCGGCCTCACGAAGCTAGGGGAACTGAGCAGGATTGGCTCAGTTCCAAGCGAAGCCTTTAGTGGCGATGGCTGAGAGCCGCCTGTGCAGCCGGTGGCCTTGCTTTTCGCTACCCTTGTGGCGGCCCTAACCCTAATGCGGCTGCTGGTGCTGCTCTGCCGAAAGCAGTGAGCATCAATGCAGCAGCTTTCGTTGAAGGCTAACGAGTCCTGCAAGCCAGTCTGAAAACATCTCTGCTATCTCTGCATTACGTACACAGCGCCCTAGTGCATAATAAATGATGGCAGCCCCTTTTAAGGGGCGCGCAAGGAAGAGATAGCAGAGATTAAGCAGTCATTGGTCGATCTCTGCTATCTCTGTGCTGATCTACTGTTCTGCCTCCCCAATAGCATCCTTGACCGCCGCGCGACGAGCGCGCCATTGCTCGCCTTCAGGTGCGAATAAATCGAACACCTGAGGGTTGACATTGTATTTGCTGGGCCATCCGCCATAGGTTCTTGCTTGAGCATGCGCGTTAAGCCAATCGGCGTCCTCAAGAATTTGAACCGCACCTCGGCGAACGCGATCATCTGCCTTCTTGAACGCCTGACAGTGCTGGGTCATCCAGTCACGACCCACCGTGGGCACTTTCTCATCACACGCCACGATGGATCGAGCTAGCGACTGAGCCAATTCGAACGCCGGTGCGCTGCTGAGGATGGTCGAATAGAGTACATATGCGTGGCGACGAACCTTGCGCATATACCGGATTGCATAATGCATCGCATCCGAACCGACCTCAGTGGCCTGGTGGCCAAGCAACACATGGAACACAAGCGCGACTTCTGCCAACATGCCGGGATGCTTCCCGAGGTGTGCGGCATAGGCGGGCGCGAATTCCTGTGTCGCCAATAACATCCGTCGGATTTGAAGTTCCTCAGCATCAAACAAGCGGCGAGCTTCATCAGTAAGCGTCAAAAAACGAGGAAATGTGCTGGTCGTGGCGCCCCATGCATATTCAAGCCAATCGCCCCAGAGCTTTGTCGCTTCGCGCGCGTCGCCAATAACTGCCTCCAAATTGGGTGCAGCCAAGATGCATGGGACGAAGCGCTGGATAAGACCGTCTTCCGGCATGGACTTCATGTTATCGGCCAGTCCATTTGGGGTGCACGCCGCTAGGACGGAGACCCCCCAATTTTTGACTAGCATTGCACCGCGTTCGACCCGGTTGATCTGCCGGGGGCCGCCATCGCGGAGCTGCAACCAGTCCCCTCGATTCTTTGACGCATCGCCCTTATTCGAAGAGTCGATTGCACCGATCCAAGATGACATTTCTTCAGTTAGCATTAGAAGCCCTCGCTCGTTGGCTACGAGGGCATCCGCAAGCGCGGCAACTGTTGAATCGCTCGTGTACATCGCTGGCAGAGGTGGTCTGGGCTCACCTTTCTCAAGCCCCTCACACGCACTCGTCCATCGGTCAAACTGCTCGTTGTGCATTGACTTTATGCGCTCTGTTGCTGCTCGAATAGCTGGCGATTTACCCGCGCTAGGACCACCGCACAGGAACGCCCATTGGCGCGCTGAGACGCTCCAATTCGATTGGGGGCGAACCATCAGCTTAAAGCCATCATCAATGACAGAAGCGGCAGCGGTCACGGCGCTGATGATGACACCGCTTTGGTCATGACCAGTAGCGCTCGAGTAGGCGCGCGCAAAATCAGCAATGCACGGTGGCACTTCATCGAACTCGTACGGCGGTGGAATGACCTGCCGCAGCAAATCGCGCGGCCTCCCAAAGCCTGATGCGCCGGAAGCGGGAGCGAGCTGCGCGGCCTTGCTCCCGGGGTTGACCCATCCGTTTCGTTGAGCTTCAGCGAAGACGGCCTGATAGCCGGTGTTAGTCGGAGCGAAGCCGTCCCACTTGCGAGAAGCCTCCTTTGGATTGAACTTGTCCGACGTAGCTGACCAGCTAAGCCAAAGCTCACGCCCTACATCGCCCAGCTCGCGCAACCCAAGGCCCATACGAATCCAAAGATCATATTCGTCTGCACGCATGTGCAGGAGCGCGGACCGTAATTCCGAGACAGTCTTGGCAGAAACTCGCCCTACCTCAACTGTCTTACCCGTCGTAGGTGCGTCGCGGCCCACACTGTGTAGTGGCGCAAGCTCGCGCTCTACATACTCGGCAAGGTCGACGACATGGCCTGGACTATCGGCGCGAACTTCCCGCTCGGTAACGGTGAAAAACCTTCCCGATGAGTAGGCTTCAATGCCGGTGGTGTTCGACCCGAGCGCTGCGAACAGCCTGCCGTAGCCGATGACGTGCTGTCCGGTTCCGCTCGGGCTGATCTCAACGTGACCCCAGTCATGGAGGTCTTCCCTTACCCATCTGTTGGCGAGACGCCCTAGTCCCTTGACTTCTATTTGGTCTAAATCGATCCCCTGCCAGTGGCCCCCTGTGCCATCGGGACCAAGCGCGAATGCCAATCCCCAATCTTTTCCGCGTTGTGCGAGCGCCGCCTTGGCATCGTCGTAGCTGGCAAGCTGCGCCCAGTCTTCTGGCGTATCAGTCGAACCACGAGTGGCGCCGTTGACGTAGAATGGCACCTTCAGGGGTTTCTTGTCTGGCTGTGGCACCTTTTTCCATACAAGCCAACGGCGCACCACGCGCATTGCCTTAAAGGTTGAAAACCTTGTCATTTGCGGACCGACTCCGCGGTCTGCTACACGTCCAACATCCATTGGTAATACTGCCTTTGTTCGGGCAGGGTGGTGGCACACCCTGCCGTCAATATTGGCGGCGCATTTGTTGGGCTGGATGATGCAGCTGCTTTAGGGTGAAACAAGCAGAGGCATTCCAAATTCGTCCGACCCCGCGCCATTTAATGGTTTGAGGTCGGTTATGCGGCTTCGCTAGTGCTGCGCTTCGCGCCCGCGGCCATCCATTCGAGAATATCGCGCTCCGAATACCAGCAACGGCGGGTGCCCGTGGGGCTATAATAGCGCGGACCTTCGCCGGTCTGCCGCCAGTCTTCGATTGTACGGATGCTGATGCCGAGCAGCTCGGCAACTTCGAAGCCCTTTAGAGGGCGACCCTTTGGGGTATACGTGAACAACTCACAGAGCTGCTCGAATTTCATCTGGGGCATTATGATCTCCCGCGTATTTGCGTCGGCGGGGATCGCAGCCAACTTCGCGGGTGCCCGACTCCCTATTGGAGGGAGCTGCTGTTGTCATACCGTTAGGATAACGTGGTGGCCGCAAATCGTGCAAGTGCGTAGTTGCTGTCAGCAGGAAACGCGCTGCCGCTACTGGTCACTAAGGTAGCCCCGCTGCCGCCGCTGCGGTGGCGCTGTAGCGAGGGACTGCCCCGCGCCATCAGCGGGGTAGCGCTATGCGGGATCGCGGCTGTGCGGGCGGCCGTCATGCACGCAACGGCACCACATTGTCGCCCGCGGTAATGTGTCCCTGCTGTTCGATCCAGTCTCCGATGCGCTGGCACTCAGGATAAAGCCAATCGAGCCGCGTCAGATCAAGGTAATTGCGGGCGGTCACATCTGCCTGCGCGGGCACATGGCATGTCAGAAGGTCGGTGCGGAACTTCTCGATCAAACATTCGCGCATTGAGATATTCGTGTAAGTACGGCGCAAGTCGTGGCAACTCAAGGTCTTGCCCGCAATCTTACTGACAAGTTCCATTGGTGCACGTGGGTCCGTGACATGCCCGGTCTTGGACCGTGACGAGAAAACAAATTTGCTGATCGTCAACTTTTGCCGCTCCCGCAGCACCGCCACTGCCTGACTGTTCAATGGCAGGAACACCTCGCGCCCGTTCTTCGGGTCGGGCAGGTGCCACCAGCACGCGGCGGGGTCATCGCTGATGTTGACGCGATCCCACGTCAACATCGCCCCTTCATTGCGCCGCGCTCCTGTGAGCAGAAGGAACAGCGTCAAGTCAATCCCGGCGAGGGCGTCTTGGTTCTTAGGGGATGTGCGGGCATCGTGTAGCGCATTCCAGACCGTCCCGATGCCGCGTTTGTCGATATAGCGCTGTGTCCGGGTACCCAGCTTCGCCCAGTGGTCTTTCAACACATCGACCGGGTTGAACAGGAACAGGGGCGAGCCATCGGCGCGCCGATACTGACGGCTGGCGAAATTTATCAGCGCCCGCAGCGTGGTCATGCTGAGGTTGGCCTGACCGGGTGCTGGACCTTTGCCGCGGAGGCCCTTCGTCGCCATCTCGCGGTGCCGTTTACGAATGTCGTCCTCGGTGATGCTCGCGATGGGCCTATCCAGCCACGTTGCGAACACCTGTTCGACGTGCCGACGAACCTCGGCCTTGCTGCTGGGCTTCAGTTTGCCGGGGCGGTTGACATAAGCTTCCATCACCTGTCGCAGCGTTACCCGCTCCGCCTCTTCCGCTTTCTTCGCGGCACGCGGATCAATGCCATCCCGCATCTGTTGCAGAATGGCCTGCGCCCTGCGTCGCGCTTGGTCCTCTGTGAATAGTCCGAACCTGCCGATGGTGATGATGACTGCTTTTCCCTTGATCCGCCCTTGCGCGATAAAGGCTCGGACCCCGTTGGCCGTTACCCGCAGGCCATAGCCAGAGACGCGGTCATCCCAGTGAATTTCGTATGCAGTAGCGGGTGCCTTCACCCCGTCAACGTAAGCCTTGGTAAGCCTCGGCACGTGAGTATCCTCCAGCGCAGTGCTAGCACAGTACAAGCGCGCTAGGGGTAGCTAGGACGTAGTGCCACGCTTTTACAAGGACATCAAGTCATTGAATTTGCATAATAAATAGTACTGATTGCGGATAGGTCGTAGTCGACCGTAACCCTATTGCTCAAACTCATAACCTGAAGGTCGCAGGTTCAAATCCTGCTCCCGCAACCAATCTGAAAGGAAAGCGCTCGAAAGGGCGCTTTCTTTTTTTTCCAGCTCAGCGTTCGTCATTTCGATAAAGTCGAGCCGGTGTTTGGCTGAGGATTGGCATCATTCCATGCGCGCTGTTGCCCGTCCGCTTTGACCCCGTGGCGGACACTAACAGGCGACTACAAAGCGCCTGTTAGCTGACACTTGCGGTGACGTTGCTGGAGCTTCGGGCTCGTATCGCTGCTCAAAGATGCTCGCGTGCATCCAGCGTCAGATCAACATTGAACGCAAAGATCATGCCGGCAGGTCTCACATCGCGCCGAAGAGTGCTTTTTGTGCGATCTTGAGCGCAGTGATGGCATCGTGGCGGCTCTGGGCTTCCTGGAGGGCATCGATGTCGAGGGCGTCAAGACCTTTGGCGGCGGCCTTGAGGAAGTCGATGGCGTGGGTGGCCGTGGCAACGCTGTCTTCGCGGAAGGGGAACTGGTCGAGCTGCCAGACGCCGTTCCAATTGTTTTTCTTCAGCACATAGAAGAATTCGAAGAGTTCGATCGGATGGAGGCTGCCGGCGACGAGGTCATCGTCCCAGGAACGATAGTTGTCGTTGACGTCCATGCCGAAGAGGCGGCCGTGGTCGATGGCAAGCTGGGCCGAGTCGGCCGCAGATTCACCGCCCATGATGGAGTGGCCGAAATCGAGGAGGATGCCGACATTGGGCAGCCCGATCTTTTCGACGCCGAGAATGGTGCGGGCGACCGACCCAAAACTCATGCGGACGCGCGGTTCGCGCGGCTTGTATTCGATGACGAATTTGAGATCCGGGTTTTCCGACGCGAGTTGGCCGACGCCGTCGAGCGAACGCTGCCACTGCGTCGAGTAATCGACCTGAAATGGATAGTCCCAGCCGTCCTGACCGGGCCAGAGCTTGACGTAATCGGCCTTGTGGAAGCGGACGACGTCGCAGGCGGCCGTGATCAGCTCATGCGCCTTGCGGCGGATGCCGGCGTCAGGATTGGTGAAGGCGCCCTTGACGAAGTCGCGGGTGTAGATCTCGGGCGTGATGCCGATGACGCCCAGATTATTGCGATCGAGCGCCGTCTTGATCTGATCGTTGGAGAACTCGCCGCCGAAATAGGGCCAGTTGAGGTCGACGACCGAGAGGTCTTTCACCTGGCCGGCGAGATCGATGGCTTCGATGATGTTGCGCGGAATGCCGTAGCCATCGGTGGCGTAGCGGTCGAGATAGGTCGCAAAGTGCCAGATGCCGGCGCCAAAACGCTGGTTGGTCATTGGGTTCCTCCACTGTTCTGTTGGTCTGGTGTTGCAAGCGTCTGGGTCACGGCGGACTGCCAGCGCTGGCGTTGTTTTTGGGCGGTAGTTTCGTCCATCTGCGGCGCAAAATGGCCGGCGGCATGGACGCCCGGCATGGCAACGCCGATAGATGAGAAGGCGAGGGCGGCAGCGCCGAGGGCGCTGACTTCAGGCGCAGCGGCAGCAGCGACCGGGCGGCCGAGAATGTCGGACTGGAACTGCATCACCGTCTTGTTGCGCGAGGCCCCGCCATCGGCCCGGAGTTCGCCCAGGGGCGAGTCCATGTCGGCTTCCATGGCGGAATAAACGTCGGCGACCTGGAAGGCGATGGCTTCCAGTGCGGCGCGGGCGAGGTGGGCGGGCTTTGTGCCGAGAGAGAGGCCAGTGATGGTGCCGCGCGCATCGGCGCGCCAATGGGGGGCGCCGAGGCCGACAAGGGCGGGAACGAAGGCAACGCCGTTGCTGTCGGGGACGGTTTCGGCGAGGGCAGATAGCGCGGCTGCGTCAGCGAGGCCCAAAAACTCGGCGGCGAAGGCGGCGGTTTGGCCGGAGACGGAGATGTTGCCTTCAAGGGCGTGTTGGACCTGACCGTTCTGGCTCCAGGCGATGGTCGAGGAAATGCCATGGGTGGAACGGACGCGGTTGGGTGTCAAAGCCATCAGCGAGGTGCCGGTGCCGTAGGTGGCTTTTACCGTGCCGGGGGTGCGGACGCCGTGGCCGAAGAGGGCGGCGTGGGAATCGCCGATCATGGCGAGGATGGGCGTGCGGGCGGGGAGGGCGGTGGTGCCTTCGGCGGTGACACCGAAGCGGGTGTCGGAGGATCTGACCTCGGCCAGCATGTTCTGCGGCACGCCGAAGAGTGTGCAGAGATCTGCGTCCCAGGCCAGCGTTTCGGTATTGAAGAGCTGGGTGCGGGAGGCGTTGGAATGGTCGGTGGCGTGTGTTGCGCCGCCGGTGAGATTCCACAGGAGCCAGGAGTCGACGGTGCCGACGCGGAGTTCGCCCTTTTCCGCACGGGCGCGGGCGCCGGGCGTGTTGTCGAGTAGCCAGGCGATCTTGGCGGCGGGGAAGAGTGGGTCGAGCGCGAGACCGGTTTTAGCTTCGATGGTGTCGGCATAGCCGGCGGCGCGGAGGGCGTCGCATTTGGGGGCCGAGCGGCGACATTGCCAGATGACGAGGGGGCCAATGGGCTCGCCTGTTGCCGCATCCCACACGAGAATGGACTCGCGCTGGTTGGAGATGCCGATGCCGGCGATGTTGGCGTCACCGGCCTTGCGGACAACTTCTGCGATGACCGTCTTTACGCCGTTGACCAGCGCCGTGGCCGATTGCTCGGCCCAGCCAGGCTGGGGATAGGTGACCACATTGGGCACCGAAGCCTGGTGCAGCACGCTGCCGGTGGCATCCACAAGCAGGGCCTTGGTATTGGTGGTGCCCTGATCGATTGCGAGGATCAGCTCGCCACTCATTTCTTGCGCGCGACCGTCTGGCGAACAGCATCGGCGATGCCGGTTTCGTTGAGCCCGAAATGGTCGAACAGCCATTCGGCCGAGCCGGTGGGAACAAAACCGGGGAAGCCCAAGATGCGCATGGGGACCGGCTCGGTCGTGGCAACCACTTCGGCAATGGCGCCGCCCAGGCCGCCGCGGACGGAATGCTCTTCCACCGTGACGATGGCACCGGTTGCAATGGCAGCGGTGATTGCATCTTCGTCGAGCGGATTGACGGTCGCCATGTTGACGACGCGGGCCGAGATGCCCTCCGCGGCGAGGGTTTTGGCTGCGGCGACCCCGCGATGGACCATGGTGCCGTTGGCGATGATGGTGGCGTCAGTGCCTTCGACGAGGGTTTCGGCCTTGCCGATTTCGAACCTTGCGCCTTCGGGGCGTTCGAGCGCCGGAACCGCCATGCGGCTGACTCGGACGAAAACGGGACCATCATAGGCGGCGGCGGCCTTGATCGCTTCGGCGGTCTGCCAAGGGTCGGCCGGAACGATAAGCTTGAGGTTGTTGAAGAGGCGGAGCCAGGCCAGGTCTTCGATCGAGTGATGGGTCGGGCCCAATTCGCCATAGGCGACGCCGGAGGACTGGCCGATCAGCTTCACGTTGACATTGGAATAGGCGATGTCGGCTTTGACCTGTTCCAGCGCACGACCGGTAATGAAGCAGGAGGCGGCCGAAACAAAGGGCACCTTGCCGCCATTGGCAAGGCCGGCGCCGACGGCGACAAGCGTCTGTTCGGCGATGCCGACATTGACCATGCGCTCGGGAAACTTGGTGCGGAAGCCGCCGAGCTTGGACGAGCCGACGCTGTCGCTGACCACGGTGACGATGCGCGGATCGGCTTCTGCCAAGGCTTCAATCGTGGCGGCAAAACTATCGCGGCAGTCGAAAAGACCGGCTTTGTGGGATGGAGCAGCGCTCATCAGACGAGTTCCCGCATGGCTTGTTCGTATTGGTCTTTGTTGGGTACGCCGTGATGCCAGGACACGTTGTCATGCATAAAGCTGACGCCCTTGCCCTTGAAGGTGTTGGCGATAACGCAGAGCGGCTTGCCGCGCCCCTTGGGGGAGGCGGAGAGCACGTCGAGCAGCTGGGCATGGTCATGGCCATCGACCACTTCGACGTGCCAGCCGAAGGCGCGCCATTTGTCGTCGAGCGGGTCGAGCGAGGCCGTATCTTCCGTGCGGGCGCCCTGCTGCAGGCGGTTGCGGTCGACGATCAGCGTCAGGTTCTCGAGCTTGCGGTGCCCGGCGGTGAGCGCCGCTTCCCAATTGCTGCCCTCTTGCAGTTCACCGTCACCAGTAAGGACGAAGGTGCGGTAATCCGCCTTGTCGATCTGGCCGGCAATGGCGATGCCAGTCGCAACGGGGAGGCCGTGGCCGAGCGGGCCGGTATTGGTTTCGACGCCGGGCAGGTAGTTGCGATTGGGGTGGCCGTTGAGCATGGAGAGCGGCTCCATATAGGTCGCAAGGTCCGCCTCGGGGAAATAGCCGGCAGCGGCCAGCACCGAATAAAAGGCACCGGTGCAATGGCCCTTGCTCATGACGAAGCGGTCGCGGCCGGGATCGCGCGGCTCTTTGGGATTGTAGTGCATCACGCCGAAATAAAGCGCTGCCAGGATATCGGTGGCGCTGAAGTCGCCGCCCGGATGACCTTGCCCGGCCTCATAGACCATCTGGAAGCTGCGACGGCGAATCCACAGCGCCTTTTCGGCAATGGCGGCAATGCGATCATTGCTGCGATCATAGGCTAGAGCGCTCAATTGGGGTCCTCACTGCCGGATGGGGTGGCGAACGGTTGAGGCGCAAACTAGCGACCGACAATCGTTGCGGCAATCGAAAACTTTCGATTTTTGCGAAATTGAAAAGCCAAGAAGATGCGGATAATGGGGCGGTTTCGCCATTGACACGATAAGCGTGGCTGCTGCAAAACAGTGAAATCGCAAAAAATCGCAATGAACTGGAATGGTCGGCGATCGCGAACGAGGAGTTTCGCTGCATGTTCGACCGGCGCTTTGTGCTCGCAGCTCTTGCTTTGGTGGTTGTGCCCCTTTCCGGCTGCAAGATCGTGCAGATCGCCGAGGAGGAGGCTGCGGTGCCGGCCGGATTCGATGCGTCAGGCTATGCGGAAGGTATCTGGTCTTCGCAGGCGCTGCCGTATTTTTCCGAATCCGCGCGCCCGGTCACCGAGGTGATCCCGGCGATTGTCGCAGATCTCGAAGGGGCGGGGACGAGCTACGGTTACCGCGCGGGGGAAGGGTCTCCCTGGAGCTTTGTGGTCAATGGGACCGGCGAGGTCACGGCCAAGAACACCGAGTCTCGTGCCGGGACGCTGGAAGTAGCCGTGGATGGTCTGGCCGAGCCGGTGGTGGTGCAGATCGGGCCGGTCATTCGTGGCAATGGCGTTCGCGATGCGCTGCCCTTCGTCTCGTTCAAGGACTTCGTCAACCAGATCGAATATGCCAATGCCGGTAAGGCCCTGACCGCGCTGGCCTACCAGGCCATCGGAACCAATGCGGAGGCTGTTGCGGTGGGCGATACGGTGACCTTTACCGGTGCCATCGCTGTCAGTCGGCCGGGGGATGCGCTGATGGTCACGCCGGTCAGCCTCGAGGTGGCGCCGTGAGCGAGGTCGTCCTCAGCGCTCGTGCCATTACCAAGGCTTTCCCCGGAACCGTGGCCCTGCAGGACGTCGACTTCGACGTTCATGCCGGTGCGGTCAATGTGTTGATCGGCGAGAACGGCGCCGGCAAGTCGACGCTGATGAAAATCCTTGCCGGGGTGGAGCGGCCGACGCTTGGCACCATCACCATGGAGGGCCGGCCGGTCAGCTTTGCCTCGATCCGCGATGCGGCAAGCAACGGCATCGGCATCGTCTTCCAGGAACTCAATCTCTGCCCCAACCTCAGCGTCACCGAGAACATCTTCCTTGGCCGCGACATTACCAAGGCCGGTTTCCATATCGACCGGGCGGCGCAGCGAGCGCGTGCAGCAGACCTGCTGGCGCGGCTCGAGCACGATATCGATCCGGATTCTGAAGTCGCCGAGCTGATGATCGGCGAACAACAGATCGTTGAAATCGCCAAGGCGCTGGCTGAAGATGCCCGTATCCTCATCATGGACGAGCCGACTTCGGCGCTTTCCGCCTCGGAAGTGGAAGTGTTGTTCAAGGTTATCGGCGAGCTCAAGCGCGCGGGCGTCGCCATCATCTATATCTCGCACCGGCTCGAAGAGCTGATCCGCATAGGCGACCACTTCACTGTGTTGCGGGACGGGCGCCTTGCCGCCAGCGCACCGCGCGACGAGGTCAGCATTCCCTGGATCATCAGCAAGATGCTGGGCTCCGAAGCGGTGGCGGCCAAGCGCCCGCCGGCGATCGCACCGGGACCCGCCATTGTCGAAGTGGAAAACCTCAGCCTGCCGCGGCGTGGCCATGGGCTGGCGGTGGACAATGTGTCGGTGTCGTTTCGCCCCGCTGAGATCACCGCGATCTATGGCTTGCTCGGGGCAGGGCGGACCGAGTTGTTCGAGAGCCTTTATGGCCTCCGCTCCGGGGCATCCGGTTCGGTGCGGCTCGATGGCAAGGAGCTGGCGGGGCATTCGGTCAGTCACCGAATGAAGGCGGGGCTGCTGCTGGTGCCCGAGGATCGGCAGCGCGACGGACTGGTACAGAACCTCTCCGTCGGCGGCAATCTGGGGCTCGCAAGTTTGAAGCGCTTCACCAGGTTTTTCTCGATCTCCAAGGCAGCGGAAAAGCCGCTGCTGCAGGAGATCATCGGCCAGCTGCACATCAAGACGGCAGGACCGGACGCGCCGATCACCTCGCTCTCCGGCGGCAACCAGCAGAAGGTGGTGATCGGCAAGTCGCTGCTGACGCAGCCGCGGGTCTTGCTGCTCGACGAACCGAGCCGCGGCATCGATATCGGGGCCAAGGCGGAAGTGTTTTCCACCATGCGCGACCTGGCCGACAAGGGGCTCTGCATCGTCTATACGACCTCCGATCTCAAAGAGACTCACGCGGTGGCGGACCGCATCCTGGTGATGGCCTATGGCCGGATCACCGCGGATCTGCGCGCCGAAGACGCTACCGACGAGGCGCTGGTGCGCGCCTCGACCTTCAAATCCGACGAACCCGCTTTCGCCTGAGGAGCCATCATGTCCACTGCCAGCGCCACCGTTCAGTCCGGCCCCAGCGGCAACACCTCGGCCCTGCTGCTTCTGCTTAAGCTGCGCACCTTCATCGCCCTGATCGTGGTGACGCTGTTCTTCGCATTCATGGCGCCCAACTTTGTTTCCGTCGCCAACGCGATCATCATCTCCAAGCATGTGGCGATCAACGCCATCCTTGCGATCGGCATGACCTATGTGATCCTGACCGGCGGCATCGATCTTTCGGTGGGCTCGATCGTGGGTCTCACCGGCATGGTGGCGGGCGGGTTGCTGGCTCACGGGCTGCAACTGCCGATGCTGGGCATCATCGTCTACCCCAATGTGCTCGAAGTGATCTGCATCGCGCTTTTGGTGGGTACGGCGATCGGGGCGGTAAACGGCTTACTGGTCACAAAACTGGGGGTGGCACCCTTCATCGCCACGCTGGGCACGCTCTACGTCGCCCGCGGCGCGGCGTTGCTCCTGTCTGGCGGCGCAACCTTCTCCAACCTCGTCGGCAAGGAGGAGCTGGGCAACCAGGGTTATCCCATCATCGGTTCGGGCAATGTGCTGGGCGTGCCGGTATCCGTCATCATCCTTGTGATCCTGGCGCTGATCGCCGCCTATGTCGCCCAGCGCACCCCCTTCGGCCGCAAGGTCTACGCCGTGGGCGGCAATGAGCGGGCAGCGGCCCTGTCCGGCGTACGCGTCGATCGGGTCAAGATCGCGGTCTACATGATCTCCGGTTTCTGCGCTGCGGTGGTGGGGCTGATCGTCTCCTCGCAGCTTGTTGCCAGCCATCCGGCGAGCGGGGAAACGTTTGAGCTCAACGCCATCGCGGCGGCTGTTCTGGGCGGGACATCGCTGTCGGGCGGGCGCGGTTTGATCGGCGGCACCATTATCGGCGCCTTTGTGATCGGCGTCCTCTCCGATGGTCTCGTGATGATGGGTGTTTCCGAATTCTGGCAGATGGTGATCAAGGGACTGGTGATTATTGCGGCCGTGGTGCTCGATCAGTTGCAGCGCAGACTTGCCGCCAACACCCGCCAGGGTTAAGCCGGAGCACTGATATCGAGAGGGTGCGCCTTGGCTGAAAGCAGGACTGCAGCAGTGGCAAGACGGGGTCGCAAGGCCGCCGAGCCCGAAGGTTCGCGCCAGAACCTGCTCGCCGAGCCGCGGCGCATGAAGATCCTTGAATGGCTGCAGGAAGAAGGCAGCGCCCGGGTGCGCGACCTGTCGCAGGCCTTTGCTGTGTCCGAGGCGACGATCCGTCAGGATCTCGAACGCCTCGACAATGACGGCTTCGTGGTGCGCGAACATGGTGGCGCCTACCTCAAGTCCGTGCCCCAGCAAGTGCAGTCCATGTCCTTGCAGCACCTCACCAATATGGACCGAAAGAAGCGCATCGGCCGCGCCGCGGCAGGGCTGGTGCACAATGGCGAGACCATCATCCTCGATGCGGGCTCGACAACCACCGAGGTTGCCAACAACCTGACCGGCCACCAAAACCTCAACGTCATCACCAATGCAATCAACATTGCGCTGATGCTAGGCGCCTTGCCCAGCATGGCGGTGCACCTGTCGGGTGGGCTGTTCAAGGCGCCGACGCTTTCGGTCACGGGGGAGAAGTCGGGCGACTTCTTCAACGGCATTTTTGCCGAAAAACTGTTCCTCGCGACAGCCGCTGTTTCGTTCGAGGCGGGGCTGACTTTCCCTGCAATGGCCGACCTTTACGTTAAGCGCGCCATGATCAAAGCGGCTTCGAAGGTCTACCTCGTGGCGGACAGCACCAAGATCGGTCGCACCTCGTTTTCCTCGCTCGGGCCGCTCGACATGATCGGCGGCTTTATCACCGATGACGGAATTTCCGACTCGGACCGCGCCGAATTCGAGCGTCGCGGCATCGAGGTCATCATCGCGGCCTGATCGCGCTTTTCGCACTCGCATCATCTTCACGTCACGATGCAGTTTGCTAGCAGACTGTTAGCGTTGCGCTTGCCCTCTGGCGGGTTTTTTCCGGCTGAAGCGTTTTGCTGCGTCAATCGTCTTCAACTCTCGTTGACACTTTGCGATTTGTTTGCATACATCAGCAAACGCAAAAAATACGAAGCAGCCGAAAAGGCTTTGCACTGCGAACGACCCGTTTGGTCATGGAGGACGAAAATGAAGTTGATGAAGACTTTTGCTGCCCTTGCGCTGGGCGCAATGGCTGGCGTGGCGCTCGCCATTCCGGCGCATGCTCAGGATGGCGAACTGGTGGTGATCATCACCCCGAGCCACGACAATCCATTCTTCAAGGCAGAAGCCGACGGTGCGCAGGCCAAGGCGGAAGAACTGGGCTACACCACCCAGGTCTATTCGCACGATGACGACGCCAACAAGCAGAACGAACTGATCGACACCGCCATCGCGGCTGGCGCCAAGGCCATCATCCTCGACAATGCCGGCGCCGACGCTTCGGTCGCTGCAGTGCAGAAGGCCAAGGATGCGGGCATTCCGAGCTTCCTCATCGACCGCGAAATCAACGCCACCGGCGTTGCCGTGGCGCAGATCGTCTCCAACAACTACCAGGGCGCGACGCTGGGTGCCGAAGCCTTCGTCGAAGCCATGGGCGAGGCCGGCAACTATGTCGAGCTGACAGGCAAGGAATCCGACACCAATGCCGGTATCCGTTCATCCGGCTACCATGACGTGATCGACCAATATCCGGACCTCGTGATGGTGGCGCAGCAGTCGGCCAACTGGAGCCAGACCGAAGCCTTCACCAAGATGGAATCGATCCTCCAGGCTAATCCCGACATCAAGGGCGTGATCGCCGGCAATGACACGATGGCCATGGGTGCGCTCGCAGCCCTCGAAGCCGCCGGTCGCAACGACGTGATCGTCGTCGGCTTCGACGGCTCCAACGATGTGCGTGATGCCATCACTTCGGGCAAGATCCACGCCACCGTGCTGCAGCCGGCCTACCGCCAGGCACAGTGGGCCGTGGAACTGGCCGACAAGTACCTCAAGGAAGGCTCGACCGGCATGGACGAGAAGATCTCGATGGACTGCGTGCTGATCGACGAGACCAATGCAGGCAGTCTCGAAACCTTTGCGCTGGCTGATTAAGCTGAACGAATAGAATGACGGAGCCGGGCCGGAAGGTCCGGCTCTTTTGTTTAGCGGGGGGGCAAATGGCACTCGCGCCCTCCCCTGCACGATGTCACCCCGGCGAAGGCCGGGGTCCAGCCTGAAATCTCAAGATGGATCCCGGCTCAAGGCCGGGAAGATATCGGGGGTTTGGAAACGAAAGAAGATGCCAATGACCGCCACCGTCGCCCAGTGGGACATGTTCGAAGCCAGCTTCGAGGGGCCGCGCGAGGGCAATCCGTTTCTCGATGTCCAGTTGGAGGCCGTGTTCTCCCAGCATGCACGGGAAGTGCGGGTGCCTGGCTTTTACGATGGGGACGGCCTCTATAAAGTTCGCTTCATGCCGGACAATCCGGGTCCTTGGACTTTTACCACGCGCTCCAATGCGCCTGCGCTTGACCGGCAAGAGGGTGGCTTCGAAGCGGTGGCGCCGCGGCCCGGAAAGCACGGTCCGGTGCGGGTGGCGAACCGCTTCCACTTTGCCCATGCCGATGGCACGCCATTCCTGCCTTTCGGCACCACCTGCTATGCCTGGACCCACCAGCCGCTCGGCGAGCAGGAAAAGACGCTGCGCACGCTGGCAAAGACGCGCTTCAACAAGGTGCGCATGGGCCTTTTTCCCAAGGACTATCCCTACAACACCAATCAGCCGCTGCATGATGTCTTTGTGCGCGGTGCTGATGGCGCGCTCGATTTCGATCGCCCGAACCCACAAAGTTTCCGCCATTTCGAAACGCAGGTGAGGGCGCTGGGTGAAATGGGCATCGAGGCCGATGTCATCATCTTCCACCCTTACGACCGGTGGAACTATAGCGGCATGAGCGAGGCGCAGGATTATCGCTATGTCGCCTACCTGACGGCGCGGCTGGCGGCGTTCAGCAATGTGTGGTGGTCACTGGCTAACGAATACGACTTCATGCTCGATACCAAGCCGATGCACCAGTGGGACCGCTATTTCCACATCATCGAGGAAAACGACCCGGTCGGGCATCTGCGCTCCATCCACAATGGCGCGCCTGCCGCGAGCTACGATCATCGCAAGCCCTGGGTCAGCCATGTCTGCATGCAGCATTGGGACGTCAAGCGAACCGGCGAGTGGCGGCAGACCTGGGGCAAGCCGGTGGTCAACGACGAGCCCGAATATGAGGGTGACCTGGTCGAGGCCTGGGGCAATATTTCGGCACAGGAGCTGGTGCACCGCTTCTGGACCATGGCGCTGCGCGGCGCCTATGCCGGGCATGGCGAAACATTCGCCCATCCCGAGGACCTGATCTGGTGGGCAAAGGGCGGGGAACTGCACGGCGAGGCCTGGAAGCGGATCGGCTTCCTGCGCGATGTGCTCGAGGAAAGCGCGGTCAATGGGTTCGAGCCGATCGACGCCAGCGTCCGCTTCAGCGGGCGCATCTCGGGCGCGCGGGATGGCGACACGACCATTCTCTACCTCGGCGAGCATCAGCCGGCGATCTGGCCTTATGGCCTGCCCAAGGATGACGGGGAGTATCGGGTGGAGGTGATCGACACCTGGAACATGACCATCGAGCCGGCCGAGATCGTGCCGGCTCCGGCGAACCATCCGGTGCGGCATGGGGCGGTGGTGCTCAAGACCGAGCCGGCTGCGGCCTTTGCGGTGAAACTGCCGGTACGGCCGTATCTGGCCATTCGGGTGCGGCCGGCTTAGCTGCGGCGGGAGCTGGCGCGGGCGACGATGCGGGGGGTGACAACGAAATGCTCTGCCTCGGTGCGGCCTTCAATACGTTCGATCAGGAGGCGCGCGGCCTGAAGGCCCAGGAGTTCACCGGATTGGTCGACGCTGGTCAGCCGATTCTGCGCGAAGTCGCAGTACATCGTGTTGTCATAACCCACGATGGCGATATCGCCGGGAATGGAGAGACCCATGTCGGTGGCGACGCTGATCGCCTCGATGGCGATGAGGTCGGTCCAGCAGAAGAGGGCATCCGGCCGATCGGGGCTTTCGAGGATCTTGCGAATGGCGCTCTGCACGTCGCGCAGGGTTTGCGAAGAGCGCGTGATCTGGATGGCGGTGCCGAGGCCTTGTTCCATCATCTCGATGCGGTATCCCAATTCGCGCTGGCGGATGATGGTGGACGGTTCCTGGTTGAGGCTGACCATGGCGATGCGACGGTAGCCGTTTGTCGCTAGGTGCCGGACCACGAGCTTGGCGCCGAGCTGGTCGTCGTTGTTGACGGTGTCGAGGAGGCCGGCACCGGGTTCGTAGTGGCCGACCAGCACCAGTGGCACTCGCTTGGCGAGGGCAACGAGCCGCAGCGACTCTTCATTGGGGCCGATGAGGATGAAACCGTCCATCTGCCGGTCGATCATAGCATCGACCAGCTCGTTGGCATGAACGGACACCCCTTGCATAGCTTGGTACTGGGTACGGGCAAGGGCGGAGGTCACGCCGTCGAAAATGTCGGCGAAGAACGGGTTGCGCATGTCCGGAAAGAGGATGCCAAGCGTATAGGTGCGGCCGCGCAGCCCGCGGGCAGAGGCGAGCGGTCGATAGCTCAGCTTGTCCATCGAGACGCGGACTTTTTCACGCAGCGAGTCGCTGACACCATAAGCATCGCGCAAGACTTTGGACACGGCGGCGACCGATACACCGGCATCGGATGCCACATCCCGGATGGTCACGCGTCCTGGCCGTTTCGGGGCTTTAATTTCGGCCATTTAAATCGTTCTCCGGAGCTCCTTCGCTTAGCCGCCGCGAAAGGCTATTGCAATTCGCATCAGAATGTAGAACGCTACACGTAGAACAGTATACAGCCGCGTCAAGCGGCGGATTTGGGAGGTTTTACGCGTGTACGACGCAGCACTTGCGCATGGCTCAGCAGCATCGGTCTCCGGCTGGACAGCCAAGATGGTTCGCCCCTTGGCGGACGAGGGCGTCAGCACGCCTGCCAGCTTCCTGCGCAAGAGTTTTTCCGTGGATGCGATCGGCGGTTCCGAAGAACTGCGCATCACGGCGCTTGGCCTCTATATCGTTTTCATCAATGGCAAGCGTGTCGGCACGGATGTCCTGACACCCGGCTGGACCAGCTATGACAAGCGCCTGAGCTACCAAACCTATCCGGTTGCCGACCTGCTGGTCGCGGGTGAGAACACCATTGAAATCTGGCTGGCTGACGGCTGGTATCGGTCGCAGCTGATGTGGGGCAAGTTCCCCATCGTCAACACCTATGGCGACCAGATCGCCGCCCTTGCCGAATTGCGCAAAGGCGACGCTGTCGTCGTTGCAACCGATAGCAGCTGGGAGAGCGGGGAACTGCCGGTGCGCAAATCCGGCATCTATTTCGGCGAGATCTTCGATGCGCGTGTGGCGCCTGAGGCGACCAGTGGCAGCGCCGTCGTCGACTTCGACTTCGGTACTCTGGTGGCGGCGGAAAATACCGGCGTGCAGCAACTCGATGCGCTCCGTCCAGTGAAGCACTGGACCGATGCAGAAGGTGGCACGGTCTATGACTTCGGGCAGAATGTGGGTGGCTATGTTGCCTATTCGGTGCGCGGCGACGCTGGAGCTCGCGTGATCGTCGAGCACGCCGAAGTGCTCGACAAGCATGGTGATTTCTACAACGTCAATTATCGGACCGCCGAGGCTCGGACGGAGTACACGCTGTCGGGGCAGGGCGATGAGCATTATCGCCCGCACTTCACCTTTCACGGCTTCCGCTTTGCTCGCATCACGGTCGAGGGCACGGCCGAGGTGCGCAATGTCGTGTCGGTGCCGATCAGTTCGGTGACCGAGCTCAAGGCCGGCTTTACTTCAGGCAACACGCTTGTCGACCGCCTGTTCCTCAACACCGTCTGGTCGCAGCGCGGCAATTTCATCGACGTTCCCACCGATTGCCCGCAGCGCGACGAGCGGCTGGGCTGGACCGGCGACGCGCAGGTTTTCGCCAGCACGGCCATGTACCTGGCAGAAACCAAGAACTTCTTCCGCAAGTGGATGCGGGACGTGATGGCCGACCAGCGCGAAGACGGTGCGGTGCCTCATGTGGTGCCCGATCCAACGCGCCTCAAGCCCGAGCACTATCCTGGCTTCTACGGTTCGACCGGCTGGGGCGATGCGGTCTGGGTCGTGCCGTGGCAGCTCTACCTTCACTACGGCGACGTGGATTTCTTGAAAGAAGCGCTGCCCAGCATGATCAAGTGGGTCGATTTCGTCTGGTCGATCAGCGATGGCCCGATCGTGCAGCCGCCGCGCGAATGGGGCGCTCGCGGATTTTCCTTCGGCGATTGGCTGCAGCCGAGCGGCCCCAGCGCCAAGCCGCTGCCGACCATCAGCGATGAGGCGTCGGCCACGATCTACCTCTTTATCGCGTCAAGCCATGTGGCCAAGATTGCGCGCATTGCCGGCCAGGCGGATGTCGCTGACCGCTTCGAGGCGATGTCCGCCCAAGTGCGCGACGCGTTCCAGCGTGAGTTCATCACCGCGGCAGGCCGCGTAGGGGGCGATGACCAGACCTCCTATGCGCTGGCTTTTCTCCATGACCTGATCCCCGCCGACAAGCAGGAGGCCGCCAAGCGCTACTTCCGCAACGCCATCGCGCGCTCCGACGGCCGCATCGGCACCGGCTTTATCGGCACGCCGGCGCTGCTGCCGGCACTGGTCAAGATTGGCGAATGGGGCCTCGTCGCCGACGTCTTCCTTCAGGAAGAAGTTCCGGGCTGGCTCTACCAGGTCAAGATGGGCGCAACGACCATCTGGGAGCGGTGGGACGCCATCCAGTCTGACGGTACGATCTACAATCCGCAGATGAACTCCTACAATCACTATGCCTATGGCGCGGTGTGCCAGTGGCTTCTGGAAGGGGTTGCCGGGTTCCGGCCGGATGCGGAAGCGCCAGGTTTCGAGCACATCATCTTCGAGCCCACCGTGCTCGACGGCCTTTCGCCGGTTCAAGCGCACCACGACAGCCCGAGGGGCACCATCCGGGCCGGCTGGACCGTCGACGGCGACCAGGTGCGCTATGAGATCGAAGTGCCCGAAGGCACGCGTGGCACGCTGCGACTGGCCGATGCCTACCGCGATGCCAAGCTCGATGGCGCAACAACCACCAATGGCGCCGCCCTAAGCCCCGGCAAGCACACTGTTTCTTTCACCTTTGCTCCAGCCAAACGGCAGGAGCGGACGAAATCGCAGGTCAATGCCACGACGCCCTAGGGCCATGACAACTTCAGTTTCAACAAGGGTCCGGAAGGCGGACCACAAGGGAGGACGACCAATGACCAAGACCAGGATTTCAGCCCTGATGGGCGCCAGCGCCCTCGGCATGTTGCTGACGGCAGGCGCCGTGCAGGCGCAGCAATCGGGCAATCTGCAGTTTCTGATCGACAACGGCCCGCAATCGGTCGCCGTTGCCGAAGCCTGGGTTGCGGCCTTCACCGAGCAGAACCCGGACGTCACCATCGACATCGAAGTGCGCCCTGGTGGCGGCGAAGGCGACAACATCGTCAAGACGCGCCTCGCGACCGGCGCCATGGCCGACGTGTTCTTCTACAATTCCGGCTCGCTGTTCCAGGCCATCAACCCGGTGCAGAACCTCCTGCCCGTGACCAACGAGCCCTGGCAGGAAGGCATCCAGGACAGCTTCAAGTCGGTGGTATCGGCTGGTGGCGAAGTCTATGGCACCCCGTTCGCTCCGGCGATGGGCGGCGGCATCTTCTACAATATCCCGATCTACGAAGAGCTTGGTCTTGAGATTCCCACCACCTGGGAAGAGTTCATGGCCAACAACGAGAAGATCAAGGCGGCCGGCAAGACGGCTGTGATCCAGACCTATGGCGAAACCTGGACCAGCCAGCTTTTCGTCCTCGCCGACTTTTTCAACGTGCTCGCTGCCGAGCCGGACTTTGCGGAAAAGTTCACCGCCAACGAAGCCAAGTTCGCAACCTCGCCGGCTGCGCTGCGCGGCTTTGAGAAGCTGCAAGAAGTCTATGAAGCCGGTTATCTCAATGCCGATTTCGGCGCCGCGACCTATCCCGACGGCCTCCGCATGGTGGCAACAGGCGAAGGCGCGCACTACCCGATGCTGACCTTCGGCGTCGGCGCCATTGCCGAAACGCTGCCCGACAACCTCCAGGATGTCGGCTTCTTCGCCCAGCCGGGTGACAGCGCCGACAGCAACGGCCTCACCACCTGGATGCCGGACTCGGTCTATATCGCCAAGAGCACTGCCAATCCCGCACTTGCCAAGGCATTCGTCGGCTTCATCGGTTCGCCAGAAGGCTGCGATATCCGCAACGAGGCCGTGGGTGCCACCGGCCCCTACATGATCGAAGGCTGCGAACTGCCCGAAGACGTGCCGCCGGCCGTTGCCGACATGCTGCCCTACTTCCAGGAAGGTGGCCAGAACGCTCCGGCACTCGAGTTCCTGAGCCCCGTCAAGGGTCCGGCGCTCGAGCAGATCACGGTTGAAGTCGGCTCCGGCATCCGCCCTGCCGCCGATGGCGCCGCGCTCTACGACGAGGACGTCCGCAAGCAGGCCCAGCAGCTCGGCCTTGCCGGCTGGTAAGTCTTAGGGCTCAACATCTCGGCTCTTGCCCTCCCTCCCCCTTTGTGGGGAGGGTAGCGGCGCTAGGCCGAAGGCCGTAGCAAAGCTGGGTGGGGGCTGGCCGGTTGCAGACCAAAAAACACCCCCACCCTCATTCTCTCCCCACAAGGGGGAGGGAGGCGACAACGACGCCACCGGGAGCAACATACGCATGACGGCAATTGCTGCCACGACAGTGGAAGGGAAGGCCCCAGCCCGAAAGCGCCGCGGCTCGACTTACCCAGGCTGGTTCTTTTTGCCGGCCGCGATCATCTATGCGGTGCTGTTTCTCGCGCCCACCTTTGCATCGCTCTATTTCAGCCTGACGCGCTGGACGCTGTTCGACAGCGTCTTCATTGGGCTCGACAATTTTGCGCAATTCTTCCGCGAGCCATTCTTGATCCGCGGCCTTGTCAACACCGTGCTTTATGCGGTGATCACTTCGGGGCTGAAGGTCGTGATCGGCATGGCGCTCGCCATCATGTTGACCAGCCAGATCGTGGCGCGCGGCTATCTGCGCTCGGTGATCTTTTTCCCGGTGCTGGTCTCGACGGTGGGCGTCGGCATCACCTTCACCGTGCTGATGCACCCAACGCAGGGCATCATCAACGAGACGCTGGCGCTGTTCGGCATTGCCGGGCCAGGCTGGCTTGTGGACCCCCGCCTCGCGCTTTTTTCGGTGGCGCTGGTCGACGTCTGGAAAGGCGTGGGACTCGCGACAGTCATCTATATCGCTGGCGTCGTCGCCATCCCAAAGGACTATTACGAGGCGGCGCGCATCGATGGCGCGACCAAGTGGCAGAACTTCCTTTACGTGACGCTGCCGTTGATGCGGCCGGCGACCGCTACCGTCATTACGCTGTCCTTTATCGGCGGGCTTCGCACCTTCGACCTCATCTGGGCAATGACCAAGGGCGGGCCGGGCTTTGCCTCCGACACCGTGGCCTCGGTGATCTACAAGCAATATCAGGCCGGGTTCTATGGGCTCTCGACCGCCGGCAATGTGGTGCTCTTCGTGCTGATCGCAATCCTGGTCGTGCCGCTGACCATGTTCCTCAACCGCAAGCAGGGACACGAATGAAACACCGCGCTTCCCTCCTCGGCGGCATTGCCGCGATCATCGCGACCTTTGTGGTCTTCGTGATCCCGTTCCTCTTCATCATCCTCATGGCATTCAAGGATCGCCAGCAATCTGCATTACGCGATTTCTCCTGGCCGGCGGGCTTCCACCTCTGGGACAATGTCGTCGAGGTGGGGCAGACCCGAAACTGGATGATGATCACCGCCTTCATCAATTCGAGCATCATCACCGTTGCGAGCGTGACGCTGCTGGTGGTGTTTGCCGCCATGGTCGGCTTCGTGCTGGCGCGGCGCAGGACACGCTGGAACCCGCTGATCGAGTTCCTGATCCTTGCCGGGCTCATGGTGCCACCGGCCGTGGTGCCCACCATCTGGGTGCTGCAGGGGTTAAAGCTCTTCGGCACGATCCACGGCATGATCCTGATCGAGGTGGCCTATAACCTGCCGTTCTCGATCATCCTCTATCGCGCCTTTATCGCCACCATTCCAAGGGACATGGACGAAGCTGCGGTGATCGATGGCGCCCGGCCGCTCGATGTGTTCTTCCGCGTCATCCTGCCCATGCTGTGGCCGGTGACGGTGACCAATATCGTGGTGCAGTCGGTGGGCATCTTCAACGACTTCACCAACCCGCTCTACTATCTACCGGGCAATGCCAATGCGACGGTGCAGCTGACGCTCTTCAATTTTCAATCGCAGTTCAGCACCGCCTACAACCTCCTCTTCACCAATATCCTGCTGATCACCATCCCGCCGCTCATCGTCTTCCTGTTCTTCAACCGGCAGATCGTGGCGGGTATGACCGCAGGCGCCGTCAAAGGGTAATCGACATGGCCGGACTGCAACTGAAGTCGCTGCGCAAGAGCTATGGCGAAGTAGAAGTGATCAAGGGCGTCGATCTCTCGATCGACAATGGCGAGTTCGTGGTGTTTGTCGGCCCCTCGGGCTGCGGCAAATCCACCTTGCTGCGTATGATCGCGGGGCTCGAGGATATTTCGGGCGGCGAGCTGGTGATCGGTGACCGGGTGGTCAACGAGGTCGAGCCACGCGACCGCGGCATCGCCATGGTGTTCCAGAGCTATGCTCTTTATCCGCACATGACCGTCTACGACAATGTCGGTTTTGGGCTGAAGCTCGCCAAGACGCCCAAGGATGTGCGCGACAAGAAGATTCGCGACGCTGCCCGCGTCTTGCAGATGGAGCATCTTCTTGATCGCAAGCCCAGCCAGCTTTCGGGCGGGCAGCGGCAGCGCGTGGCCATCGGCCGGGCCATCGTGCGCCAGCCCGAAGTGTTCCTCTTCGACGAGCCGCTCTCCAATCTCGACGCGGCGCTGCGGGTGGAGACCCGCATGGAGATCGCCAAGCTGCACAACGATCTTGGTACGACCATGATCTATGTAACGCATGACCAGGTCGAGGCCATGACGCTGGCCGACAAGATCGTGGTGCTCGATGGCGGCGTCGTGCAGCAGGTGGGGTCGCCGATCGAGCTTTATCAGCGGCCCGCCAACCTCTTTGTCGCCGGCTTTATCGGCTCGCCCAAGATGAACTTCTTCCGGGTGACAGTGGATGCGGTGAATGGCAATAGCGTCAGCGTTTCGAGCAACGATCTGGCGGCGACGACCGTCGCGGTGGCAAAGCCGACGCTCAAACCGGGCGAGACGGTGACGCTCGGGGTGCGACCGCACGCGCTGCGGCAATCCGACAATGGCGGCGTCGTCGGCCGAGTCTTACTTGTCGAGCGCCTGGGCAACGAAACCAATATCAGCGTGACGCTGCCGAGCGGGACGATGCTGATGGCGGTGCTCGACGGCGATCGCGCCCTCCATTCAGGCGAAAGCATCGTCCTGGCATTCGATGCAGGTGACGCGCTGCTGTTCGACGGGGCAGGACAAGCGCTTTGAGATCGCGGATATTGGCACCTAGGTCATAGGCTGGCTCAAGGGCAGGCTTGGCCTAAAGAGAAGCCGCTACCTGGGCAGTTACTCAGATGAACGTCTGCTTCCCGAAGCACGGCGTAATACCAGTTCTTGCGCTCCTCGCCCCCCGAGCGTCCAACCTGCTTTCCGACCCCATTGCAAGCAATCCCGAACACGCCCGTGAACAACTACCCTACGAGCTGCCATAAGCCGTGCACGAGCATTCCGCGCGTTGGAACTGCATCCCAGCTCGATCATTAAGCGCCTCAGACAGGTGAGGTAACGTATCGCTTGGTGTAAGCCCCCCGTTCAGCCGAACGGCCGAGTTCTCCGCCCTCTCACCTGGTGAGGAACAATCTGTGTCAGCCCTGGCCAAAGCGGGCGATCAGAATCGGGAGCGGGAGATGAGTGAACAGTTTCGCATCAACCGTCGTGACATGCTGCGCATAGGGAGCGTGGGTGCCGCGGGCATGGTGCTTGGCGGTTCGGCGCTGGCGCAGTCCGGCGAGTATCTTCCCCCCACCGAGGTGGATACCGGTAAGGTGGTGGGCAACAAAGTCATCTTCGAGAACTGGCGCGCCCCTGCCGACGCGCCGTCGGCACCACCGCCAGCGCCGCTTCCGCCGGAGGAGCGGGTGGGCTTTGCCCTGGTCGGAATAGGGCGCCTTTCGCTTGAGGAACTCTTGCCGGCTTTCGGCGAATGCAAGAAGGCCAAGGTGACGGCGCTGGTTTCAGGGACACCGGACAAGCTTAAAACGGTGGCCGAACAATACGGAATTCCCGAGCAAAGCTGCTACAGCTATGACAATTTCGACCAGATCGCCGACAATCCAGATGTGCAGGTGGTCTATGTCGTGCTGCCCAACAGCATGCACCGTGAATATACGGAACGGGCGGCGCGCGCAGGCAAGCATGTGCTGTGCGAAAAGCCGATTTCGGTGAGTTCGGCTGATGCACAAGCCATGGTTGATGCCTGTGCGCAGGCTGGCGTCAAGCTGATGATTGCTTACCGTATTCAATACGAAGCCTATAACCGGCGGTTGCAGCAGTTTGTGCGGCAAGGCACGTTCGGGCGGTTGGTCGGCATGAGTGCGGTCAATGTTCAGACGGTTGCCGAGAACGGAACCCAGCAATGGCGACATAAGCGAGCAATGGCCGGTGGAGGATCATTGCCCGATATCGGGCTATATTGCCTCAACACGGCGCGTTTTCTGACCGGCGAAGAGCCGGTCGAGATTTCGGCCAGCATCTACAGTCCGCCCGACGATCCGCGCTTCGCGGAGGTTGAGGAAACCGTCTCGTTTACGCTGCGCTTTCCGTCCAACTTCATGGCAAATTGCTTCACCAGCTATGGCGCGCGGGATGACAAGTACCAGCGCCTCAACTTCGCTGAGGCGACTGTGGGCATGCCCAATGCCTACAAGTATGAAGGCCAGTCCATGCTGATCGGCCAGCGCCAGGGCGAAAACGACGGGGAAACGGAACTGGTCATCCAGGCACCCAACCAGTTCTCCGAAGAGATCGACCACATGGCAACGTGTGTTCTCGAGGACAGACGGCCCTACACTCCGGGGGAAGAGGGCGTCCAAGACCACAAGCTCATGGAAGCTATCTACCAGGCTGCCCAAACCGGCCAGCCTGTACAGCTAGAACCCATACTCGGTCTGGACGCGTTCCGCGGCGATCCGGCCACTGAAAACTCCTGATGGTCACTTTTAGCGCAAGCCTGACCTGAACTTGGCTTTCGCGCAACGCCATCTCAGCTGTATCTTGGTCTGTGACGTCTCTGCCTTCAACGGAAATGCCGGCGACCCATTGCGGACCTACACGCAATGATTGTGGGTTCCCCAAATCAGCCGTCGTGAGCGCGAAGCCAGCAGCGCTCTTATGAAATCCTTACGCCACTTGCCAGCAATCCATATGGAATGCTGATGGCGCCCGGGAGCACTTGGTGAGCCTCAACAACAGAGGCTCTAAATGCTTGACCTTACCTTTATCGCCCTCGGCGCCGGCACCCTGATCGCCCTCGCGATCTATGCTGCAGCGCTTGATCGGCTTTGAGCACCGCCATGCTCACGATTTCCTTCCTCATCGCCGTGGCCCTGGCCGTCTACCTCGTGGTGACGCTGCTGGCGCCCGAACGCTTCTGATCCGGAGCCATCATGTCCCTTATCGGTTGGCTGCAGATCGGCTTCGTGCTGGTCGCCGTCCTCCTTCTGGTCAAGCCGCTCGGCCTCTATATGGCCCGCGTCTTTTCCGGCGAACGCACCTTCCTCTCGCCCGTGCTCGCCCCCGTCGAGCGCGGCTTTTACGCCCTGGCCGGCGTCAAACCGGAACGCGAGCAGTCCTGGCTCGGCTATGCCCTCGGCGTCATCGCCTTCAGCATCGCTGGTTTCCTCGGCCTCTACCTCTTGCTGCGCCTGCAGAACTATCTGCCGCTCAACCCGCAAGGCTTCCCGGGCCTCGCGCCCGATCTCGCCTTCAACACCGCCGTGAGCTTCGTCACCAACACCAATTGGCAAAGCTATGGCGGCGAAACCACCATGAGCCATCTTAGCCAGATGCTGGGCCTTACGGTCCAGAACTTCGTCTCTGCCGCCACCGGCATCGGCGTCGCTATGGCGCTGACCCGCGCCTTCATGCGCTCCGGCGTGAGCGAACTGGGCAACTTCTGGGTCGATCTCACCCGCGCCACACTCTACGTGCTGCTGCCCCTCGCCATCGTTGTCGCACTGGCTTTCGTGGCAATGGGCGTGCCGCAGTCGCTCGACGCCAGCTTTGTCGCCACGACGCTTGAAGGCGCGCAGCAGACCATCGCCACTGGTCCGGTCGCCTCCCAGGAAGCCATCAAGCAGCTGGGCACCAATGGCGGTGGCTTCTTCAACACCAATGCCGCCCATCCCTTCGAAAATCCCACCGCCTTCTCGAACTATCTCAATATCATCGCCATGCTCGCCGTCTCCTCGGCTCTGGTCTACGCCTTCGGCCAGATGGTCGGCTCGCGCCGCCAGGGCTGGGCACTGCTCTCCGTCACCGTCATCATGCTGGTCGTCGGCACCGGCGCCATCTACTGGGCCGAAACCTTCGGCAATCCCTTGCTGACCGCGGTGGGCGTCGACCCTTCGCTGGGCAATATGGAAGGCAAGGAAGTCCGCTTCGGCCAGGCCATGTCGGCCCTCTATGCCGCCGTCACCACCGGCCTCTCCAATGGCGGCGTCAACGCAATGCATGGCTCGCTGACCCCGCTCGGCAGCCTCGTGCCGCTGTTCCTGATGCAATTGGGCGAAGTGCTGCCCGGTGGCGTCGGCTCGGGGCTTTACGGGCTTTTGGTCTTTGCCATCCTCGCGGTGTTCGTTGCCGGTCTCATGGTCGGCCGCACGCCGGAATTTTTGGGCAAGAAGATCGAGGCGCGCGAGATGAAGCTCGCAATGCTGGCCGTCCTCATCCTGCCGCTGACCATCCTGGGCTTCACCGCGGTATCTGCCGTAACTGAGTGGGGCACGAGTTCTGTCCTCACGCCCGGCCCGCACGGCCTCAGCGAAATCCTCTATGCCTACACCTCTGCCGCCGCGAACAATGGCTCAGCCTTTGGCGGCCTCACCGCCAACACGCCCTGGTACAACACGACCCTGGGCATCGCCATGCTTCTGGGCCGTTTCGCTTACCTCGTGCCCGTGCTGGCCATCGCCGGTGCCATCGCCAAGAAGCCGCGCGCTGCTGCCTCTTCCGGCACCTTCCCGACCGATCGTCCGCTCTTTGTCGGCCTCCTCATCGGCATCATTCTCATCTTGGGCGGGCTGCAATTCTTCCCGGCCCTGGCTCTCGGACCCATCGTCGAGCACTTCGTCATGCTCGCCGGCCAGAGCTTTTAGGAACATTCCATGTCCACTAAATCCATCTCGATCCTTGACCCGGCCATCCTCGTGCCGGCCCTCCGCGACGCGCTGCGCAAGCTCAACCCGCGCCAGCTCATCCGCAACCCGGTGATCTTCGTCACGGAAATCGTCGCGATCCTCGTTACCGTGCTCTTTGTCCAGGAATTGCTTGGGGAATCCGGAGTGCCTGGCTTTTCAGGTCAGATTGCCCTTTGGCTATGGCTTACCGTCTTGTTTGCCTGCTTTTCCGAAGCCGTCGCCGAGGGCGGCGGCAAGGCCCAGGCGGAGTCGCTCAAGCGCAGCAAGTCCGATCTCTTCGCCAAGAAACTGCTGTTTCCGAACGAGCGCGACAACCGCGCCTGCGAGGTCATCCCTGCCACGAGCCTCAAGCTCGGCGACATCGTCCTGGTCGAGGTCAATGACCTCATGCCCGGCGACGGCGAAGTCATCGAAGGCATTGCTTCCGTTAACGAAAGTGCCATCACCGGTGAATCCGCGCCCGTGATCCGCGAAGCCGGCGGCGACCGCTCTGCGGTCACCGGCGGAACCCAGGTCATCTCCGACTGGCTCAAGGTGCGCATCACCACCAAGCCCGGCGAAACCTTCGTCGACCGCATGATCACCTTGATCGAAGGCGCCGAGCGGCAGAAAACGCCCAACGAGATCGCGCTCTCGATCCTCCTCAGCGGCCTGACGCTGGTCTTCCTCATTGCCGTCGTGACGCTTTATGGCCTTGCCGCCTATTCCGGCACCGACCTGTCCGTCGCCGTTCTCGCGGCGCTCCTCGTAACCCTCATCCCCACCACCATCGGCGGACTGCTCTCGGCCATCGGCATTGCCGGCATGGACCGGCTGATCCGCTTCAACGTCATCGCCACTTCCGGGCGCGCGGTGGAAGCCGCCGGCGACGTCGACACACTCCTCCTCGACAAGACCGGCACCATCACCTTCGGTAACCGCATGGCCTCCGAATTCCTGCCCGTCGTCGGTGTCGGCGAAAAGGAACTTGCCGAAGCCGTTCTGCTCGCCAGCCTCGCCGATGAAACCGCCGAGGGCCGCTCGATCGTCGCCCTCGCCAAGTCCGACTTCGGCCTCAGCGAGCCGCGGATTGTTGGCAACGGCACGGCGACCATCGCCTTTTCCGCCCAGACCCGCATATCCGGCATCGACATCGAAGGCCGCCGCATCCGCAAGGGCGCCGTCGACGCTGTGCTCCGCTTCGTCGGCCTCGATCGCGCCACGGCGCCTGCCGACTTCACCAAGGCCGTCGACACCATCGCCCGCTCCGGCGGCACGCCGCTGGCCGTCGCCGAAGCCGATCGCCTGCTCGGCGTCGTGCATCTCAAGGACGTGGTCAAACCCGGCATCAAGGAGCGCTTCGCTGCCCTCCGCGCCATGGGCATCCGCACGGTCATGGTCACCGGCGACAACCCGGTGACTGCCGCCGCCATCGCGTCCGAAGCCGGCGTCGACGATTTCCTCGCCGAAGCGACGCCCGAGCAAAAGCTCGACTATATCCGCAAGGAACAGGTCGGCGGCCGCCTGATCGCCATGTGCGGCGACGGCACCAATGACGCGCCGGCCCTCGCGCAGGCCGATGTCGGCGTCGCCATGCAGTCCGGCACCCAGGCGGCGCGCGAAGCCGGCAACATGGTCGACCTCGACAGCAGTCCCACCAAGCTCATCGAGATCGTAGAGATCGGCAAGCAGATCCTGATGACGCGCGGCGCGCTCACCACCTTCTCCATAGCCAACGACGTGGCCAAATACTTCGCCATCATCCCGGCCCTGTTTCTCGTGACCTATCCGGAGCTCGGCGCCCTCAACATCATGGGCCTCCAGTCACCGCAATCGGCGATCCTTTCGGCAGTGATCTTCAACGCCCTGATCATCGTCGCACTGATCCCGCTCGCCCTGCGCGGCGTCAAATACCGTCCAGTCGGCGCCGCGGCGCTCCTTTCCCGCAACCTGCTCATCTATGGCCTTGGTGGCCTCGTCGCGCCCTTTATCGGCATCAAGCTGGTGGACATGGCCGTCACCGCCATCGGCATCATCTAAGGAGGCTAGCATGCTCACTCAAATCCCCCCCGCCATCGTAATTTTCGGCCTGCTCTCTGCCGTGACCGGACTTTTGTACCCGCTCGCGATCACGGGCGTTGCACAGGCCGCATTCCCCACTCAGGCCAATGGGAGCCGCGTCATCGACGAAGGAACAATCATCGGCTCCGACCTAATTGGTCAAAGTTTCAGCCAGCCGCAATATTTCTGGCCGCGCCCTTCGGCCACCGGACCGGAAGCCTACAATGCCGCTGCCTCCAGCGGCTCGAACGTCGGGCCAACCGGGGCAGCATTGATCGAGCGGGTAGGGGAGGCGGTCACTGCTACCGGAAAACCCACCGCCTCCGCCGATGCGGTGACGACCTCCGGCTCCGGCCTTGACCCGCACATCACCCCTCAAAATGCTGCAGCACAGGTCGAGCGCGTCGCGACCGCCCGCGGCGTTGACGCATCGGTCATCTTATCCGTGCTCGCCGATGTGACCGAAGCGCCCACCTTTGCTATCTTCGGTGAACCGCGCGTCAACGTGCTGCGCCTCAATCTGGCGCTGGACGAGGCCGCGCCCCTCGGGAACTAAGATGGTTCGCCAAACCGAAAAAGATCGGCCTGATCCCAGGGCCTTGCTCCAGCTTGCCGCGCGCGAAAGCCGCGGCAAGCTGACGATCTTTCTTGGCGCCGCACCCGGCGTCGGCAAGACCTACGCCATGCTGGAGCGCGCCCGGGCCCTCAGGGCCGCCGGCATCGACGTGGTCATCGGCCTCGTCGAAACCCATGGTCGCGGCGACACGGCCCGTTTGGCCGAAGCCATCGAAACCCTGCCGCGGCTTGAAAACACCGCCTATGGCGAGTTCGATCTCGACGCTGCACTCGCCCGCCGGCCCACTCTCCTCGTCGTTGACGAACTCGCCCACTCCAACAAAGCCGGGGCGCGCCACCCCAAGCGCCACCAAGACATCGCCGAACTCATTGCCGCCGGCATCGACGTCTGGACCGCGCTCAACATCCAGCATCTCGAAAGCCTCAGCGATCTCGTCGCCCGCATTGCCGGCGTGCCCGTGCGCGAAACCGTCCCCGATATTGTGCTCAAGAGTGCCGACGAGATCGTCCTCGTCGATCTGCCGCCCGCCGAGCTCATCGAGCGCCTTCATGCCGGCAAGATCTACCTGCCCGATAACGCCGCCCGAGCCGTGGACGGCTTCTTCAAGCCCGCAACTCTGACGGCCCTTCGCGAGCTTGCCTTGCGTCGTGCTGCCGATCGCGTAGACGACCAGATGGTCGACTTCCTTCGCCAAAGTGCCGTCGACGGACCCTGGGCCACCGGCGAACGCTTGCTCGTTTGCGCCGGCCCCGACCAGATGTCCGAAAAAGTCGTGCGCATTGCCAGCCGCCTTGCTTCTGGCCTCAATGCCCGCTGGCTGGTCGTCTCAATGGCGCGCCCCGGCGCCGCCCTGCCGTCACCCGCAGATGCCGAGCGGCTGGAAGAAACGCTACGCCTAGCCGAGCGCCTTGGCGCCGAAACGCGCCGCGAAACCGCTGCCGATTTTGTCGAAGCCATCCTGCGCCTTGCCCGGCGCGAGCACATCACCCAGATCGTCATCGGCCGACCCGCCGGCCGGCGCTGGCTCCGCCGCTCCTTGCCCGACGCCGTCCTGCGCCGCGCCGGCGACATCGGCGTTCATGTCGTTCCGGGCGAGCCTGAACCTCAAACGCGCAAGTCACGAAGGACTTTGACCGCTCCAGAATGGGCGCTAACTCTCGGACTACCCCTCGTATCGGTAAGCGCCACCACCCTTTTCGGCCTCGGCATCAATGCCCTTGTCGCGCTGCAGAACCTCTCGATGCTCTATCTCGCAGCCGTCCTGCTGTCGGCCGTGATCGCCGGGCGCTTCTCGGCGCTGCTTGCGGCCGGCCTGTCCTTTGTCGCCTACAACTTCTTTTTCATCGAGCCGACCGGCGCACTGACCGTCGCGCAGCCGCAGGAAGTTCTGTCGCTGGTGATCTTCATTGCCGTGGCGCTCGCCTCAGGCCAGCTCGCCGCGCGCTTGCGCGAACAGGCCGACCTCTCCCGCCAGCAGGCGCGCCAATCGCAGGCACTGCTTGATTTTTCCCGCAAGCTCTCGGGCGCGCACGGGCTCGACAGCGTCCTCGACGCCATTGCCAGCCACCTTCATTCCAGTCTCTCCCGCCCCGTCGTGGTCCTCACCGCAAACGAGGACGGAGAACTCGTGCCCACCTCCGCCTGGCCACCCGACCAGGCGCTCGACTTTACCGAACTTACCGCTGCGCGCTGGGCCTTCGACAAGCGCGAACCCGCCGGCTTCCTTACCGGCACCTTGCCGCAAGTGCGCTACCTCTTCCGCCCCATCATCTCGGCGCAGCGCATCTTCGGCGTCGCCGCTTTGCGCATGGGGCCAGGTGACGCGCCACTCCCCGCCGACGACGAACGCACCTGGATCGCGCTGCTCGACCAGGCCGCCATTGCCCTCGATCGCGCCCGCCTCAGCCGCGAAAGTGCTCAGGCCTCGGTGGCGCGCGAAGGCGAAAAGGTGCAGGCCGCGCTTCTTTCGTCGCTCTCGCACGACCTGCGCACGCCGCTGGCTTCCATCACTGGCGCCGTCACTACGCTCCGCCAGCTCGGCGACAAACTCCCCGCCGAGACCCGCGACGACCTCCTGCTATCGATCGAAGAAGAGTCCGGCCGCCTCAAACGCTTCGTCGCCAACCTGTTCGAAATGACCCGCATCGAAGCCGGCATCGTCAAAGCCCGCCGCGAACCCATCGATCTCCCCGCCATCATCGACGCCGCCACGGCCCGCGCCAGGCGCCTCCACAACGACCTTCGAATCGAGCTCAGCCTCGCGCCCGACCTGCCACATGCCTTGGGCGACGCTACCCTCCTCGAACAGGTGCTCTTCAACCTCCTCGACAATGCCCGAAAATACGGCGGCGCCGACCAGCCGGTCGCCGTATTCGCCAAGGCCGAAGGCAAGCTGGCCGCCATCTCCGTCACCGATGCCGGTAAGGGCATCCCGGAGGCCGATCTCGAAAAGATCTTCGAAAAATTCTACCGTCGCGCCAAGGGCGATGGCCGCCCCGCCGGCACCGGTCTTGGCCTTTCAATCGCCCGTGGCCTCATGACCGCGATGGGCGGCACCATCAAGGCAACGAGCCCCGCGGTCCGCAAGCGCGGCACCCGCTTCACCCTGCGCCTGCCGCTTGCCGAAAGGGACAACTGATGCTGCAACGCGTTCTGGTGGTCGATGATGAACCGCAGATCCAGCGCTTCCTCAAACCCGCCCTGATCGCCGCCGGCTTCGATGTCGAAACCGCCGCCACGGCCGCCGAAGCCAAGCGCCTCGCTGCCACCCGCGCCCCGGCGCTGATCGTGCTCGACCTCGGCCTGCCCGATGGCGACGGCAAGACCGTGATCGAATCAGTGCGGGCGTTTTCATCTGTGCCGATCATCGTGTTGTCGGCGCGCGAAGGGGAAATCGAAAAAATCGCGGCGCTCGACTTAGGCGCCAACGACTATGTCGACAAGCCATTCGGCATCGGGGAACTGCTGGCGCGTATCAGGGTCGCGTTGCGTCTTACGCAGTCGACCGAGCCGGTGCCATCGATCCAGAACTTTGGTTCGATCCGGCTGGATCTCGAACATCGCCTCGTGTCTGTCGGAGGCATCGACGTGCATTTGACGCCCAAGGAGTTCGACCTTTTCGCGTTGCTGGCGGTCAATGCCAACAAGGTCGTCACGCACAGGCAGGCTCTGACCAGTGTCTGGGGCTCGGCGCACGGTGAGGATGTGCAATATCTGCGTGTCATCATCGCGCAACTGCGGGCTAAGCTCGAAACCGACCCAAAGATGCCGCGGCACCTTCTTAACGTAGCGGGCGTGGGATATCGGCTCGTGGACTAGCACCCTCCATCTGCGGGCTCAGATGGGCATGTCCGCTCACGGACGGTATGCCGCACGTGAGGCCTCACTCGATAGATGCCGGCATGCCCGCACTGTTTGCGCCATGATGGTAAGGGTCGTGCCAGTGACGCCACTGCCGGCAAAGGCGCTGGCATCGGTGACATAAACGTTGGGAGCGTCCCACACTTGCCCCCACTGGTTGAGCACCGATGTCTCGGGGGACGCGCCCATACGCGCGCCACCGGTTTCGTGGATCGCCGCACCCATGACCATGACCTGCTTGAAGAAGCGCTTGAACAGAAAGCGGGACACGGGATCGGCATCGGGGTAGGCGCCGCGGCCCCACTCCCTTATGCCGCGAGGCGAGCCGAGAAACTCGACCTGCCCGCCGGCGTCATTGATTGTTTCGACAAACGCGGCTTCCTGCCGCTCCAGCAGCGCTGCGTCCTCGGGCTGGATCTTGCAGCGGATATGCGGGGCCGGGATGCCCCAGCGATCCTTGCGGGAGGGGTCAAGCGTGACGCGGTTATCGGCGTGCGGCTGCATGAGGCCGAAACCAAAGAACAGGAGCGAAGCGGGATCGTCGGAAGAGCCACCGCGCCCGATCGCGCCCTGATAGTCATAATCGGCACGCGGGGCAGAATTACCTGTGCTCTCGAAGCGCGGAATGAAGATGCCACCTGAGGCATCGTAGAACGGATCGGCGGGCTGGCTATCATCGCCGTTCCAGCCGCCCTTCATTTTGGGGTAGATGCCAAGGCCCAGCATGGGGATCTGGTCCATGAAGTAGCGCCCGAGCTGGCCGCTCGAATTACCAATGCCACCGGGATGATCACCGGAAGCAGAGTTGAGGAGCAGCCGCACGCTTTCGATCGGCGACGCGCAGACAACCACGTGGGCGGCGTTGACCACCGAATGCTCATAGGTGATCGCGTCGATGATCTCGACGCCCGTCGCCTTGCCGCCTTCAGTAACAACCCGGCGGGCGATGCTGTTGAAGCGGATAGTCAGACGTCCCGATCGTTTGGCTTCTTCCAGCGGACGCAGCACCCGGCTTGGCGAGGGTGCGAGCGAACGCCAGGCAACGACGTGGCGCTCGGGCCATTTGTTTTCGACCGTGCGCTTGAAGTCTTGTTCTGCCGGGCTGAGCTTAGCCGGCCCCTTGTACTTGCCGTCGGGCAGCGTGGAGACGCCGTCGGTATTGCCATAGAGGCCAAGGAACTCCTCGACTTCATCGTAAAAGGGTTCGAGATCGGCGTAGGAAATCGGCCAATCCACACCCTTTCCGGTGCGGCTTTGCGCCTTGAAGTCGTCGTCTGTCCAACGGAGCAGGACGCGGCCGAAGGTGTGGGTGCGCCCGCCGGCCTGCCGGCCACGGATCCAAACGAATGGTGCGTCGCTCGGCGTCGTATAGGGATTGTGCCGGTCATTCACATAGAACTTGCCCAGCATGCCCCGGAAGAAGGCCGCCTTCGACTGGACGGATTGCCCACCAAAGGTGGCGAGCGCTCGCTCCATGATGTTGATGGGCGGCACCCGCTTTGGCTTGCTTGCAGGATCGAAATCGGCCGGGGTGATCTCGCGCCCCGCTTCGAGCAGCAGCACGTTCAATCCCTGCGCCGTCAGTTCCTTGGCCGCAAAACTCCCCGATGCGCCTGAGCCGATGATGATGGCGTCGTATTTGGGGGAAGACATGGGGGGATCCTTGGAGCTTGGTCGTCGTGGAGCAACCCCGGACCAGCTGGTCCGGGGTAGGGAGTGGTCGAGTGAGCGGGAGGTTTACTGCCCGATGCGGCGCATGGTCTCGATGGAGCGGGTGGCGAAACGCTGCCAATCGGCGGGCAGATCGTGCTCGACGATCATAAGCTGGGCACCTGCATCGACGCTTCTGTTCCATAGCGTCTGCCAATCGAGCGTGCCATGGCCAAGATCGGCGAAGCCTTTTTCGTCCAGCCCTTGCCCCTCGGGCGCGATATCCTTGACATGCACCGCCGGAATGCGGCCCTGGTATTTTTCCAGCCATTGGAGCGGATCGGCGTTGCCGACCGCAATCCAGGCGAGATCGGGTTCGAACGGCACGGTGTCGCCCAGTAGGTGATCAATGGGGTAGCTGCCATCGGGCAGCGGCATCATCTCGAACTCATGATTATGATAGGCAAAGGTCAGGCCGCGCGCTTCCATGTCCTTGGTGTAGGCGGCGAGCTTGTCGCCGATGGCCTTCCAGCCTTCCACCGTAGTGGGACGGTCTTCCGGGTTGATCCACGGCACGACGACCAGCCACATGCCGAACTTTTTGGCGATCTCTTCGACGAGATCGGGAGACTGTTCGAAAATATCGAGCGTGAAATGCCCGGACTTGGCGGTCAATTTATACTGCTTGAGCAGGGCGACATAGTCGTCGAGTTCAGCCGGGTTTTCGGGCGGCCCAAAAAAGAAGGGCTGAACGTCGGTATAGCCGAGTTCGGAAAGGAGCTTGAGCTGCTCCTCCAGCGTCGCGGCGCTGCGAGAGGAGAACATCTGGAAGGACAGGTCGTTGTTCGGGATCATGGAAATTGCCTTTGGGTGTTCGTTCTAGGCGAGGCGAAGGTCGTCGGCACCGAACAGGTGGACGCGCGACGAGTCGGGGACGATGTGAATGGTCTCGCCTTCCTTGGCAGTGATGCGGTCGCGGAACACGCCGACCACGACGCTGCTGCCAATGCGCAGCTGCACCATGGTTTCGGCTCCGGTTGGTTCGACCAGTTGCACGACCGCCGGAATGCCGTCGCCATTGCCCAGCGCCAGATGTTCCGGCCGAATGCCGTAGGTGAGCTTTTGCCCGTCGCTAACAACCGTTGCTGATGGCAGCGGCAGGGTGACCCCGTCATTGCTGACGAATGCGCTGCCTCGAACGCTGCCCTCGATGAAGTTCATCGAGGGAGAACCAATAAAGGCGGCGACGAACTTGTTGGCCGGCTTGTCGTAGAGATTGAGCGGCGTATCGGCCTGCTCGACCTTGCCGTCGCGCATCACGACGATCTTGTCGGCCATGGTCATGGCTTCGATCTGGTCGTGGGTGACATAGATCATCGTTGTCTTGAGACGATGCTGCAGCGACTTGATCTCGGAGCGCATCTCGACGCGCAGCTTGGCATCGAGATTGGACAGCGGTTCGTCGAACAGGAAGACCTGCGGATTGCGCACGATAGCGCGGCCCATGGCAACGCGCTGGCGCTGGCCGCCCGAGAGTTGCTTGGGAAAGCGCTTGAGCATGGGCGTGAGGCCCAGGATCTCGGCGGCTTTGGCGATACGAGCATCGCGCTCGGTCTTGTCCAGTCCCTTGAGCTTGAGCGAGAAGGCCATGTTATCTGCTACTGTCATGTGCGGATAAAGCGCGTAGCTCTGGAACACCATGGCGATGTCGCGGTCCTTGGCGCTGACATCGTTGACGACGCGCTGGCCGATGCGGATCTGGCCGCCCGAGATTTCCTCAAGCCCCGCGATCATGCGTAGCAAGGTGGACTTGCCGCAGCCCGAGGGGCCGACCAGCACGACGAACTCGCCGTCCTCGATATCGATATCGACGCCATGGATGACGTCCACCGGTCCATAGGACTTGCGAACGCCGTTAATGCTGACTGAGGTCATGAGCTTGGTCCCATGGAAAAGAGGAGAGGGCGGGTCATCCCTTGACTGCGCCGCCGAGGATGCCGCGCACGAAATAGCGCTGCAGCGAGATAATAAGGAGGATTGGCACCGCGACCGAAAGGAAGGTTGCGGCCATTAGCGGGCCCTGGCCTTGCGTGGTCTGCGCCACGAGCCCGGCCAGGTTGACGGTGATCGGCGGCGACATGCCCGAACCGCCCATGAAGAGCAGCGGGATCAGCAGGTCGTTCCACGACCAGAGGAAAGCCATGATGCCGAGCGACGCCATGATCGGGCGCGACAGCGGCAGCACGATTGAAACGAAAGTTCGCAGTTCCGAAGCGCCATCGAGATAGGCGCTTTCATAGAGCTCCTGCGGAATGGAGGCCAGAAATCCGCGCAACAGGAAGATGCCGAAGGGCAAAGTGAAGCCGACCTGATAGAGCCAGATGCCCGGAATAGTGCCCGACAGGCCCACCGCATTGTAAAGGCGCAGCAAGGGCACGAGCGTGATCTGCGGCGGCGTGATCAGCAGCGCCACCAGCAGCAGCGATAGTGCTGTGCGGCCCGGAAATTTCATCCGCACCAGGGCATAGGCGCCGATCATTGAAAGAATGACGGTGAGGATCGTGGAGGGAATGGCTATCGCAAGCGAGGTGCCAAGGCTTGCTCCGACGCGCAACTGGTCAAGCGCCAGAAGGTAATTGTCGGCCGTCAGCACTGGACGAGCGAAAACGGTCCACCAACCCGAGCTGGCCGTGTCGATCTGCGGCCGGAATGAAGAGATCAGCAGCGCCAGGATCGGCATGAACCAGAAGGCAATGAACAGCACGACCACGAGGTGGACGAGCCACTTCAACCACTTGCCCTGGCTGGAACCTGCGCCAGTCGTTGCCAATGTCGCTGGCGTCTGAACGGTCGCGTCGGTCATGACCGTGCCTCCGAGCGGAACTGGAATATGTTGATGAAGGCGATCGGCAGCGCGCTGAAAAGCAGGATCACAGCAATGGCGCTGGCATGGCCAAGATTGCTGGCCGCGAACAGCTCGTAATAGAGCCGATTGGCGATCACGTCGGTGCCGAAATTGCCGTTGGTCATGACATAGACGATGTCAAAGACCTTGAGCGCGGCGATGATCATGGTTGTCAGCACCACCAGCACGGATGGCAGGATGTTGGGCAGGACGATCGAAAAGAACACCCGCCATTCGCCCGCGCCATCGAGCCGTGCCGCCTCGATCATTTCGGTGCCGACATTCTTGATGGCCGAGGAAAGGATCAGCGTTGCGATCCCCAGCTGCAGCCAAACGGCGATGAAGATCAGCGAGAGATTATTGACGACAGGCTGGATCAGCCAGGGCACGGGCCGCATGCCGAAGAGCCCTAGAAAGGCGTTGAACGTGCCGATCTGCGGCGTTCCGGCCGGCTGAAAGGAATACATCTGCGTCCAGATCACCGACCCAGCCGTAAAGGAAATGGCAGTCGGAAGGAGCACGATGGTCATCGCCAGCGGCTCGTACTTGACCTTGTCGAACAGCGTCGCCGCAGCCAGGGCCAGCACGACCGTGATGATGGGGAAAGCAATCAGCCAGATGATGTTGTTCTGAACGATGCCCAGCATGGAGCCGGAAAAGGCCCAGGCGTAGTTCTCGAAGCCGATATAGCTGGCCGCGCGGGCATCCATGAGCGAGGTGCCTAGGGTCACGATCACCGGAAAGATCAGGATCGTTGCGGCAAGGGCGATGGGCAGGAGCAGCCACACCCAGGGGCGTAGTCGCTGACCCGCACGTACAGGCATGAGGGAGAGCATGCCTTCCCCAGCGCCGAGAGCCAGGTATACCAGGATCGGTATGCCAATAGCTCCGGCGACAATGAGAAGCAGTACGATGGCAAGCGGGTCACTCATTTCAGCGCCGTCCGGGTGTGGCTAAGGGGATCACTCGGTGGTGGCTTCGATGCCGGCGAGGATGTTGTCGAGATCGCCGGGATTCTGCATGTAGCTCACGATCGCCTTGTAATAGGCTGAGCCGGTAGCAGCGCCGTTGAGCACGTTCGGGCCAGCTGCGAACTGGACGTCGCCGCTGAGATACTCAGAAGCGATCTTCTGCAGCAGCGGGCTTGGGTAGACGTCGGCCGAAACGTTCTGGTTGGCAACCGGCCAACGGTTGAGCGAAGCCAGGTAAGTCTGGGCCGGCGTCGAGGCGATATACTGGAGGAACGCCTTGGTCGCCGCATCATCGGTGAAGCCGACGCTGATGGCGGACTGGAAGAGTTCGTTGCCGTAGAACGCCGGATCGCTTGCCGGAACGCGGAAGAAGTCGATGTTGTCGCCCGGAACGGCAGTTTCGCCGATCAGGCCCGGAACCCACGCACCCCAGAGTGAAATCTGGCAGGTCGCCGGATCGGTGACGAGGCCGGTATAGCCGGTCGAGATCGGGGTCGAAAGCGCGCCGATGACGCCGCCCTGGACGTGGCTGTCCTGCATAACGACGCGGCCGAACTCTTCAAACGCCCACTTCACCTCTTCGCTGGTCCAAGGCAGTTCGCCCGAACCCCACTGGGCATAAAGCTCGGGGCCGTACTTCTTGAGGAAGATGTTGTCGACGATCTGCGCGCCCGGGAAGCCGCTGCCGGCACCGGCATTTTGCGCCGCGCACCAGACGGCGTTGCCCGCTTTAGCCTGTTCATTGGTCCAATCGACGATCGCCTGCCAATCCTGCGGCGCTTCGGGGCCGGTATAGCTCTTGGGATTGTACCAGACCATGAAGGGGTTCATGCCCTGATAGACGCCGAAGACCTTGCCGTCATAGGAAGCTGTTTCGAGCAGCATTTCACCGAAATTGGCGGTGAGTTCATCGCCGAACGCGGCAGTCAGGTCGACCAGCTGGCCGTTCTCGGCCAGATCGATGGCTTCACCCAACTGGATGTCGGCGACGTTGGGCGGGTTACCGGCCTGGATGCGCGACTGGACGATGGCGGTGATGTCCTGAGTGCCGGTATAGCGAACCTCGATGCCGGTGGCTTCACTGAACGCTGCGTAGACGTCCTGCAAGGTCTGGCCTTCAGCCCCGCTGTTCTGGCCGATGACTTCGACATAGCCGCCCGGCTCGATGCCTTCGGCAATGCGCTTGGCCTCGGCGACAGCCGCGTCGCGGTACTGATTGGCATCCTGTGCCAGAGCGGCAGCGCTGGAAACGGCAGACAGCGCAACGCCAAGAGCGGCCATGGCGGCCAGCTTGTTCATGATCATAATGGTTCCTCCGTTGTCGGTTTCAAGTCAGCCGATCAGGGCCGTCGTACCAACTGTAACAATTATCACGCATGTTGACACTTATATGTCAACACTGATCTAATAACGTCAAAATTGACGTATATAGGCAGCCGATGGAAATGATTGATGCTCTTCAAAGTTCGGCGCGACAGCGCGAATTCGATGCCGATGCCATTACGCTTCTTGAGGCCTTGCGGCGTGGTCCCAGGAGTCGCGCGGAACTGGCTAACACTATCGGGTGGTCGCGAAATACCGTCGCCGCCAAGCTTGCGTCCTTGATTGACGCTGGCTGGGTTATCGAGATCAACGATTCGCAGGGGGATCGCGGGCGACCTTTTACCCGCTACGGCCTCAATCCGGTGGCCACCCATATCTTTGTGGCGCGCTTTGACGCGGAAAGCGTAACGGCGGCGCTCACCCAGCTCAACGGCAACGTGCTCGATTGGGAGCAGCGCGACCTTCCTCAAGCGCAGGGGCCGGAAACGGCCATTCGCACGCTGGACGAAATGCTGGAAGCAATCTGCGGCCGTACCGGCATTTCCCGCTACCAGATCGGTGCCACGATTGTGGGGGTTCCGGGACCCGTATCGGAGATGCGGCGGACCGTGCCTTGGTCGAAGGTGGGCGTGTTGCCGGCCGACCTCGCTGCGCATTTCGGCATGAAAGTGGCAGTCGAGAACGATGCCAACATCATGGCTCTGGGCGTGCAACTCGAACATCCCGAAGCGGAGTCCGTGCTCTTTCTGCTGGTGGAAACCGGCATCGGCGCTGGTCTCGTCTTCGGAGGACACCTGCATCGGGGTTTTGGCGGCTGGGCCGGTGAGGTTGGCCACATTCCCGTTGCGGCAGGCGGCAACATTCCCTGCATCTGCGGCAATCGCGGCTGCCTTGCCAATGTCGCTTCCAACCCCGTACTGCTGCGGTCGATATCGACGCCAGAACGGCCTCTTAATACCGTCGAGGATTTGCGCGCCGCTGTTATCGATGGCGATACGGCAGCCATCGTCGCTCTACGCGAAGCAGGACGTCACATCGGCGAAGCAATCACCGGCCTTGTCGTCGGCCTTGCCCCCGACATCATCAGCGTCGGCGGCAACATCGCCCAAGTCGGCGACCACGTGATCGCCGGCATCCGCGAAACCCTTTCCACGCGTACGCCCCCGGCCATCTCCTCGCATCTGCGTATCATGGGGGCACCCGAGCATAACCGCACGGGTGTGAAGGGCGCGACCGAGTTGGCGCTTGATCTGCTTTTCCAGCTCTAAATACTTTTGTTCTTGAGAGAGGCGCGAAACGACTTGAACGGCCGGGCTGGGCGCTGACCTGCCATTGGCAGGTAGTTGTCGGCTCCAAAGCTATCCACCCCGTTCAGCTGCCAAGACTCACCTCCTTGTGGCATCAGGCTCTTCAAACGAGGTTGCTGGGCTTTCCTCCTCTTGCCCTGTTGCCGTGAGGGCACGGTGGGCGCTCCCTTGGGGGAGGTTTGCACATTGTTCATTGCCCGCCTCTAGATTGGTCGGTACTTTATCGATTAATGGGGCGAGCTGCCGGAAGGCGGCCTGTTCCGCGCGTGCTGGAGAGTGCAGTGTTTGAGTTGTGGCGCGGCGCTGGGGGCAGGACTTCTTGAGGTTGGCTCGGCAACATCTTTTGGGTGCGATCGCAAGCGCTCTCCTTTTGGGGGTGGCCGCTGCCGTGCCTGCATCTGCGCAGATGCTGGTGCCCGAGAACTTCTTCAACGCCCCGATCGACCCTGCTGCGCCCACCGCGGTGGAAGCGGACGAGCTGGTCTTTGACAGCGTCAACAACATCATCAGCGCCCGCGGCGACGTCGTGCTGCGGCTTGGCGGCTATACGATCACCGGCAATGAGCTGGTTTATCGCCGTGCCACCGGCGACATGGATGTGGTGGGCGATGCTACCGTGACCGATCCTGCCGGCAATGTGACGGCGAGCCCGACCATTTCGCTGACCGGCGGCATGAAGCGCGCCGTGCTCAACACCATGACCATCACCGCCTATGATGGCTCGCGCATCACCGCTGACAGCGCTGATTTCGACCGTGAGCTCGAAACCATCCTCACCAATGCGCAATATGCGCCTTGCGGCGAGTGTATCGATGAAGAGGGGCGGCGGATCGGCTGGTCGATCAGCGCAGCGCGCATCGTCCAGAACAACGAAGACGGCTCGATCAGCTTCGAGCAGCCAACTCTGGCGCTGCTTGGCGTGCCGGTCGCGTGGCTGCCCTATCTTTGGTTGCCTGATCTTAGCAACGAAGGCCTCGACCGCGTACCCAAGCCCAGCATCGGTTACACCGAACAGATCGGCCTCAAGGCCGAAGTGTCCTTTTCTGCGTATTCTTCGCGCTGGACCGATATCATTCTCACGCCGACCCTGCTCACCAATCAGGGCTTCTTGATGGGCGCCGAATGGGTGCAGCGTTTCGACAATGGGTCGATGCGTATTAAGGCATCGGGGCTTTACCAGTTCAACCCCGATGCCTTTACCTTTCCCGATGCGCGGCGGGAGTGGCGTGGCGCAATCCAGGCCCAGGGCGAGTTCGTACCGGTCGAAGAATGGACCGCCGGCTTTGCCTATGCGACCTTTACCGACAGCGCCTACTTCAAGGACTACCTCCTTGAGCCGCGCCGCGCCGGGATCAACGAAGTCTATGCGACGCATCTGACCGAAGACACGTTTGTCGATGCGCGCGTGCAGCAATACAATCTGCTGGGCGACACCGAAAGGTTCAACCAGCGCCAGGACGAGCAGGGGATTGCATTCCCCAACCTTCGCGTGGAGCGGACCTTCGATCTTCCGCCGGGTGCAGGCCGCATCGATGTCGAGGCCAAGATGCTCAACATCTATCGGGCGCGCGAACACACGACCACGGTCAACGGCATTCCGTATGACCTTGGCTATGGTGGTACCCGTTTGCACGGCATGACCCAGGCGAGCTGGCAGAACCAGCTGATCTTTGGTGGTGCGGTGGTGACGCCTTTTGCCGGGGTGCGCCTGGATGCGGCGTCATATGACAGGTCCTCTGCGACCGACCTTTCCAATCCCGGCATTCCCCCCGCCAATCAGGTTCTGCTTGGCGCAACGCCCATCGCCGCGCTCGATGTTCGCTATCCGCTCGCCGCCTATGGCAATGGTGTGACCCATCTGATCGAACCGATCGCGCAGCTGGTGTATCGCGGCGCTTCGAGCACGCAGCCGGGGATCACCAACGAAGACTCGCAAAGCGTGTTCTTCGATGACAGCAATCTCTTCAGCTACAATCGCTTCACCGGCATCGACCGGCAGGAGACGGGCCTGCGCGCCAATCTGGGTGGCCGCTATCTGCTCGACTTCAACGACGGCAATTATCTCGAACTGATCGGCGGGCAGTCGTTCCAGCTGGCCGGTACCAATGTCTTTGCCGAACCGAACCGTCAGCAGGTGGGCGTCGCTTCGGGGCTCGACCTGGCCTCGTCCTATGCGGTGCTCGGCGCTTATGGCGTGCTTGCCGATACGGTCAAGGCGGGCGGCAAAGTGCAGCTCGATACCGGCACGATCGATATCGCGCGTGCGTCGCTGGGCGCGACCTATTCCGGTGACCTCTTCAGCGCCGGCGTGAGCTATCGTTATGCGAGGGCAACGCCAGCAGCAGGCAATATCAGGGCGCAGCATGAACTCGGCGGCGAACTGACGGTGCCCTTCGCCGATTACTGGTCCGCAACTGGCCAGGCCTATTGGGACCTTTCGGCCAACAGTTTCCTTCTGGCGGGCGCTGGCCTCACCTATGACGATGGATATCTCAGCGTCGGCGGCTCCGCCGTCAGGACCGGGCCGACACATACCAGCCCGAACGACACGCGCTTCCTTGCGTCCTTCCGCCTCAAGGCGCCGGCGGGGCTCGATATCGGCTATTCGGGCGCGGTGCCGGTGGTGCAGGATTGGCTGAAACGGGCAGGGACGCCATGACGATGAAGCATTTTTTGGCCCCTCTCGTTGCCGGTGTCTTCGCGATCACTCTTGGCGCCTGCACCAGCTTTGCGCCGGTCTATGGCGATGTCTCGAGCACCAGCGTTTCCGCTGCGCGCTTCAACTTAGCGCCGCCCAAGAACCGGCTTGAGCAGATCATTCTCAACCGGCTCGACATCGCCTTTCCGGGCCCCGCCAATCCGAGCGATCCGGTGTTGACGGTAACAGCGGCGACCACGGGCCTGGCTGGTGGCCTCTCCAACGCCATTGTCGTGGGCAATCCGGTCTCGACCCGGGTCGAGGCGACGGTGACGATCACCCAGGGCGACCAGGTGCTGTTCACCACGCGGCGCTTTACCGACTCCACCTATCAGTCCGGCAAGCTCACGCCCACCGACGTGTTCTCGGCCACCGGCGCGCAGGAAACTGCGGCCAGGAGCACGGCAGAGTCCCTGCGTGCGGCGATCCTTGCCGGTTATCGGCCGGGCATGACCCCGATCACGCCGGCGCAGTAAACGCGCTCATTGTTTGGCAATCGGCAACACTGCGTGGCGCGGGCCCGCTGTTGCCTTGCGGCCGGTTTGTCCTGATATCGTGGGCAACAACGAGGAGCCCGCCATGTCCACCTACCATTTCCGTGCCGATCAGAATGCCGACGCCGATGCGCTGATCTTTCTGTTTCACGGCACTGGCGGCGACGAAAACCAGTTCTTTGATCTCGCCGGGCAGCTGTTGCCAGGCGCGCGGCGGGTCGCCCCCCGGGGCGACGTCAGCGAGGGCGGCGCCCTGCGCTATTTCCGGCGCACCGGTGAAGGCGTCTATGACATGGCCGACCTTGCCAAGCGTACCGCTGCAATGACGGACTTCGTTCGCGATCAGATCGGGTCGTCACGCCCGGCACGGGTGCTTGGGCTTGGCTACTCGAACGGCGCCAATATTCTTGCCTCAGTGCAATTTGCTGCGCCGGATCTCTTCGATGCGACCATGCTGATGCATCCGCTGATCCCGTTTGCGCCGCCCCCCGCTGACTTCCAGAACCGGAAGGTGCTGATCACAGCGGGGCGTCGCGACCCGATCGCACCGGCAGGAGCGACCCAGGCGCTGGCGGATTATTTTACGGCGAGCGGCGCGGCCACGACGCTTTTCTGGCATGAAGGCGGTCACGAATTGCGTGGCGAGGAACTGAGCGCCATCCAGGCTTTTCTTTGATCCGCAGCACTTTGTATGCCGAGGCGTGACGTGGCTCCGCAGAGAAGCTAAGCTCCCGGCAACAAACAGGTTCGAGGGCCGCCATGATCCGCTTTGCTGTCGCCACTTCGCTGTTTCTGGCTGGCTTTTCCCTGCCCAGCGTTCCGGTTCTGGCAGCAAGCTTTGATTGTGCCAAGGCCGGCACGCCATTCGAGCACGCCATCTGCGACAGCGAGGAGCTCTCCGCCGCCGATGTCCGGCTGGCGCGCACCTATGCCACGGCTGCCGGCGGCTTGAGCGAGAGCGCGACCGGGGCTCTGCGGGCCGGCCAGCGCGAGTGGCTGAACTATGCGCAGCGCGCCTGCACGCCCGATGCCGAACCTCTGACGCGTGGCGAATACAACGAGGAAGGCACTTCCTGTCTGGTCGACCTCTTCGCTTCGCGCGCCCGAGTGCTGGAGACCAGCCGGATGATCGAGGGTCTGCGGTTCTACCCGGTCAGCGAATATGAGGCGCTGCCCGATCCCGAGTATCAGGGAGATTCGTCCTGGGCGGTTGCCGAGCATGAACTGTCGCTGGTGCAGCTCGATGGTGAGCAGCCCTTCGCCGAATCTTTCAACGCGCTGGTGCGCGCCGAAGGCGAAACGATGCAGGGCGGCGACGAGAACGTCGCCAGCGATGCCAGCAGCGACAGCACCAATTCGATCACCGTCAAGGAAGTGGCCGGCACCGGGCGCATCACGCTCGACGTCAATACCTACTGGTATGGACATGGCGCAGCGCATGGCAACTACACCATCAGCTATCTCCACTTCCTGACCGGCGAAGGCCGAGCCCTCGAGGCCAGCGATCTCTTTACCGGCAAGAAGTGGCAGCAGGCCTTGCTGGATCTGACCGTCGCCGCGCTTGAGGAGGAGCATGGCGAAGCGCTGATGATGGATGGAACCGAGTATATCGAGGACACAGTCATCGATCCGGCAAGCTGGGACCTGTCGAACCCCTATGGTCTGGTGATCCAGTTCCAGCCCTACCAGGTTGCCGCCTACGCCTATGGCGCGCCGACCGCGACCGTGAGCTGGGACGATCTGGTGCCGTACCTTGCCGAAGGCTCCAACAGCATCCGCTTTGGCTTCTAGCGCCTAGGCCAGCAGGTCGCCCCATTCCTTGTGGCGGCGGAACTGGGCCACGACATAGGAGCAGACGGGGCGGATCTTGAAGCCCTGCTCGCGGGCATCGGCGATGGCGGCATTGACGAGCTTTGAGGCGATGCCGCGGCCCTCGAAGGCGGGTGGCACGCCGGTGTGGTCGATGACCATGGGGCCGTCACCGGACTTGCTGAAGGTCATCTCGGCTTCGGCGCCGCCATCGAGCTCGATGAAGTAACGGCCGCGGCTCGGTCCGTCTTCGCGCTGAATGGTGTAATCCTGATCGGCCATGATGGTGAAGTCCTTGATGGTTCAGCTTCGGATCGGCGGCGGTCCGAGCTCTGGGAAGAGGCTGCGCTCGGGCAGGAAGGGGTGGATCTCCAGCCCTTCCAGAAGCGCTGCCTTGGCCTCTTCATATTTGCCCTGCGTGTGGAAGATTAAAGCCCTGCCGGCGAGGGCGCCGAAATGGCGAGGCTCGAGTTCGAGCGTCTTTTCGACATCGCGGAGGGCACTTTCATAGTCGCCGCGAAGGAAGTTGGCGGTGGCCCGGAGGTTGTAGGCTTCTGCGTAACCAGGGTAATCGGCAACAAGCTCGTCGATCTGCGGCAGCTGGGCGACGGGACCGGCAAAGCCGCCGCCCTTGATGATCGCGTCGACGCGGGCTGCAAGTTCTGCGTCATCCGGATGGGTCCAGAGCTGCCAGATCTGGTCGCCTATGGCGCGGGCCTGGGCCTCGTCGGTAGCCCCGTGCAGGCTGGCGAACAGGGTGTCGAGTTCGGCGGATTGTTGGGCAGAAAGTTGGGCGAAGACTGTTGTGGCCGGAACGGCGGCGAACAGGACGGCGAGGATGAGAGCGCGTGCTAATCTTGCCATTTTGCGAGTGTGGCGTCTTCGCGACGCCGCATCAAGTGCCAATGTGCTAACGGAGGGGTAACACTTGCCGGCCCCCAAGCGTCAATCAAGGAGAAACCATGAGCGAACTGCAACACCATCTGATTTCCTCAGGGCCGCGACCAGTCGCCCCGTTCAGCCATGCGGTCGAGACCGACGGCTGGGTGTTCGTTACGGGGCAGATGCCGACCGATCCGGCGGCACCCAACGCGCCCCTGCCGGAGGGGATCGAAGCGCAGACACGACGCGTGGTCGAGAACCTCAAGATCGTACTCGGCGGCATCGGGATGGGGCTCGAACATGTGACCATGGCGCGCATCTACCTGACCCAGTTCGAGCGCGACTATGCGGCGCTCAATGCGCTCTGGCCCAGTTTCTTTGCAGAGGGCCGGTTGCCGGCGCGGACCACGGTTGGCGTAACGGCGCTGGCCGTTGGGGCGCTGGTTGAAATCGACCTCGTCGCGCGGCGGCCCTAGCCCCCACCTTGCCTCCCCGTCAGGAGAAGGGAGGAGAAGAATGGCAAATCCTCTTGCAGGATTTGTTCGGGCCGCCTAACCCTTTGCCCAGCTTTTCGGGAAGGATCACCATGCCGCAGGACGCCAACGCCATCCGCTCCATTCTGTCGCTGGCGCCGGTGGTGCCGGTGATCATCCTCGACGATGTGGCGCAGGCGCGGCCCTTGGCCGAAGCTCTGGTCGCCGGCGGCTTGCCGGTGCTCGAAGTGACATTGCGGACGCCCAATGCGCTGCGCGTCATGGAAGAAATGGCCAAAGTGACCGGCGCCATTGTCGGCTCCGGCACGGTGCGCAATGGGGGGCACATGAAGGCGTCGGTGGATGCCGGTTGCCGCTTCATGGTGTCGCCCGGCGCATCGCCGCGGCTGCTGGATGCGGCGGACGATGTCGCCATTCCCCTGCTGCCGGGTATCGGCACGCCGACCGAAGCCATGGCGGCGGCAGAGCGCGGCTATTCGTTCCTCAAGTTCTTTCCGGCCGAAGCGCTCGGCGGAGCGCCGGTGCTCAAGGCCTTTGCGTCGCCCTTGCCGGACATCACCTTCTGCCCCACCGGCGGCATCGATGCGGAAAAAGCCAAGACCTACCTTGGCCTTCCCAACGTGATCTGTGTCGGCGGCTCCTGGATCATGCCGGCCGATGCTCTTGCCAGCGGCGACTTTGCGCGCGTGGAAGCGCTGGCGCGCGAGGCGAGCGCGTTGCGGGGCTAAGCATCATGGCCAAGGACGTTCCCGAGCACGGGCTTGGCCATCTTCGCATCGTCCTGACCGAACATGCCTATCTTGGCCCGGGCCGGGCTGATCTCCTCGAAGGCATCGCCCAAACGGGCTCGATCGCGGCTGCCGGCAAGGCGATGGGCATGAGCTATAAGCGCGCCTGGAGCCTGGTACAGGCGCTCAATTCCGGGTTTGGCGTGCTGGTGGTTTCGAGCCGCGGGGGCGCTGGGCAGGGCGGAGCAAGCCTGACGCCGTTGGGCACGGATGTCTTGGCGCGCTACAGGGCGATGGAAGCGAAGGCACAGGCCGCCATTAACGAAGATGTCGAGGCCTTGCGCTCGATGATTTCCGATATCTCCCCATAAACATATCGCTTGCGTGATCGGTCTCTTCCGAGTCACGATGTGTTCCGAAGAACATATCGGAGATCCCATGTCCCGCATCCTGTTGTCCGCCATGCTGCTTGCCGCTACAGCGCTTCCGGTCATGGCTGAAAGCGTCAATGTCGCGGTTGCGGCCAATTTCACCGCAGTGGCAGAGGAATTGGCGGCAAAGTTCGAAGCGGAGAGCGGGCACGAGGTGGAGCTGAGCTTTGGCGCCACCGGACAACTCTATACCCAGATCACCCAGGCGGCGCCCTATGGCGTGTTTTTGGCGGCTGATACGGAGCGACCGGAAAAGGCCATCGCCGAAGGCCTGGCGGTGGACGGCAGCTTCTTCGTTTACGCCCAGGGGCGCCTTGCGCTCTATGGCGAGGGCGTCGATGCCGACAATGGCAAAGCGGCGCTGAAGGGCGACTTCGCCAAAATCGCAATCGCCGATCCCGAGGCGGCCCCTTACGGGCAGGCAGCGGTCGAAACGCTGGAAGCCCTCGGACTATGGGAAACCCTCGAGCCCAAGCTGGTGCAGGGCGAAAGCATTTCCCAGACGCTGCAGTTCATCGAAAGCGGCAATGCTGAGCTCGGTTTTGTGGCGGCCAGCCAGGTACTAGGCAAGGACGTCTGGATCGTGCCGGCGGAGCTGCATCAGCCGATCGAACAGGGGGCGGTGCTGCTCAAGGCAGGCGAAGGCAATGCTGCGGCAGAGGGGCTTTTGCAGTTTTTGCGTAGTGATGCGGCGGTGGCGGTAATCGAGGGGGCGGGGTATTCGGTGCCTTGATCTGAACGCGCACCCCCGCCCAGCCTCCCCCTGAAGGAGGGGGAGGAGTGGAGCCGGTGGTCTTGGCACGATAGAGCTCCTCCCCCGTCTTCCGGGGGAGGTTGGGTGGGGGTGTTTGCAAGAGGCATGAGCGAGCTGTACTCCCCCATTCTCCTGACCCTCATGCTGGCGCTGTGCGTGACGCTGATCCTGCTGCCGCTTGCAACGCCCATCGCGTGGTGGCTGGCGCAGGGGCGGGGCAGGGGGCGGGAGGTGGTGGGGGCCGTCGTGACGCTGCCGCTGGTATTGCCGCCCACCGTCCTCGGCTTCTACCTATTGCTGGCGCTGGGGCCGTTTGGCCCGGGCGGCGCATTAGCGTCGCTCTGGGGCGCGCGGACCCTGGCGTTTTCGTTCACGGGGCTGGTGATCGGCTCGATTATCGCCTCGCTGCCCTTCATGGTGCAGCCGCTGCGCAATGCTTTCGCCGCGATCGAAAGCGAAGTGCTGGAAACCGCCGACACATTGGGCGCATCGCGCTGGCAGCGCTTTCGCCGGGTGGTCTTGCCGCTCGCGCGGCCCGGCTATCTGGTGGGCGCCATCATGACCTTCGCCCATACAATGGGGGAATTCGGCGTGGTGCTGATGATCGGGGGCAATATTCCCGGACAAACCAAGGTCCTCTCCATCGCTATTTACGACTTCGTCGAGCGGCTGGAATGGGAACGGGCGCATGTCCTGGCGGGCGGCATGGTCGTTTTTGGCTTTGTGGTAATCTGGAGCTCGTTGGTCCTGGGCCGAGACCGTGAGCGCAGCGAGAATTGACGACTAACATGTTAGTTGCTAGGCCGGTTGCGACAACAGCCGGGGTGCCCCTATGCCTGCCATCGACAAGGTTCTTACCGTCGACGAGATGATGCGCCTGGCGCGGCGCCGGGTGCCAAAAATGTTCTTCGAATATGCCGATAGCGGCTCCTACACCGAGGGGACCTATCGGGAAAACGAGAGCGATTTTGGCAAGATCAAGCTCAACCAGAAGGTGGCCGTCAACCTTGAGGGGCGCAATCTCAAGGTAGCCATGCTGGGCAAGGAAATTGCCATGCCCGTCGCCATCGCACCCGCAGCAACCGGGGGCATGCAGACCGCGGACGGCGAGATCAAGGCCGCGCGGGCGGCGGCAAAAGCTGGCATCCCATTCACCCTTTCCACCATGAGCGTCTGCTCGATCGAGGATGTGGCGGAGAACACGACGGCGCCGTTCTGGTTTCAGCTCTATGTCATGCGCGACCGCGACTTCATCTATCGGCTGATCGACAGGGCCAAGGCTGCCAATTGCCCGGCGCTGGTTCTGACCATGGACCTCCAGATCCTGGGGCAGAGGCACAAGGACATCCGCAACGGGCTGGCGACGCCGCCAAAGTTCACGCCCTATTCGGTGTGGCAGATGATGCATCATCCCCTGTGGTGCATGCGCATGCTCGGCACCAAGCGGCACACGTTCCGCAATATCGTCGGCCATGTCGGCGGCGATCACGACCTCGCCTCGCTGTCTGCCTGGACGGCTTCGCAGTTCGACCCAACGCTGAACTGGGGCGATGTGCGCTGGATCAAGGAGCGGTTCGGCGGGCCGGTAATCGTCAAGGGCGTGCTCGACGCCGATGACGCGCAGGCGGCGGTGGACAATGGCGCCGATGCGGTCGTGGTCTCGAACCATGGTGGGCGGCAGCTGGACGGCGCGCCCTCGACCATTCGCGTGCTTCCGGAAATCGTCGACCGCGTCGGCAAGCGCACCGAGGTCTATCTCGATAGCGGCATCCGCTCCGGGCAGGACGTGATCAAGGCGCTGGCCTATGGGGCCAAGTCGACCTTTATCGGGCGGCCGATGCTCTATGGGCTCGGGGCTGGCGGCGAAGAGGGCGTGACGCGGGTGCTGGAGATTATTAGGCGTGAGCTCGATACGACAATGGCGCTGTGCGGCGAGCGGGATGTGCGCAATGTCGGGCCGCACAATATTTATTCGAACGACATTCCGGCGAGGAACGCGCCGAGGGTGCAATAGACTGTGCTCTTGCGCATCCCTCCCCTTGAGGGGTAGGGAATGAGGGTGGGGTAGGGCCGAGCACTCGGAACTGTATGCTTGGCCCCACCCCACCCAGCTTTGCTACGGCTCTGCGAGCCTAGCGGCGCTACCCTCCCCCTCTAGGGGAGGGAGGTGCAAGAGCACTATATTCAGCTCTCGTATAACGGGCTGGCGCCAGGGCTGAGCTGAGCGAACACCGCATTGGCGATGGCTTGCAGCTGTTCCGGCGTGCCGGTGCCGACGATGGTGCAGGTGAAGATCGTGTTGGCCCAGTAGAGCACCTGGTCGGTGCCGAGGCGGACGCTTTCGTAGGCCGGTCCACCCACGCCGGTGGCTGGGGTGATGTAGAGGGTTGTCCGCTCGCCAGCGGCATTTTCATACATCAGCTGGGCGGCGCGGCCGCCGGGAATTGCTGGGGCGGGGAGGAGGCGGCCGCCGAGAAAGGTGAGTCCCTGCACGGATAGATCGGGCATGGCAAGCGTGGTATCGAGACGGTTGGAGAGCCAGGTGGACAGATGTTCGCTATCGTTGCTTGCCACTTCAACCGCGTGGCGGTTTTCGGCGACATAGACGGTATGGGCGCTAACGGCGTCGGCGATCAGGCGATCGTAGAGCGCCGGCGCGTTCGCGCTCGGACGCAGCAGCCAGCCGGCGGCAATGCCGATGCCGAGCACGCAGACGATCATGGCGGCCTGAGCGACAGCGCGCCATTGGCGGCGCTGCGCCTGAAGTGCCAGGCGATGCGGATCGAGGTGGCTGGGCAGGGGTTCGGCACCGACGGGGGCATAGAGAGTGCGGATAGCGTCGGACTGACGCGCATAGGCCGCGACCTCGGCCATGGCGGCGGCATCGGCCTCGACCTTGACGCGGGTTGCCGCGTCGAGCTCGTTATCGAGATAGGCCATTAGCGTGTCACGAGAGATTTCGCTCATTTGACGGTCCGCAAGTGGGGCTGCGTTTCGCCGCCGGTCAGCTGGCGCAGCGTGGCGCGGGCGCGGCCGAGCCGGCTCATCAATGTGCCGGTCGGGATCTGCAAGATCGCGGCAGCTTCGGAATAAGCGAGGCCTTCAAGGGTCACGAGCAGCAAGGCTTCCTTTTGATCGAGGGGCAGGGTTTCGATGGCGCGGGCGAGTTCGGCAAGCGCCAGGTGTCCGGGTTGCGGGGCCGAGGTTGCGAGTTCGACCGTGGCGACATCCACCGTTTCGCCACGGCGGCGATCGCTGCGGCGGCTGTTGCGGTGGAGGTTTGTGAGGATCGTGAACAGCCAAGGACGAAGCGGTCCGCGCGGACGAAAGAGGCCGCGGCGGGCAATGGCGCGTTCCAGCGTATCCTGTACCAGGTCGTCGGCGCGGTCGATGTTACGGGTGAGCGCGCGGGCGTAACGGCGCAGGGCCGGCACGTCCTTTTCGAGCTCATCGAGAAAATCGACCACGCCGCAGCTTTCAGGCTTTATTCGACCGCAAGATGCCAGACGCCGCCGACGCCGTCACCGGTGATGTCGCCGGGCGCCTTGTCGTTGACCCAATAGTAAAGCGGCATGTCCTTGTAGGCCCACATCTTGGTGCCGTCGGTGCGCTCGACAATGCTGAAGTCGCCTTCAGCCTGGGCGGCGTCGTCGGCCATCAGCGGCGGCCACTTTTCGGCACAGCTATCGTAGCAATTGGTGACGCCGGCGGTGTCCTTGTCGAAGATGTAGAGCGTCATGCCGCTCTCGTCGGTCAAAACCTGCTTGCCGCCGATATCGGTGGATTTGACCATGCCGCCGAGATAGTCGACGGCAAAGCTTGGAGCGGCGATCAGGGCGAGCGCGGCGGCGCCCAGAAGAAGCGAACGGATGTGCATGGGATTTCCCTCCTGTTGCGAGGCCGACGCTGCGGCCTCCACCAGGATCAACACCGGGGCGGCGGGTTTAATCCGCAAATAGTTGTAGATTTTTCTTTAAGCGGCACAAGGCGCTGGACAGGTTCGGTGCGGATTGCTTTGTTAGCGCCAAGCGCTGCGCCGCTCGCAAAGGCCCAGCGATAAGAATGATCATTCCGGGAGGAACACCATGATGAAGAGACGCGAATTCTTTAAGCAGGCTACGGTTGCCACGGTTGGCGCCGCCGCTGTCACCGCCGGCCTTGCCGCTCCGGCAATCGCCCAGGGCAATATCACCTGGCGCATGGTGACCACCTGGCCAAAGAATTTCCCGGGGCTCGGTGTCGGCGCGCAGACGCTGGCCGATCGCATCACCAAGGCTTCGGGCGGCCGTCTGACCGTTCAGGTGTTTGCTGCCGGGGAAATGGTGCCCGGCCTCCAGGCTCTTGACGCCGTCATCGACGGTTCGGCCGAAATGAGCCACGGCACGCCATATTACTGGCAGAACAAGAGCCAGGCCCTGTCGTTCTTCACCGGCGTGCCCTTCGGCATGACCAACCGCGAACTCACCGCCTGGGTGCGCTACCTTGGCGGCCAGGAAATCTGGGACAAGGTCTACGACCAGTTCGGTCTCCAGGGCTTCCTTTCCGGCGATACCGGCACGCAGGCTGGTGGCTGGTTCCGCAACGAGTTGACCGGCGTCGCCGATATCCAGGGTCTGCGCTTCCGCACGCCAGGTCTTGGTGGCCAGGTCTGGGCAAAGCTTGGCGCTTCGGTGACCAACCTTGCCGCCGGCGAAATCTTTGCCGCGCTGCAGTCGGGTACGCTCGATGCCGCCGAATTCGTGGGCCCCTATAACGACCTCGCGCTGGGCTTCTACCAGATCGCCAAAAACTACTATTTCCCCAGCTTCGTCGAGCCGGGCCTCGCTACCGAAATCGTGGTCGACAAGGCCAAGTTCGCCGAGCTGCCGGAAGACTTGCAGGAAATCGTGCGCGTCTGCGCCCAGTCGGCCTATGACCAGGTCGCTTCGGACATGTATGCCAACGATCCGCGTGCGCTCAATGCGCTCGTAGCCGAGCATGGCGTTCAGGTTCGTGCATTCCCCGAAGAGATCGTCGAAGCCGGCGCCAAGGCCTCGATGGAACTGATCGCCGAAATCCGCGAAGGCGGCGATGCCCTGACCAAGGAAACCGCAGAAAGCTTCGTTTCGGCCTTCAACCTCCTCCGTCAGCGCACCGAAGGCACAGATATGCCGTATCTCGCGGCACGCGAGAAATACATCAAGTTCGAATAAGGACCGCTCGGTCAAAACGAAAAGTCCGGGTGAAAGCCCGGGCTTTTTGCTTTTCAGCACTTCATTTGTCTGAAGCTCGGTAAGTGGAGTTCTCTCCGGACAAGCCCGGCGCGCTTTGGGTAACTTATTCCTCTTATCCCCGCCCCTTCGACCTTGCGCTAGAGTTTCCCCTATCAGCCGGGCAACGATGGAGTTGCAACGATCAACTGTCCGGCGACAGTCGGGAGCACCCTGAATCGTTACGGGGTGTGGGTCCGGGGATGGGTCGCGGCGAAATCCGCCCCTAATAAACCTCCTGCCAGAAATCCTGACGCTCCGAGACGGCCTCCGTCTCACTCTACTACCTACCATCGAGGCGAAAGCCGTCTCGGGGCACCGTCAAATGTTCTTACCCGGAGGTTCCAGACCGACCGGCGCCTTGGCACGTCGCAACACCACAAACAAAAACGCCCCGGCGCGTGCCGGGGCGTCAGAACCAAAAGCTGATGATCCTAGTACAGCAGATCGGGCAGCGAGGTGATGAGCTGGGGGAAGAAGAACAGTGTCACGAGGCCAAGGATCTGCAGCAGCACGAAGGGAATGACGCCCTTGTAGATCATGCCGGTCGAAACACGGGAGGGAGCGACGCCGCGAAGGTAGAAGAGGGCGAAGCCAAAGGGCGGGGTGAGGAAGCTGGTCTGCAGGTTCACGCCCACCATGACGCCAAGCCAGATCGGGTCAACATCGAGCGCCAGAAGCACCGGAGCGGTGATCGGAATGACGATGAAGATGATCTCGAAGGTGTCGAGGATAAAACCCAAGAGGAACATTACCAGCATGACGATGATGATGGCACCAACGGCGCCGCCCGGCATGGACGAGAGGAATTCATGCACCAGATTGTCGCCGCCCATCATACGGAAGACGACGGAAAACACTGCAGCACCGAACAGGATGATGAAGACCATCGAGGTGATGGTGGCGGTGGAGATGACGGCCTGCTTGAGGATCGAAAAGCTCAACCGGCGACGCAGTGCTGCCAGCAGCAGTGCACCGACAGAGCCCACCGAAGCGGCTTCAGTAGGAGTTGCGATGCCGGCAAGGATCGACCCCAGAACCGCAAGGATCAACAGCAGCGGCGGGATAAGGGCAACCACGACTTCGCGCAGCAGACCCGCACGTTCAGATTCCGGCACCGGGGTGGCGGGAGCCGATTGCGGATCTCGCCAGGCCTTGAAGATGACGTATGCGGCATAAAGGGCCACGAGCAGGAGGCCGGGAATGATGGCGCCGGCAAAGAGCGCACCCACCGAGACGGGCTCGGGGGCAAAATTGCCCTTCTCCATCTGCACCTGGGCGTTGATGCCCGAAAGCATGTCGCCCATGAAAATTAGGACGGTTGAGGGCGGAATGATCTGCCCCAGCGTGCCCGAGGCGCAAATAACGCCGGTGGCGAGCTTTGGATCATAGCCGGCGCGCAGCATGGCGGGCAGGGAGATCAGGCCCATGGTGACCACGGTGGCGCCGACCACGCCAGTCGAGGCGGCAAGGAGCGCGCCGACGACGATCACCGAAAGAGCAAGACCACCGCGCAGATTGCCGAAGAGCTTGCCCATGGTGAGCAGCAATTGTTCGGCAATGCCGGATCGCTCCAGCATCACGCCCATGAAGACAAAGAGCGGCACGGCGACCAGCACTTCATTGGTCATGAGGCCGATATAGCGGCCGGCCAGAGAGCCATAGTTGGAGGGGTCGTAGACGCCGAGCATCCAGCCAACGAGGCCGAAGATGATGGCGGTGCCGGCCAGCGAAAACGCGACCGGGAAGCCGAGCATGAGGACGCCGATGACGCCCACGAACATGAGGGCGGCGAGGATCTCGCCAATAAGGACGGGATCCATCAGTGAACTTCCCTTGCGTCTTCAATGGGGTAACGGAGGTCGTCCGGCAGCAGCTCTTCACGATTGGCTAAAACCAGAATGGCGCGGGCAGCCATGGCGATGCCTTGGAGACCGACCAGTACGGCGAAGGCGATGATGAAGCTTTTCAGAATGAAAAGGCCAGGCATGCCACCAATATTGGCGGAGCCTTCATGGTAGCCCCAGGAGCGTGCCACGGCAGGATAGGTGTACTGCAGGACCACATACATGAATGGCAGGAGGAAAACGACGACGCCGAAAAGATCGGCCATGGCTTTGCGGCGGATCGAGGCGGGACGATAAAAAATGTCGACCCGCACATGATCGTCGCGCAGAAGCGCGAAGCCCGCAACGCCGGTGAACATGGCACCGGCGATCCAGACGTAAAGGTCCTGAACCCAAAGGGTGGATGTGTTGAAGAAGTAGCGCTGCACCACGACGGTGAAGCAGACCAGCACACAGGCTAGTGCCAGCCACGACAAGATCTGGCCGATCAGCCAGTTAATTGCGCTGATGCCTCGCACCAGCACGGCAAGTCCCTGCACGGAACGCCCTCCCCAAATTCGTCGTTCACGCCGACTTCTTTGGGCAAATTGAACATCATCCGCAAGAGCGGTCAACCGATCGCGGCAGCAATTGTGGCGGTTTAAGCTGGGACGTTCGGCTCGTTCAGGTGTTCTGGCTCAGTGGCCGATGGCGCCATCGACCAGAGCTTCATGCAGATGGATGATCTGCTTGCGTTCAAAGGTCTGGTCGCCGACGCGCAGCATGGCGCCGCGCAGGCTTACCGGGGCGGCGTGTTCCATGGCGAAGGCGATGGCTTTGGCCGCGGAGCGGAAGTGCCGGCCGCCTTGGGCCAGGGCGGTCTGACGATCAGAGCCCAAGAAGAGTTCGCCGGGGGCGTTGAGAATGTGCGAATACATAGACGACTTTCTGCCGGCATCAGGCCGGCCGGATGGCGCGCAAGCGCCTGGGTGCGGCGCTGAGATAGCGCCAGAATGAAGCACCCACATGTCAAATGGATGATACCGTCCGGCGGCCTTCAAGGCGCACGGGAAGACGGCAAAGGAGATGCGCAAAAGCGCTCAGCGGCGGCGCGAAACCGCAATGCTGATGCTGCTGCGTTCGTTTTCAACTGCCTCTTCGGCAGACTTTGCAGCAGTGCTGGGGACGAGATCGGTTTCTTCGACGACACGCTCATTGCGCTCGTTGATAGACTGAACCCGGTAGAGAACCGGCCCTTTGTCATGGGGCAGGCAGGCGACCACTTCGCATGTGCCGGCGGGACGATTGCTGAGCCGAGGCGCAGAGCGCAGCTCCAGCAATTGGCCGATCTTGTATAGGTGCGACATGGAACGCCTTGGTTGGCAGCGCTTGCCTGAAGCATGCGCCAGTGAATAGCCGCGCAAACTTGCGCAGCCAAAACGTTTGCAGATGGAGGGAAAAACAAACATCCGCCTTGTCCGGCGGGAATGAGATCGCCAACGAGGGCAGAACGTATGGAGCACATATCGAGGCTCGTTGCGCTTTTGTCAAGTGCAAGGGGTGCCGGACGGCCTTGCGCGGCAGGGTTGAGCGTGCTTTAGGGCGCTCTTGGACGCCGAAACGAACGCGTCACCCCACGTCATTGGGTTATCCCCCGCGGTTCTGTCGCCGCTATCCTCCACCTCAAAGGAGGCAATGCCCAAGCTCGAACCTAGAAGGCCATTCATGATCCGTCTTGAAAGCATCGGCAAGCAGAACGGCAAGCAGATCGTCTTTATCGAGGCGTCGGCGGCGCTGCAGAAAGGCGAAAAGATCGGTCTGGTCGGACCAAACGGGGCAGGCAAGACGACGCTCTTCCGCATGATCACTGGCGAAGAAGCACCCGACGAGGGGCAGGTGTCCGTCGATCGTGGTGTCTCCATCGGCTATTTCAGCCAGGATGTGGGCGAGATGGGTGGCAAGCCCGTTGTCGCCGAGGTTATGAACGGCGCCGGACCCGTCAGCGAGATGATGGCCGAGATGGCTGAGCTCGAGGCGGCGATGGCCGACCCGGATCGGGCAGACGAGATGGACACCATCATCGAGCGTTATGGCGAGGTGCAGGGCCGGTTCCAGGAACTCGACGGGTATTCGCTCGATGGCCGGGCTCGCGAAGTGCTGAATGGCTTGGGCTTTTCGCAGGAGATGATGGACGGCGATGCTGGGGCCCTGTCGGGCGGCTGGAAAATGCGCGTGGCCTTGGCACGGATTCTCCTGATGCGGCCCGATGTCTTGCTGCTGGATGAGCCGAGCAACCACCTCGACCTAGAAAGCCTGATCTGGCTCGAGCAATTTTTGAAAGATTATTCGGGCGCGCTGCTGATGACCTCGCATGACCGCGAGTTCATGAACCGCATCGTCAACAAGATCCTCGAAATCGATGCCGGCACGCTGACCAGCTATACCGGCGACTACGAGTTCTACCAAAGCCAGCGCGAGATCACCGACCGCAACCAGCAGGCACAGTTCGAGCGCCAGCAAGCGATGCTGGCCAAGGAAATCGCTTTTATCGAGCGCTTCAAGGCACGGGCCAGCCATGCGGCGCAGGTGCAAAGCCGGGTCAAGAAGCTCGACAAAATCGACCGGGTGGAGCCACCGAAGCGCCGGCAGACGGTAGTGTTCGAGTTCCGGCCGGCGCCGCGCTCGGGCGAGGACATCGTGCGCGTCGAGGGCGTGCACAAGCGCTATGGCAGCCGCACCATCTATGACGGGCTGGACTTTCATGTGCGGCGGCGCGAGCGCTGGTGCATCCTCGGCGTCAATGGTGCCGGCAAATCGACGTTGTTGAAGTTGGTCGCAGGAGCGTCGGAGCCGGATGCCGGCAATGTGGCGCGGGGGCCGAGCGTCAAGATGGGCTATTTTGCCCAGCACGCCATGGACATGATCGATGGCGACCAGACCATTTTCCAGACGCTGGAAAGCAACTTTCCGCAGGCCGGACAGGCGCCGATCCGCGCGCTGGCGGGAGCATTCGGGTTTTCCGGCGACGATATCGAAAAGAAGTGCCGGGTGCTTTCAGGTGGCGAAAAGGCGCGCCTTGCCATGGCGCTGATCCTCTTCGATCCGCCGAATTTCCTCGTGCTCGACGAGCCGACCAACCATCTCGATATCCAGACCAAGCAGATGCTGATCGAGGCGCTTTCGAACTTCGAAGGCACAATGCTGTTTGTCAGCCACGACCGGCATTTTCTCGCAGCCCTTTCAAACCGGGTGCTGGAACTCACGCCAGAAGGCGTACATGCCTATGGCGGCGGCTATACCGAATATGTCGCGGCGACGGGGCAGGAAGCACCCGGATTGCGCAGCTAGCTCGGCTTTCTGAACACAATGACCAATTGGTTCTACGTAGCGTCACTCATTGACGCACCGTAATTTGTGATACGTATTTGATGTGCTTCCCGGGACGGGCGGCGCTGGGAATCGGCTTGATTCTCAGTCTCTTGCGAGCTTCTATCCTGGGAACTGCAATGATTGGCCGCTTCGTTTACATGGCCGGCGCACCCGCGGGCTATATCGTCCTGCAGATGCTGTGGCGGGACAATTTACCGATGGCGCGGGTTCGCTCGCCCGAGATCGTGGTCGACCGGCTAAGGGGCGATAGCATGGATGTCCGGCGTGAAGACGAATATATGAGCCTGCCGGTCGCGCTGGGTTATGGGGTGCTGCTGGCAGCCCTTTCCGGCGCCGGCATGGTTCTTTCCGGTGACCGCAGCGTTTGGCCCGACGAGTGGGGCGAGATGATGGATGCACAGCCGGTGAGCCTCGCCTGGGCTAGATCTCGTTAAGGCGAACCGCCCGCACCACGGTGTGAACCCGATTGAGACCACCAAGCTTGGTGCCGGCATTGGCAACATGGCTTTCCACCGTACGCCGGGTAATGCCCAAGGCTTCGGCGACAGCCTCGCTGCTCTTGCCCTCAGCCAGAAGGCGCAGCACGTCGCGTTCGCGGTCGCTTAGCTCCTTGTAAGCGGGTCCGCGCTGCACAAGGCCGCGCAGCTGGTCGTGCTCGATGGGAAAGGTGGTGCCGAAAAAGCCCTGGAAGAGCCCATTGTCACTGAACTTGGGCAGACCCACGGCCCAGGCCAAGGTGTAGCTGCCATCGGGGCGGATCAGGCGATAGGCAACGCCATAGGCGGACTGGGTGTCGGTCGCGTTGAAAAAGGCCTGGCGGACGTTCATCAGGTCATCTGGATGAAGGGCCATTAACCAGTTGAAGCCAAGTCCCGTACCGGGATTCATGCCAGTAAAACGGTACCATTCCGGGCTCATGTAGAAGCAATGCCCGTCCACATCCGTGGCCCAGGCCATGAGGGAAGTGCCTTCAGTAACGGCCTTGAAATGCTGCCGCTCCGGTGTCCAAAGATGGACAGTAGGCTTATGATCTATAATGGTCATAGAATAGTCTTTGTTGACGATTGTCCCTCGTCACCCATCCGGTTACCGGATTCTCTGATACACTGGAAGAGAAAATCCTTAACTCAGGTTACACATCTCGGTGCTGGTGAGCATGGGGGCAAAATGCTATTGGCACGCGCGAGAGGCGAGGGGGACACTCGATGTTTGTTGTTGGCGGCGAAAGCCTGATCGATTTGGTGCCCGGGAGCGACGGGGCACGTGTTGCCCATGCCGGAGGATCGCCGTTCAACTGCGCCATTGCCTTACGCAAGCTGGGCAATGATGTTGGGTTTTTGTGCCCGATCAGCCAGGATGAATATGGCGACCTGCTGCTGACGCCGCTTGCCGAAGCGGGGGTCTCGGTGCTGCTTGAGGCGCGCGTGGCGGCACCGACCACCAAAGCGATCGTCAGCTTCAATGAGCGGATGCAGGCGTCCTATGTCTTCGAGCGCGGAGCCGATCGGGCGTTTTCGCGGGATGGGCTGATGGCGGCTCTGCCGGGGGCAATCGAGCTTTATCAGATCGGCGGATTTTGCCCGATCCTGCCAGAGGATGCGGCGGTGTGGAGCGACGTGGTGAAATCCGCCATCGGGCGCGGCGCGACGGTGTCGTTCGACATTAATGTGCGCGAGAAGCTGGTGGACGACGAGGCTGGCTATCGCGAGCGGCTAGGGCATTTTCTTGATCTCGCCCATATCATCAAGCTCAGCGAGGAAGACCACGAGTGGCTCCATCCGGGCCAAAGCATCGAGAGCCATGCCGATGCGCTTCTGGAGCGGCCCAATTGCGAGCTGGTTGTGGTGACGCTGGGCGAAGGCGGGTCGCGGGCATTTACGCGTGAGGCCAGCGCGGTGGCGCCCATCTACAAGCCGGCCGTATTTGGCGACACAGTTGGTGCGGGCGATAGCCTCATGGCGGGCATTCTCACCTGGCTTGAGGAAGCAGTGTCCCTGCGGCCGGAGGCCCTGATGGCGCTGAGCGAGGGTCAGCTCGGCCGAATGCTGGGTTTTGGCGCGGTCGTGGCAGGGATCAATTGCGGCCGCAAAGGCTGCCAGCCACCCAGCCGCGCGGAGGTGGATGCGGTGTTAGCCTGGGTCAGGCCAGGTTCCTGACCAGAACTCGGTGGCGGCTTCATCGAACTCACTGCCTGTCACCATGCCGATGACGTCCGTAAAGGTGGCGTCCGACACTTCGAACATTCCCGCCCCAGCGGGATTGTCCTGACGGAACGTGGCGACCTGGGGAAAATTCCGGATGGAGCCGATAAGGGCAAGTGTTTCGTGCCCCTCGGATGTGAAGCCTTGGAGCATGCCGAGCGCGATGAAGCCCTGATGGAGGGGAGCGCCGATATTGGCGACCAGGATTGGGTCGCCAATACGGCTCGAGAAGTTCAGCTCGTCTCGAAAGGTGCTGGGCAAGGACACGGTTTCACCCTCGGGAAGGATGCGGTCCTGATGGATGAAGATTGCCAGCTTGGACAAAGGCGAGCCCCGGTATAGAGGCTCAGCCTTAGCGTGATTATCCGAATGGATAAACTACCTATGTGCGGTCATGCGCTGTAAGCGCGCACGGTCTGACGCTGTTCGCCCAAGCCTTCGATGCCCAGATGCATGACGTTGCCGGGTTTGAGCCAGACGGGCTCGGGCTTGATGCCCATGCCAACGCCGGGCGGGGTGCCGGTGGTGATGACGTCGCCGGGCTGGAGGCTCATGAACTGGCTGACATAAGAGACGATCTTTTCGACGCCGAAAATCATCGTCTTGGTGGAGCCGTTCTGGTAGCGGTGGCCGTCGACTTCAAGCCACATGGATAGGTTCTGTGGATCGGCGACCTCGTCCTTGGTGACGAGCCAGGGGCCGATCGGGCCGAAAGTGTCGGCGCCCTTGCCCTTGTCCCAGGTGCCGCCGCGCTCGGTCTGGAAGTGGCGTTCGGAGACGTCGTTACAGACGCAATAACCAGCCACGTGGTCCAGCGCATCGGCTTCCTCGACATAGCGGGCTTCCTTGCCGATCACGATGGCGAGCTCGACTTCCCAGTCGGGCTTGATGGCGTTCTTGGGAATGATCACATCGTCATTGGGGCCGATGATGGCGCTGGTCGCCTTCATGAAGATGATCGGTTCTTCAGGAATCTTGGCGCCGGTTTCGGCGGCGTGGTCGGCATAGTTGAGGCCGATGCAGATGAACTTGCCGACATTGGCGACGCAGGGCCCGATGCGTTCGCTAGCACTCAGCTCAGGCAGCGCGGCAATGTCGGTGGCGCGGATACTGGCCAGACCTTCGTCGAGAAGCGTTGTGCCGCCAATATCGGGAACAATGCCGGACAGATCGCGAATGGTGCCGTCATCGGCGAGGATGGCGGGCTTTTCGGCGCCCTTGGCACCGACGCGGAGCAGTTTCATGCTTGGTCCTTCTTGGGTTAGGCGGCAGAGGGGCGAATGATGCCCTTCTTGAGAATGATGTTGGCGTAGAGCCGGCTTTCGCCGGTCTGGATGACGGCTGCAGCTTTGCGGGCGCGGTCGTAAAAAGCGAAGCGCTCGATGGTGGTGAAGGACATCTTCGGCTCGTGCCGGGTGATGATGTCCTGAAATGCGTCATAGATCGGTTCGCGCGCATCGGGATCGCCGACCACGGCCATGCCGATGGCGGCTTCGTCCACGAATTCATCGAGCGGCATGACGGTGAGCACGGCTTCGAGCATGTCCGTTGCCGAAATGCCATCGGCGCGCATGGTCAGCGGTCCCAGAAATTCGGCCGGGAAATTGGCGTCGGCGATGACGATTTCGTCGCCATGGCCCATGGCACGAAGCGTCGACAGCAGTTCGGGGCCGAGCAGGGGCGGGATGTTCTTGAGCATGATGTTGTCCGGTCAACCGAAGGGGAAGTCGTTGGTGTCGGCGGCAAAATCAGCGCCGTCGGCGAAGAGCTCGGGATGTTCCTGAGCAAAGGCGAAAAGCTCGACCATTACAGCGTCGATGTGAGCGCGGATGGCTGCCATGGCCATGGCGGTGTCGGCGGCAAGAATGCCATCGAAGATCGCCTGGTGCTCGCTGATGGTGTGGGCAAGGCGGCGGGGCGTGATGATCAGGCGACGGGCGCGATCGAGATTGGCGCGGGCCCGGTCGATGATGGACTTGACCTTGGTCAGGCGCATGCCGCGAAAAATGATGTCGTGAAAATCGACGTCCACGCCATGGAAGGTTTCGGCATCGTCGCGGGACGCGGCTTCGCGTTGCGCCGCCATGTTGGCATGAAGGCTGTCGATGACCTCGGCGTCGTGCCGGCCGATCAACACGCGCAACGCTTCTGACTCAAGGCCTTTGCGGATCAGCATATATTCGCGCACGTCGGCAATCTTGACGAGGGACACGGTCGTGCCGCGCTGCGGGGCGATGTCGACGAGACCTTCATCGGCCAGACGCGCCAAGGCTTCGCTGACCGGGAAGCGCGAAACGCCGAGCTGGGTGCAGAGCGCGGACTTGTCGAGCATGGCTCCCGGCGGCAAGGCGAGCGTCACGATAGCGTCGCGCAAGGTATTGGTCACGTCGACGGTCACGCTGCCGCGCGCAAAGGTGCCGGCGGGTGGCAGAAATTGATAAGGACCGGCTTCCGTTTTCATGCTAACATGTTAGTCAGAGCGACGCTGAATAACAAGCCGATGTTCCCCATTTGCGTTCGCCAATCCGGGGCAGCATTCGGCACGTTGCGATGCGAACCGCATTCCACTGGCCCCTGGAACATCGACCACAATGACCGACATCATGACCCGCCCCGAGGGCAAGACACTGGTGCTGAACGCGCTCGACAATATCGCCGTGGCGCTCAGCAATCTCGATGTGGGAACGCCGACGCAGCAGGGCGTCAATGTCGTGCGGCGCGTGCCCAAGGGGCACAAGTTCGCCACGCGGCCGATCATGGCGGGCGAAGCGGTCCGCAAGTTCGGGCAGATCATCGGCTTTGCGAAGGAAGCGATCATTCCCGGCGACTGGGTGCATGAGCACAATTGCGGGATGGGCGGCGCCGACGGCACCTTGCACCACGACTATGCCTTTGCCGAAGGCGCCGTGCCGGTGAACTTCCTGCCGATCGAGCAGCGGGCGACATTCGAGGGCTACCGCCGTGCCAACGGGTCGGTGGGAACGCGCAATTTCATCGGCATTCTGACCTCGGTCAATTGCTCGGCGACGGTGGCAAAATTCGTCGCCGAAGCGATCAACCGCTCGGGGATCCTCGAGGACTATCCAGAGATCGACGGCGTCGTGCCCTTTGTGCATGGCACGGGCTGCGGAATGGAGTCGCGCGGCGAGGGCTTCGATATTTTGAAGCGTACGCAGTGGGGCTACACGTCCAACCCCAATCTGGGCGCTGCCCTGCTGGTCGGCCTCGGCTGCGAAGTGTTCCAGATCGGGCGGATGAAGGAGCTTTACGGCATCGAAGAGGGCGACGCCTTCCAGTCGATGACCATCCAGGAGCGCGGTGGCACCAAACGGATGATCGAGTGGGGTGTTGAAAAGGTCAAGGAAATGCTGCCTGTCGCCGCGGCGGCGCGCCGGACGACGGTGGATGCAAGCGAGCTGACGCTGGCGCTGCAATGCGGCGGGTCGGATGGCTATTCGGGCATCACCGCCAACCCGGCGCTTGGCTATGCAGCGGACATTCTGGTGCGCAATGGCGGCACCGCGATCCTCTCGGAAACGCCGGAAATCTATGGCGCCGAGCACCTTCTTACTCGCCGTGCAGCATCACGCGAAGTGGGCGAGAAGCTGATCAGCCGGATTAAGTGGTGGGAGGATTACACCCAGCGCAATCATGGCGAAATGAACAACAATCCCTCGCCGGGCAACAAGCTGGGCGGGTTGACGACGATCCTCGAGAAATCGCTCGGTGCAGCGGCCAAGGGCGGAACCACGCCGCTGACTGCGGTCTATGAATATGCCGAGAAGGTCACTGAAAAGGGGTTCGTGTTCATGGACACGCCGGGCTTCGATCCAGTGTCGGCGACCGGGCAGGTGGCAGGTGGCGCCAATGTCCTCGCCTTCACCACGGGGCGCGGTTCGGCTTATGGCTGCAAGCCCGTCCCCTCGATCAAGCTCGCGACGAACTCGGATGTTTATGCGCGGATGACCGACGACATGGACATCAATTGCGGCGACATCGTCGAGGGCGTGAGCATCGAGGAGAAGGGCCGGCAAATCTTCGACCTGATGTTGCGGGTCGCGTCGGGGGAGCGGACGAAGTCGGAAGAGCTGGGCTATGGCGACAATGAGTTTGTGCCGTGGCAGGTTGGGGCGGTGATGTAGGGCAATCTTCCTTCTCCCCTTGCGGGAGAAGGTGCCCGTAGGGCGGATGAGGGGTTCGGGCCTGTCTCGACACTCGACTTCATGGAGAGGGCCATACCCCTCATCCGTCTCGCGCTGTGCGCGATCCACCTTCTCCCGCAAGGGGAGAAGGGAAGGTGGGGGCTACTCCAAAAACCGGACCTTGCCGATATGGGCGAGGTTACGGTTGCGCTGGGCGTAGTCGATGCCGTAGCCGACGACGAATTCGTCTGGAATGTCGAAGCCGATCCATTTTGCCGGAACATGCGCCTCGCGGCGGGATGGCTTGTTGAGGAGGGCGCAGACTTCCATGCGGCGGGGGTGTCTGGTCTCGAGGATTTCGAGCACGTGCTTGAGCGTGTGGCCGGTATCGATGATGTCTTCGACCACCAACACATCGCGGTCGGCGATCTCGCCGCGCAGGTCCTTGAGAATGCGCACTTCGCGGCTCGATTCCATGGCATCGCCATAGGAGGAGGCTTCGAGGAAATCGACTTCCACCGGCAGATCGATCTCGCGCACCAGGTCGGCGATGAAGATGAACGAACCGCGGAGGAGGCCCACGACGACGAGCTTGTCGGTGTCGGCGAAATGGGTGGAAATGTCTCGGGCCAGGCCCTCGACGCGGGCGGCGATGGCTTTGGCGGAGATTAGCTCGTCGACGGTGTAGGGGGCTTGGGGCATCGCTGGTCCGAGGGAATCGAGTCTGCGGGACAATACCCCCACCTAGCCTCCCCCTGATAGGGGGAGGGACAGATCAAGTTTGTGGCGATCAGCGAGGAAGGGCCGTTTTACCCATGAGGTCGAGGTCGATCGAGCGGGCAGCCTGCCGGCCTTCCCGGATGGCCCAGACGACGAGGGACTGACCGCGGCGCATGTCGCCGGCGGCATAGACCTTGGGGACGGTGGTGCGGTAGCTTATCGTGTCGGCGAAGAGATTGCCGCGCTTGTCATAGTCGGCACCCAGCTCGGTCAGCATGCCTTCCTGGACCGGGCCGGCAAAGCCGATGGCGAGGAGCACGAGGTCGGCCTTGATGATGAATTCGGAGCCGGGGATGGCGACGCGCTTGCGGTCGACGCGGGCGCATTCGACGCCGGTCACCTGACCCTTGGCATTGCCGACGATCTTCATCGTGCCGGCAGAAAATTCGCGGATGGCGCCTTCGGCCTGGGAGGACGAGGTGCGCATCTTGACCGCCCAGTTGGGCCAATTGGTGAGCTTGTTTTCAAGCTCGGGCGGCATAGGGCGGACGTCGAGCTGGGTGACGGCAATCGCCCCCTGGCGGAACGATGTGCCGACGCAGTCGGAGGCCGTGTCACCGCCACCGACGACGACGACATGCTTGCCGGCAGCGGTCAGCTGGAATTGGTCGGAAACGTCTTCGCCACCGACGCGACGGTTCTGCTGCACGAGGAAGGGCATGGCGAAGTGGACGCCATGGTAGTCGAGGCCTTCCACATCGACGGGGCGCGGCTTTTCGGCGCCGCCGGTCAGCAGGACGGCATCATGGTCGCGCTTCAGATAGGAGAGCTTGTGGGTGACGCCGATATTGGCGCCATAGTGGAAGGTGACGCCTTCGGCTTCCATCTGGCTGACGCGGAAGTCGATATGGTCCTTTTCCATCTTGAAGTCGGGGATGCCGTAGCGAAGGAGGCCACCGGCCTTGGGCTCGCGCTCATAAAGATGGACTTCGTGACCGGCGCGGGCCAGCTGCTGGGCTGCAGCCATGCCGGCGGGACCGGCACCGACAACGGCGACCTTCTTGCCGGTCGAGGCTTCGGGCGTTGCGGGCTTTACCCAGCCATTGCGGATGGCCTTGTCGGCGATGGCCTGTTCCACCGTCTTGATGGCGACGGGGGTGTCCTCGAGATTGAGGGTACAGGCTTCCTCGCAGGGCGCGGGGCAGATGCGGCCGGTAAACTCAGGAAAATTGTTGGTGGAATGGAGGTTGCGCGAGGCTTCCTCCCAATCGCCGTTATAAACGAGGTCGTTCCAGTCCGGGATCTGGTTATGGACCGGGCAACCGGTATCGCCATGGCAGAACGGAATGCCGCAATCCATGCAGCGGGCGGCCTGATCGGCGACGCGTCCTTCGGACATAGGGATGATGAATTCGCCGAAATGGCGAATGCGATCGGAAGCGGGTTCATAGCGCGCTTCTTCGCGTTCGATCTCGAGAAAGCCTGTAACTTTACCCATAGGACTACTCCCTCGCTTCGCGGCATTCGACGGCGGAAACCCGCCAGCCGACGAGGTCCGGATGATTTTCAGGATTGGACAATTGCCGCACCAGCATGTCGCCGGCACCCGCATTAAGCGCTTCGCGGCAATCGAACATGCTCATGGCGCGCTGCTGAAGACGGGCTTCAACCGGCTTGAACTGTCCCTGGGCGTTCTTGAACATGATCCAGACGATGGCATCGGCATAGGACGGTGCGGCCAGGCCAAAGAACAGCGCAACACCGAGCAACATAGGCTTCAAATTCATTGCGCTAACTCCCCTGCCGCCACGTAGCCGCCGGTCGACCGCTTCTTTTCCATTTCTAGGATGGCGCGGCGGTACTCGACTGGCATGACCTTGACGAATTTTGGCCGCATCTCGACCCAGTTGTCGAGGATGGCCTTGGCTTTGGTCGAGCCGGTGTAGTGCAGGTGATTGGAAATCAGCTGATGCAGGCGCTCGTCGTCGTGCTTGGTCATGTCGCCCGAGATGTCTACGCGGCCATGCCATTCGAGGTCGTTGCCGTGGTGGTGCAGCTTGCGCATGAGCTGCTCTTCTTCCTCGACCGGTTCGAGATCGACCATGGCGAGGTTGCAGCGCGAGCGGAAGGTTTCGTCTTCGTCGAGGACGTAGGCGACGCCGCCACTCATGCCGGCGGCGAAGTTGCGGCCGGTGGGGCCGATGACGACGACGAGGCCGCCGGTCATGTATTCGCAGCCATGGTCGCCCGTGCCTTCGACCACGGCGATGGCGCCGGAGTTGCGGACGGCGAAGCGTTCGCCGGCGACGCCGCGGGCATAGAGTTCACCGGCGGTGGCGCCATAAAGGACGGTGTTGCCGACGATGATCGACTTGGACGGCTCGAACTGCACCTTCTCGGACGGGCGCACGACAATGCGGCCGCCGGAAAGGCCCTTGCCGACATAGTCGTTGGCGTCGCCGATCATGTCGATCGAGATGCCCTTGGCGAGGAAGGCGCCGAAGGCCTGGCCGGCCGTGCCGCGCAGGGTGATCGAGACCGTGTCCTCGGGCAGGCCGTCATGGCCGTACTTCTTGGCAAGGGCGCCCGACAGCATGGCGCCAGCGGAGCGATCGCGCGAACGGATCGGCAGCTCGATCTGCACGGCGGTGCCGTGTTCGAGGGCGGACTTGGCGAGTTCGACGAGCTTTCGGTCGAGCACGGTTTCAAGGTGATGGTCCTGGCGCTCGGACTGGAACAGCGTGTCGCCGCCGATGGGCTCTGGCTTGAAGAAGACCTTGGAGAGGTCGAGGCCGAAGCTCTTCCAGTGATCGTCGGCGCGGCGCTGATCAAGAAGATCGGAGCGGCCGATGATGTCGTTGAGTGTGCGGGCACCGAGCTCGGCCATCAAGCCACGCAGTTCTTCGGCGACGAAGAAGAAGTAGTTGATGACGTGTTCGGGCGTGCCCTTGAAGCGCTTGCGCAGCACCGGGTCCTGGGTGGCGACGCCGACGGGGCAGGTGTTGAGGTGGCACTTGCGCATCATGATGCAGCCGGCCGCGATCAATGGCGCGGTCGAAAAACCGAACTCGTCGGCGCCGAGGAGGGCACCGATCAGCACGTCGCGGCCCGTCTTGAGACCGCCATCGACCTGGAGCTTGACGCGGCTGCGGAGGCGGTTGAGCACCAGGGTCTGGTGGGTCTCGGCAAGGCCGATCTCCCAGGGTCCGCCGGCATGCTTGAGCGAGGTCAGCGGCGACGCGCCGGTGCCACCATCATAGCCGGAAATCACGATGTGATCAGCGCGCGCCTTGGCGACGCCGGCGGCAACGGTGCCGACGCCGACTTCGGAGACGAGCTTGACCGAGATGTCGGCCTGCTCATTGACGTTCTTGAGGTCGTAGATGAGCTGGGCGAGATCTTCAATGGAATAGATGTCGTGGTGCGGCGGGGGCGAGATGAGGCCGACGCCGGGGGTGGAGTGGCGCGTCTTGGCGACGATCCAATCGACCTTGTGGCCGGGCAATTGGCCGCCTTCGCCGGGCTTGGCACCCTGCGCGACCTTGATCTGGATCTGGTCGGAATTGACCAGATATTCGGTGGTGACGCCAAAGCGACCGGACGCGACCTGCTTGATGGCGGAGCGCAGCGGGTTGGGCGAGCCATCTGGCAGGGGCTTGTAGCGATCGGGTTCTTCGCCGCCTTCACCGGTATTGGACTTGCCGCCGATCTTGTTCATGGCGATGGCAAGCGTCGTATGGGCTTCGCGGCTGATCGAGCCGAAGCTCATGGCCCCGGTGACGAAGCGCTTGACGATCTCGGCGGCGGGCTCGACCTGGTCGAGCTCAATGGCTTCGCCGAAGGGGCGGATGTCAAACAGGTGGCGGATGGCGAGGTAGCCGTTTTCGCCCGAGTTTACACGCGCGGCGTAGCTTTCGTAGCGGGTGAGGGCGGTTTCTGGGCTTTCGTCGGCAGTGCGCACGGCGTGCTGGAGATCAGCCACGACGTCCGGGCTCCAGGCGTGCTTTTCGCCGCGGATGCGATAGGCATATTCACCACCGATATCGAGCGCCTTGCGCAGAACAATGTCGTCGCCAAAGGCGTCGGCATGGCGGCGCACCGTTTCCTCGGCAACTTCGACGAGGCCTGCGCCTTCGATGGAGGTCGCGGTGCCGAAGAAGTACTTCTGCACGAAGTCCGAGTTTAGGCCGATGGCGTCGAAGATCTGGGCACCGCAATAGCTCTGGTAGGTCGAGATGCCCATCTTGGACATGACCTTGAGGAGGCCCTTACCGACCGACTTGATGTAGCGGTAGACCACTTCATCGGCCGACACCTCGGGCGGATATTCGCCTTCGGCATGAAGGGCCGCCAGGGCCTCGAAGGCGAGGTAGGGGTTGATGGCTTCGGCGCCGTAGCCGGCCAGCATGGCGAAGTGGTGCATCTCGCGGGCTTCGCCGGTTTCGACGACGAGACCGGACGAGGTGCGGAGGCCCTTGCGGATCAGGTGATGGTGGACGGCAGCAGTCGCCAGCAGTGCCGGGATGGCAATGCGATCGGCGGCGACGAGGCGGTCGCTCAGAATGATGATGTTGTATTCGCCACGGACGGCGGCTTCTGCCACTTCGCAGAGGTCGCTCAGCGCCTTCTCCATCCCTTCCGCGCCTTGGCTGGCATGGTAGGTGATGTCGAGGGTGCGGGTCTTGAACTGATTGTCTTCCATGTCCCCGATGCCACGGATCTTTTCGAGATCGGGGTTGGTGAGAATGGGCTGGCGCACTTCAAGGCGCTTCTCGCGGGACGAGCCTTCAAGGTCGAAGATGTTGGGACGCGGGCCGATGAAGGAGACGAGCGACATCACCGATTCCTCGCGGATCGGATCGATCGGCGGGTTGGTGACCTGGGCGAAGTTCTGCTTGAAATAGGTGTAAAGCAGCTTGCTCTTGTTGGAGAGCGCCGAGATGGGCGTATCGGTGCCCATGGAGCCGACGGCTTCCTGGCCGGTCGTGGCCATCGGCGCCATCAGGATCTTGATGTCTTCCTGGGTGTAGCCGAAGGCCTGCATGCGATCGAGCAGCGACTCCGAGGTGGACGGCGCCTTGGGCTCGGTTTCGGGCAGATCTTCGAGGACGATCTGGCTGCGAGCGAGCCACTCGGCGTAGGGGTTCTTGGTGGCAAGCGTGCGCTTGATCTCGTCGTCCGAGATGATGCGGCCTTCTTCGAGGTCGATCAGCAGCATGCGGCCGGGCTGAAGGCGCCAGCGTTCGACGATGTCTTCGTCCGGAATATCGAGCACGCCGGATTCGGACGCCAGAACGACGTGACCTTCCTTGGTGACGAGGTAGCGCGCCGGGCGAAGGCCATTGCGGTCAAGGGTGGCGACGACATAGCGGCCGTCGGAAAGCGACATGGCGGCGGGGCCGTCCCATGGCTCCATAAGGGCGGCGTGATATTCGTAGAAGCTGCGGCGCTGTTCATCCATCAACGGGTTGCCGGCCCAGGCTTCGGGGATCAGCATCATTGCCGCGTGGGGCAGCGAATAGCCGCCACGCACGAGGAATTCGAGCGCGTTGTCGAAGCAGGCGGTGTCGGACTGGCCCTCATAGGAGATCGGCCAGATTTTGGTGATGTCGTCGCCAAAAAGCGGGCTGGAGACCGACGCCTGGCGGGCCGCCATCCAGTTGACGTTGCCACGGATGGTGTTGATCTCACCATTGTGGGTGGTCATGCGGTAGGGGTGGGCGAGCTTCCAGGAGGGAAAGGTGTTGGTCGAGAAGCGTTGGTGCACGAGGGCAATGGCGGACTCGAAGCGGTCGTCGTGCAGGTCAGTATAGAAGGAGCCGAGCTGGTCGGCGAGGAACATGCCCTTATAGACCAGGGTGCGCGCCGACATGGAGACGACATAAAAACCGTTGTCGGAATTGGACTCCGGCACTTCGGCGTAGACGGTGTTGGAGATGACCTTGCGGACGATCAGCAGCTTGCGCTCGAACTCGTCCAGCGTCAGCCCGTCGGGCCGGCGGATAACCATCTGTTCGATCACCGGCTGGGTGGCTATGACGCCGCGGCTCAGCTTGCCGTTGTTGGTCGGCACGATGCGCTCGCCGAGAAGCTCGAGGCCTTCGCCCTCCAGGCAGCGGCGAATGACGGCGGCGCAACGATCGCGCAGACCTTCCACATTGGGGTAGAAGATCATGGCAACGGCATAGCCGTGCTTGTCGGGAATGGCGAAGGGCAGGACCTTCTGGAAGAAGGCGTGCGGGGTCTGCACCAGAATCCCAGCGCCATCGCCCATCAACGGATCGGCGCCCACGGCACCGCGATGCTCGAGGTTCTCGAGAATTTCGAGACCCTTTTCGACCACTTCGTGGCTGGGCTTGTTCTTGATGTTGGCGATCATGCCGATGCCGCAGGCATCGTGCTCGTTGGCGGGGTCGTAGAGGCCTTGAGCCTGCGGGCGGCCATCGACGCGCTTGCCGTTCAAGATCAAGGTTTTGGTCTTGGCAGTGCTCGTCTGGGCGGGAGTTCCGGTCCGTTCGTATGCCATGGCTTTACCTCGTTTGTTCGGCGCCCTTTACGGGCTATTGCTTTGTCGTGGCGCATCCTTGAAGACCGGCATTCCGGCGGCTGGATGCTCTCTTTTCCTCTAGGGCGCAGAGCTCTGTGCGGGTCGTACTACAGGGTACGGCTCGGATGAGCAACTTCGACCTTTTTGTGGGGAGCGGCACTGCATCCAAATGGCCGCTCATACTCTTGGCTGTTTCAGCCCCGCCTATCCGTTTCCACTCATAGCAAAGTGGGCCAGCCGGACCAGCGTGCGTGCTTGCCGCGGAGAGCGGGGCGACGCGTCAGATAGGACAGACGTGCTGCCCTAACGAAGTCACATTTGCATAATTCAAAACTTGCTGCAAGCGCTTTTGCCGTCATGCAGACACAAAAAATAGGACTTTGCGGCAAAGTCCTATAGAAAAGCGTAGGAAATTAGCGGCTGGTCGACCATTTGGCGGACGACCAGCCTGTTTAATTCTTGAAAATCCTATTCGAGATGCGACTTGATGAACCAAAGGTCCTTGTCGAGCTCGCGCGAGAAGGCTGTCAGGATATCGGCTGCATCAGCATCACCGGCTTCGTCCGTCGCATCGATATCTTCGCGCACCTGGTTGGCAAGTGTCGCGAAACGGTCGGCAAGGGCGGCAAGATGATCCGGAACCTTGCGGATGTCGGTGGGGTAGGGCTCAAGCTTGGTGGCCTTGGCGATCACCTGACTGGTGCCCAGGGCAATGCCATCGAGCTGGGCGACACGCTCGGCAATGATGTCGACATGGGTATCGATGGCAGCGCGCATCGGATCAAGCATTTCATGCACGGCGATGAACTGGATGCCCTTGAGGTTCCAGTGCGCCTGCTTGACGATCAAGGCGAGATCGATGGCGTCGGCCAGGCGGGCATTGAGGATGTCGATCACGGTCGACTTGGCATTGCCCTCAAGGGCGATGGATGGGGTGCTCATGGGTAGTTCCTTGGGAGGAGATTGCCCATCTAAACCCGCCGCCCGCGGGGCAGTTCCTTGCGCGCGCGCAAACAAAAAGCGCGGCCCTTGTGGACCGCGCTTCTATCACCAAAATGTCGTCGATGTTAGTTAACCGACTGGTCCTCGATGGTCTGCTGGGTGCCACCATTGATCTGAATGGTGCGCGGCTTCTTGCTTTCGGGCAGTTCGCGCTTCAGTTCGAGATGGAGCAGGCCGTTCTCGAGCGTGGCACCATGAACCTCGACATAGTCGGCAAGCTGGAAACGCAGCTCAAAGGCGCGTTCGGCAATGCCGCGATGGAGGAATTCACGCTTGCCATCATTGGTCTCGGCGGGCTTGGCGCCCTTGACCACGAGGCTGTTCTCCTTGGTTTCCACGGCGATGTCGCCATTGGAGAACCCGGCTACGGCGATGGAGATACGGTAGGTATCATCGCCGGTGCGCTCGATATTGTAGGGCGGGTAGGACTTGGTTTCCTGGGCGCCCAAGGTGTCGAGGCGGTTGAACAGGCGGTCGAAGCCGACGGTGGAACGATAGAAAGGGGAGAAGTCGATGGTCTGCATTTTCACGTTCTTTCACTAAGCAACATGGTTGAGCATTCCGCCTTTGCACTGACCGGTCCCAGAAGCGGCGAACGGTGGTTTTTCGCATCAGCGGCGTCCCCGGATATCCGGCGGACAGCCATGATGTAGGGGGTGTTTTTCCCGGTTCAAGAGCTTTTGCGGCATGAACCGAAAATGAACGTTTCGGTCCGATCCGGTTCACTCAAGGCGGCTTAGAAAGGGTCATGTGAACGGCGACGCAAACCGTTTACGAGGCCCTTTGGCCTGCCCATCACCCCGCCCCCCGCATGGGACGGGCCAAGGACCAAGCCAGCAGCTTTCGGGCTGCTGGCTTTTCTGTGTTCAGCGGTTATGGTGCGCCAAATTCTCACGAGGCCGCACGTGAACGCCCAAGTCGATCCCAACGGACCCAGGCTGGTCAATATTGCCAGCAATCCCGTGCCCGAGGGTGCGCGACCGGGCTATTTCATGACGTCGGACCGAGTACGGCTGCGCTATGCCTTGTGGCCGAAATCGGCGGGGCCGCAGCGGGGCACGGTGTGCCTCGTGCAGGGGCGGACCGAATATATCGAAAAGTATTTCGAGACGATCGAGGATTTTCGCAGGCGCGGCTTTGCGGTGGCGACCTTCGATTGGCGGGGCCAGGGCGGGTCGGACCGGCTGATCCCTAACCGCACGCTGGGCTATGTCGACCGTTTCGACGACTATGTCACGGACCTCCGCTGTTTCCACGCCGAAATCCTACTCCCCGATTGCCCGCCGCCATTCTATCTGGTCGGGCACTCGATGGGCGGGCTCGTGAGCCTCCACACCGCGACGCGGGACCGGCTGATGTTCGACCGGATGTTTTTGTCGACGCCAATGGTCGGCCTTCACAACATGGACGAGAGCCTGGGGCGCAGCCGGATCATTTCAGAGACGCTGAGTTTTATCGGGCTTGGGCATATGCCGCTGGCGCGCCGGGGCGACCGGCGGCCGGACGAGGCCATGTATCCGAACAATCCGCTGACCTCGGACATGCTGCGCTACAAGCGCATGGTCGAAACCGTGCGGGCCGATGACAGCCTTTATCTCGGATCGCCCACCTTCCGTTGGCTGGCGGCGGCAATGCGGGCGATGCTCGAAACGCGGGCGGACCAGTTTCCAGGCGACATCCGCATTCCCTTGCTGATCTTGGCGGCGGCGCGGGACACCATCGTGTCGACACCAGCGATCGAGCAACTGGGACTGCGGCTGCGCACAGGGCGGCACATGGTGATCGCTAATGGGCGGCATGAGCTGTTCATGGAGACCGACGCGATCCGCGGCCAAGTCTTGGCCGCGTTCGATGCGTTCATCACCGAACAGTCTGCGTAAAAATGGCTACGTAGATAAGCCTTTGGTAAGTGTGCCGCTTTATAGTGCCCGGACGGTCAGAATGACCGGCTTTTCCCAGAACGGGCACTCGCGCGATGCAGGTATTTCGTCGCTTTTCTCGCGACACGCGAGGCAATATCGCGATCATTGTCGCGTTTATGCTCATGCCTATGCTGGTATTGGCGGGCGGCGCCACCGACATGGCGCGCTACGAGGCCCATCGCGCACAGCTGCAGGACGGGGTCGACCGCGGCGTGTTGGCGGCAGCATCGCTGTCGCAGACCATGAATGTGCAAAGCACGATCAGCGACTACCTCAAGACCTTGAGCTTCAAGGATGACGTGACGCTCAGCGTCACGCCCAATGTCGCGCTCAACAACCGCACGATTACAGTGACGGCGGATTACGAGATGCCCACGGGCTTCCTGCCGCTGATCGGCATTGCCAGCCTGCCGATCCATGTGGTCGCGCAGGCGCAGGAGAGGCGCAGCAATGTGGAAATGTCGCTGATGCTGGATTTCTCCGGCTCGATGGCGGGAAGCAAGTACACGTCCCTGAAGTCGGCAGCGACGCAGTTCGTGCAGACTATGATCACCCCGCAGACAGCGAGTTACACTTCGCTCAACATCGTGCCCTATGCGGGTCAGGTCTCGGTGGGACAGACGATCTTTGACGCCATGCAGGGCGCGCGGGCGCATTACAATTCATCCTGCTTCCTGCTGCGGCGGCCCGACTATGCTGCGGGGCTGATCAATCTGGCAGGCCGGGAGCAGATCCCGCATTTCACCAAGTGGAACGACACGAACTCCAAGCCTACCATGCCGGCCAATATGAACCCGGCCTGGTGCCCCTCTGACGATACGTCGATCACCTTCATGTCCAACAATCAGACGGACCTCGTGAACAAGATCGCCGGCTACAAGATGTATGACGGGACAGGCACGGCGATCGCCATGAAGTGGGGTCTGATGCTGCTCGATCCGGCGCTGCGGCCGCTGATCATGCAGGCGGTGCAGCACAATATGGTGCCGGCCAACTTTGCGGGGCGCCCAGCGGATTTTACCGACGGCAATACGATCAAGGTTCTGGTCCTGATGACGGACGGCGCCATCACCGAGCAATATACCGCGCTCGACCCGACCAAGGACGTGCGCGCGCCCAACAATACCAAGCTGTTGCGGGACACGAGCTACAACACCGACCAGTCGGTCACCGAGACCAAGAAGCATTTCAAGACGGTCTGCCAGATGGCCAGGACCAACAATGTTCTGGTGTTTACGGTCGGCTTCCAGCTCAGGGACAGCAATGCCGGAGAGTTGGCGATGAAGAACGAGCTGCGCGCCTGCGCCACCAGCACCTCGCATTATTACGACGTGCAGGGACTTGATATCGCTACTGCTTTCCGCTCCATCGCTACAACCATCCAGCGCGTGAAGCTCACGCAATGATCCGGCGAAGCAAAGATAAACGCGGGTTCTGGCACGACGGGGCAGGCGCCGCAGCAGTAGAATTCGCGTTGGTCATTCCGATGCTCTTGATGATCGTGGGGTCAACGCTCGAGGCCGGCTGGATCATGATGCAGACGATCATGCTCGACCGCGGACTCGACCAGACGGTGCGCGAATTGCGGGTGGGGAGCTTTGCCAATCCGACGCAGGAGCTGATGCGCCGGCGGGTCTGCGCGCGGGCGATGATCCTGGCCGATTGCGAAGCGCATCTGGCGCTCGAGCTTTTTCCCATCAATGGCAGTTCCGGCTATCCGAGCGACGCTCAGCGTTGCGTCAACCGCAACAGCGCGGTAGCGCCCGTGCTGCGCTTTACGCCCGGCGGCCGAATGCAGACCATGTTCGTGCGGGCCTGCTATGTAGTGTCACCGATCACGCCGGGACTAGGTCTTGGCCTGTTATTGCCCAAGGATGATTCGGGGGCCATTCGCATCATCGCCAAATCGGGCTTCGTGAACGAACCATGAGCATGATGCCAAGGACATTTCGCCACGATCAGCAAGGCGCTTCGATCATCGAATTTGCGTTGATGGCGCCGATCCTTCTGGCGCTGCTTCTCGGTGCGGTGACGCTGTTCGACCTTTTCCGGAACCTCCAAAGCGTCGAGAAAGCCACCTTCACCGTGGGCGATATGATGTCGCGAGAGCTTGCAATGGACCAGACGAAACTGGCGTCCATGCTGACGCTGGTGAAGAAGATGGTGCCGACGGCAAGCGACGGGGGGCTAAGGGTCTCGAGTGTCACCAAGACCGGCGGGAACCTCCATGTCAATTGGTCCAAGCCGGTCGGCTCATCGATCCCGACGACGCCGGTTTCAACCGCCAACCTGCCCGCTATTGCCGAGGGCGACACGGTGTTGATCACGGAAAGCTTCGTGCCGCACCGAGCGTTTGTCGATACATTCGGACTCGACGCGGTGGTCTTCAGCGCCAGCGCGGTGCATCGCCCGCGCTTCGTCAATTCGATGTCGTTCCCGAACTAACTAGCGTTGACCAGGGCCAACGCCTTTTCGAGCAGTTGTGGCGTCGCAGCGGCCACGACATTGCCGCCGCCGGTCGGGTCCGAGCCGTCCCAGCAGCTGATGGCGCCGCCCGCTTCACGGATGATCGGCACCAGGGCGGCGATGTCGTAGGTATTGAGATAGGGTTCGATCACGAGGTCGGCCTGGCCGGCTGCGAGCAGGGCATAGCCATAGCAGTCCATGCCGAAGCGCTGGAGGCGGGTTGCCGCTTCCAGTGCTTCCCACTTGGCGAGAAGTTCGGTGGTGTTGAAGAGGCGTGGCGTTGTGGTGAAGACGCGGGCGCTTTCAAGGTCGGTGGCGCCGCTGGTGCGGTTGGGTAGGGCAGCGTCGCCGCGGCGATAGGTGGAGCGGCCGGGTACGGCGAGAAAGGTCTCATCGATGAAGGGCTGGCTCATGAGGCCAGCAACGGCAATGCCATCAACGGCGAAGCCGATCAGCGTGCCCCAGACGGGGGCGCCGGAGATGAAGGCGCGCGTGCCGTCCACCGGATCGATGATCCAGGAATATCGGCTATCGCCGGAAGAGCCCCATTCTTCGCCGATGATGGCGTGATCCGGGAAGGCCTCCTCAATCACCATGCGAATGGCCGTCTCGGCGCCCTTGTCGGCCTCGGTGACGGGGTCGAAGCCGCTGGCAAGCTTGTTGTCCACCGTGAGCGGCGTCCGGAACAGGAGAAGCGTTTTTTCAGCGGCAGCACGGCTGGCAGCGAGCAGAACGGTTTCAACGCGCGCAAAATCGATGTCAGCACTGGTCATGAGATGCTCCAAAGCCTATTCGGCAGCGCGTTGCGCCAGCGGCGCGGCACCGGCGAGGGAGGCGAGGTCGAGCCCGATAAGGGTGTGGATCAAGCGCTCGATCAGGGTCTTGATGGTTTCGAAACCCTCGTGTTTTTCGAGGGTCGCCTCGTTCATGTAGAGGTGCCGGCTGATCTCGATCTGGAGGGCATGAACGCCATGGGGCGGGCGCCCATAGGTGCGGGTGCAAAAGCCGCCGGCATAGGGGCGGTTTCGCGCAACGCGGAGCCCCGCGGCGGTGAAGACGGTTTCAACGAGATCGACCAAGGGGCCGGCGCAGGTCGTGCCATAGCGATCGCCGAGGACGATGTCGGGCGTTGCGCGCTCGCCATGCTTGCCGATGCGCGGCATGGAATGGCAATCGATGAGGACCGCTAGGCCAAAGCTGGTGACGCTCTCGCTGAGCAGCTTTTGCAGGGCGGCATGGTAGGGATGGTAGATGCCCTCGATGCGCATTCGAGCATCATCAAGGCTCAGGCGATCGCGGTAGATCGGCTTGTTTTCGGCCACGACGCGCGCCAGCGTGCCCAGGCCCGCGGCAACGCGTGGCGAAGTTGTATTGAAGCGGTCCGACAACGGCTCGGCAAACATCGTGGGGTCGAGTTCCCAGGGTTCGCGATTGACGTCCAGATAGGCTCGGGGAAAGTGCGCCCTTAGCAGGGGTGCGCCCAGATGGGGCGCCCGCGCGAACAGTTCGTCGACGAAAGCATCTTCAGACTGGCGGATCGAAAGGTGGTCGAGCCGCGTCATGGCAAGGAAGCGCTCGGGATAAACCCGGCCGGAATGGGGCGAATTGAACACGACCGGCGCGACCAGGCGGCGGGGCCGGATGGTCTCAAATGCCGGTTGATCCCAGTAGTCCGACCGCACGCCTTCTCCCCCGATCAGCGGCGTGACCGCCGAAGTGATTTGCTTTGCATCAGTTTCGCCCGGCCCGGCGCTGTTGTCCAGTTGTCGCACAAGGACATCGACGTCACGAAAAGCGTAGCCAAGTGAAGCTCTAACGGTTGCGAAAGCGAACAGGTGGCATAAACATCGCAACAAATGCGACTCACCTGCCGGCGCGGCCTTTCGGGCCTTCGGCGCGGACCCATGGAGTTTTGATGAAGCGGATCCTGCTCGCCGAAGACGACAACGACATGCGTCAGTTCCTGACCCGCGCGCTCAAGACCGCGGGCTATGATGTCGTCTCGTTCGATAATGGGCTTTCGGCCTATGAACGCCTGCGCGAAGAACCGTTTTCGCTGCTGCTCAGCGACATCGTCATGCCGGAGATGGACGGGATCGAACTGGCACGGCGAGCGACGGAACTCGATCCGGACCTCAAGGTCATGTTTATCACCGGTTTTGCAGCCGTGGCGCTCAACCCCGATAGCGACGCGCCCAAGGATGCATCGGTGCTGAGCAAGCCCTTCCACCTGCGCGACCTTGTGAGCGAAGTCGAGCGTCTGCTGGCCGCCTAGGTCTTGGGGTGAGGGCGGTCTGCAAATGGCAGTTTTCTGCGCTTCCGGTACTCACGTACTGATGTACGCTCCGTTCCGGTTCTCGAAAACCACCATTTTCGCCTCGCCCTGACCCCAATCCCTCCCGCTCATGTCGCTATCCACAGGCATGGAAATTGGCGCTTGACCAGCACTGCGGATTTATGGTCTATCCGCGCCACCGGAAGGGCCTAGCGGCTTTTCCTTCCCGGAGAGATGGGCGTATAGCTCAGCGGGAGAGCACCTCGTTGACATCGAGGGGGTCACAAGTTCGATCCTTGTTACGCCCACCATCTCTCTAGAAGACTTTCGCCTCAGGCGATGGGAGTATAGCTCAGCGGGAGAGCATTCGCTTCACACGCGAAGGGTCACAAGTTCAATCCTTGTTACTCCCACCATCTGATCTGGCACCGAATGCCTTCCTTTGACATTGCCGACAGATCACGCCACATGCTTGTTCGCGCCGCGTTGCATTTGGTTGCAACCATCGGGCGCGCTGCTCGTTCGCGTGCAGCGGTTCCACGATCGGGGAAAGCATGACTGATTCGGAACAGTGGGTCGGTGCCAGCGAAGAAAACGCGCGCTTCCGGCTCCTGGTCGACTCCATTACCGATTACGCGGTCTATATGCTGGACCGTGACGGCGTTGTGACCACCTGGAATGCCGGCGCCGAGCGCTTCAAGGGCTACAAGGCCGCCGAGATCATCGGCCAGCATTTTTCACGCTTTTATCCCGAGCCCGACCGTGCTGCGGGGGCACCCCAGCGAGCGCTTGAAATCGCGGCGCGCGAGGGGCGCTTTGAGACCGAAGGCTGGCGTCTGCGCAAGGACGGAACGCCGTTCTGGACCCACGTGGTCATCGATCCCATCAAGGCGCCCAACGGCGAGCTGATCGGCTTTGCCAAGATTACCCGCGATCTCAGCGAACGTAAGCACGCCGAGGCCGCGCTGGCCGAGAGCGAGGAACAGTTCCGGCGTCTCGTGCTCAACGTCGTCGACTACGCCATCTATATGCTCAGCCCCGAGGGCATGGTGACGAGCTGGAACCTTGGCGCAGAGCGCATCAAGGGCTATGGCGCCGAGGAAATCGTCGGCCAGCACTTTTCCCGCTTTTATCCAGAAGAGGATCGCCTTAAAGGCGGACCGGCGCGCAGCCTCGAGATGGCGCGAACCACCGGGCACTACCAGGCCGAGGGCTGGCGGGTGCGCAAGGACGGTTCGCGTTTTTGGGCGAGCGTCGTCATCGACGCCATTCACAACGAACAGGGCGAGCTGATCGGCTTTGCCAAGATCACTCGCGACGTCACCGAACGGCTGGAGCAGCAGAAGCGGCTGGAACAGGCGCGCGAAGAGCTGTTCCAGGCGCAAAAAGTCGAGGCGATCGGGCAGCTGACCGGCGGGGTGGCGCACGATTTCAACAATCTGCTGATGGTTATCCTCGGCAGCCTCGAGGTTCTGGGCCGGCGCGTGTCACTGGAGGAACGCGACCGCAAGCTTGTCGACAATGCCGTGCACGCAGCGCAGCGTGGCGCGCAATTGACGCAGCGCATGCTGGCCTTTGCGCGGCGGCAGGACTTGGAACAGACCCCGGTCGATTTGCCGGACCTGGTGCGCGGCATGAGTGATCTCCTGTCGCGCACGCTTGGTCCGACCATCCTGATTGAAACACGCTTTCCGGTCGCCCTGCCCAAGGTGCTGGCCGATCCCAGCCAACTCGATTCTGCGCTGCTCAATCTTGCGGTGAATGCGCGTGATGCCATGCCAGAGGGCGGGCCGCTGATCATTTCGGCGCGCGAGGTGGTCGTCGGTAATGATCAGCCGGACCTCAAGCCAGGTCGCTATGTGTGCCTTGCCGTAGAGGACCGTGGCGAAGGCATGGACGCCGAAACGCTGGCGCGGGCGACCGATCCCTTTTTCACCACCAAGGGCGTGGGCAAGGGTACGGGGCTCGGCTTGCCCATGGTGCAGGGCATCGCCCAGCAATCGGGCGGCAAGTTCCTGCTCAAGAGCCAGGTAGGCGCGGGCACGACGGCCGAAATCTGGCTGCCGATAGTGGGCGACAAAATGCCCGAGCTGGTCGAGGCTGTTCCGGAGCCGGTGACTGCGCAGGGCAGGCGGCTCAAGGTTCTCGCGGTGGACGATGACGCGCTGGTGCTGATCAACACGGCGATGATGCTGGAGGAGCTGGGGCACGAGGTGCTCGAGGCAACCTCGGGCGAACAGGCGCTGCAACTGCTCGAAGCGGCGGGCGATGTCGATCTTGTGGTCACCGACCAGGCCATGCCGCGGATGACGGGCCTGGTGCTGGCAGGAGAAATCGCGGCGCGCTGGCCGGGCCTGCCCGTGATCCTCGCCAGTGGCTATACCGATATCGAAGAAGCGCGGGTGATGAAGCTGCCGCGGCTGGCGAAGCCTTTTTCGGAGGCTGATCTCGAGCGCGTCATTGCCCGCGTCACTGATACCGAACCAAGCGTCGCAGCGGGCTAGCTACCACATGGTGGCTTTGGCGCGCTCCGGCCAGGCTTTGTCATAGCTTTCGCCACCGACCTGATTTTCGGTCATGCGCGCGAGTATCTCGCCGGGCGTCGGCAGTGTCGCAGGGTCGACCTGACGTTTGGGATTCCACAGTTCCGAGCGCACGATGGCGCGGGCGCACTGGAAGTAAAGCTCGTCCAGTTCGAGGACGATAACGGTGCGCGGGGCTTTCTCCTCCACGGCGAAGCTTTCAAGCAGCACCGGATCGACCGACAGATGCGCACGGCCATTGGCGCGCAGCGTGGTTCCGGAGCCGGGAATGAGGAACAACAAGGCGCAACGCGGATCGCGGACAATGTTGCGGAGCGAATCGATACGGTTGTTGCCGCGCCGATCCGGCATAGCCAGGGTCTGGTCATCGAGGATGCGGACGAAGCCGGGCTTGTCGCCCCGGGGCGAACAGTCGATGCCTTCAGGACCAATCGTGGCGAGCGCGGCAAAAGGGCTTGCTTGGATCAGGCGGCGGTAATCGGGTGTGACCGTATGGGCGACCTTGACCATGGAAGCGGGGCCCGGCTCGGGCAGGTAAAGGGTTTCGAGCTCTTCAATCGAAGTTATTCGGGTCATGAAAATGGAACACCAGCTGGGATTTGGGTGTAACTATCCCCATATGACCTGCGAATAATAGGCCGACAAAGGAGTTATGCCATGGACGCCCATGCTTATCCCGTAACCCGCACCGATGCCGAATGGCGCCAGAAGCTGACGCCTGAACAGTACCAGGTGATGCGCGAGCACGGCACCGAACGGCCCGGCAGTTGCGCGCTGCTGCACGAACATCGCCAGGGCACGTTTGCCTGCGCCGGATGTGATACGCCGCTGTTCGGCTCGACGCTGAAGTTCGAAAGCGGCACCGGTTGGCCAAGCTTCAACGACCCGATCTCGGGTTCGGTCGCGACCACGACCGATCGCTCCTATGGGATGACGCGCACGGAAGTGCATTGCGCCACCTGCGGCAGCCATTTGGGTCACGTTTTTCCGGATGGCCCGCCGCCCACCGGCTTGCGTTATTGCATTAATGGCGTAGCGCTGAATTTTACGCCCAAGGAATAAGACAAGCCCCGGACGAAAGTTCGGGGCTTTTTTTTATGTGCCGCGCGGTTTGGCGCGATTGGTGGCGGGGGCGGCGATGGGGTCATCTGGCCAGGGATGGCGCGGATATCGGCCTTTGAGGTCTTTTTGCACATCGCGCCAGCTGCCGCGCCAGAAGCCGGGGAGGTCTCGGGTGGTCTGGATCGGGCGATGCGCTGGAGACAGAAGAACCAGCAGCAGCGGGATCTTGCCATTGGCGATGGTGGGATGGCGATCGAGGCCGAAGAGTTCCTGGACACGAATTTCCAGCGCCGGACCGTTTTCGGCAGCGTAGTCTATGGGCAGGTGCGAGCCTGAAGGCGCGTGGAAGTGGCTAGGCAGCAGCCGGTCGATCTCCTGGCGCTTGGACCACGGCAGGAGCGTATCGAGCGCCTGGCCAAGGTGATCAGGAGTGATGGAAGAGAGGCGGGTTTCGCCGATGAGGTGCGGGGCGAGCCATGCCGGGTTTGCGCTGAGGCTTATGTCGGAGAGGTCGGGCCACTCGTCGCCAAGGGTCTGATGAAGGTAGGTACTGCGGGCACGAAGAGCCTTTTGCTCCTTGCTCCACGGCAGGGTGTCCGGACGTTTCAGTGCGGCCTCAGCCAGCAGCATGGCTGCGGCCTCGAAGTCGGTGACTTGTGCGGTGTCGTCGGCGAGGCGCAGGGCATCGAGCTTGCGCTGGCGGCGAGCGCGGACGGAATTGGTCTGCGGGTCGAAACTGAGGGTGGTTTCGGATTTGATGTGTGCAGCAAAGAGCGTTTCGATGTCGGCAGCATCGAGGGCTGCGGCGGAGCGGATACGGCCGGCGGTGGCGCTGCCGGTGATATCGGCGACGACCAAGAACGGAGCGCTCGCGAGGGGATGCGTTTCATCGAGCTGAGCCTGGCGGCCATTGGCGAGCCGGAAGCGACCGCGAGGCCCGGCAGCTTGCGCGACGCGGTCGGGAAAGGCGCGGGCAAGGTGATGGCCCGCAGGAAGGTTCTCCGTCGAGGATTGGCCGCCCAGCTTTGCCCAACGCTGGGCGAGGCTGCGCGCGTCATTTGCTCGGGGTGAGCGATCAGCACGAAAGCGTTCGAGGCGGCGCGAGAGGTCGGGGTCATCGCCGCCAAGACCGCGTTCGCCGATCAAGACGGCCAGATCGCTAGCGGTACGAGCATCGCCGTCGTCGGCGCCGGCGACCACCATGTGCGCTAGGCGTGGATGAAGCGGCAGGCGGGCAAGCGCCTTGCCGGATGCGGTGAGGCGGCCGAATGGATCGATCGCATCGAGGCGGGTAAGCAGGGCCTTGGCCTCGGCCCAGGCCGGCGCCGGCGGAGGATCTAGGAAGTGCAGGGCTTTGGGAGCGCTGATGCCCCAGGCAGCGAGATCGAGAGCGAAACCGGCAAGATCGGCGGCAAGTATTTCCGGGGTCTCGAAGGCGTCGAGAGCTGCCGTTTGTCCCTCGTTCCAGAGACGAATGCAGACACCCGGACTGGTTCTGCCTGCGCGGCCGCGGCGCTGGTCGGCGCCGGCGCGGGACACGCGGCGGGTGGCGAGGGTCGTAAGGCCGGTTGCGGCTTCAAAGACCGGGACACGGCGGAAGCCACTATCGACGACGATGCGGACGCCTTCGATGGTTAGCGAGGTCTCGGCAATCGAGGTGGCAAGCACGATCTTGCGGCGGCCGTCCGGAGCGGGCTGGATGGCGCGGTCCTGCTCGGCAGGGGTAAGCTGGCCGTAAAGCGGTGCAAGGTCGGTATTTGGCGGCAATCTGGTGGCTAAGCGCTCCGCTACGCGGGTGATTTCGCCCTGGCCAGGAAGGAAGACGAGGGCGGAGCCCTCATGCTCGCGCATGGCCTTGAGCGTGGCATTGGCGACCTGGTCTTCGAGACGGACCAAGGGATCCGGCTCGGCATAGAAAGTTTCAACCGGAAAGGTGCGACCGGGGCTATCGATGACCGGCCCATCGTCGAGCATGGCGGCAACGCGGGCACCGTCAATGGTGGCGGACATGATTAGAATACGCAGGTCTGGACGCAAAGCGCGCGCGTCGAGGGTCAGGGCGAGACCGAGATCGGCGTCGAGGCTCCTTTCATGGAACTCATCGAAAAGCACTGCAGCGACGCCGGTAAGCTCGGGATCGTCCAGCAGCATGCGGGTGAAGACGCCTTCGGTGACGACCTCGATGCGCGTTTTAGCGGAGGTTCTGGACTCCAATCGCACGCGATAACCGACGGTTTGGCCGACTTCCTCACCAAGCAGGTTTGCCATCTGCCTTGCTGCCGCGCGGGCAGCAAGGCGCCGGGGTTCGAGGACGATAATGCGGCCATCTCCGCGCCAGGGCGCAGCGAGCAAAGCCAGCGGCACACGCGTGGTCTTGCCGGCGCCGGGCTGAGCGACGAGTACAGCCGCAGTGCCACTCGCCAAGGCTTTAGCCAGGGTGGGAAGGGCGGCGTCGATGGGCAAAGCGGGCCAAGACATGGCTTGGGATAGCCGCTGATGGCGGGCTGGGCAACGGGCGGAATAATCTTTCAACCACGACCGTACCGCTCCGTTCTCAGGCCTGTCGCTTGCGTTTAGGGTGCGGCGCCTGAGTAATCGAATCGGCTGGAGAGACCGTGCAACTAACCCGCATCAGCAATGGCGAGATCACCGTCGACATCGCGGCCCTCGGCGCGGAAATGCAGTCGATCCAGACGCGGGATGGCCGGCATTGGCTCTGGCATGGGGACGCATCCTATTGGACCGGGCGGTCGCCAGTCCTTTTTCCCATGGTTGGGCGCGCGCCGAACGACACGGTGAGCATCGAGGGCGAGCGCTTCCAGATGAGCCAGCATGGCTTCGCACGGCGCAGCAATTTTTCGCTGGTGGTGGAAGAGACCGATCGCTGTGTCTACCGGCTCGAGGCTTCCGAGGCGACGCTTGCCATGTATCCGTTTCACTTCCGTCTCGATGTCGAGCATCGGCTAGAGGGGCGGGCGGTGGTGGTGACGGCCGAGGTGACCAACCAGGATCGGCGCGTGATGCCCTATGGCATCGGCTTTCATCCAGCCTTTGCCTGGCCGCTGCCAGGCGCAGGAGATGCGCCGCATCGTGTGGTGCTGGACAATGGCGGGGAGCTTGGGCTGCATCGGTTGTCGGGCGGGCTGGTCGAGCCGGAGCCGGTGGCTTCGCCCTTTGCCGCGGGGGCGCTGACGCTTGCCCACGAGATGTTCCGGGCCGATGCGATGGTGTTTCCGGAAGGGGCGGGCGCGGGGTTGCGCTATGGACCGGATGTGGGGCCTTCGGTGAAATTCACCTGGGAAAACCTGCCTAATTTCGCGCTGTGGTCCAAAGGGGACGCGGGCTTTATCTGCCTCGAGCCCTGGCATGGGACGGCGGCAGAGGTAGGCGGATCGGATGAGCTGAGCGAACGGCCCTACTCCGAAACACTGGGGCCTTGGTCGACGGCGCGCTATTCGTTTCGGGCGGAATTGCTGGACTAATAAGGCCCCTCACCCAGCGCTTCGCGCCTACCTCTCCCCGATGGGGCGAGGTAGGGAGAAGTTACTCGGCGGCGCCGCGGAGGTCTGCCATGGCGTCCGGGCCGGCGGGGTCGCCGGGGGCGGTTTCGCAGTTGAGATCGGGGAAGGCGGCGATGCGCTGGTTGCGGAAATCAGTGCGGAGGACGATCAGGCCCCGTTCTTCGAACCAGGTTAGCAGGCGGCGGGCGCGGCTGGAGGAATGGGTGCCGTAGAGCCGGGCTAGGGTCGCGTCGGAGGGGCAGGGCTGGGCGGTGAGCGCGGCTTGCGCAAGGATCAGGAAGACGCCCTGAACGTCGTCGGTCAGGGTTTCGGAGAGGGCCAGTGCCTGTTGCCAGCCGTCGGAACTCGCGGTGGTTTCGTCGGGCGCGACGCGCGCAACCGCAAGGAGGCGCTTGAAGGCAGGCAGGGCTGGCGGCTCGCCGGGAACGCGGCGGATGCGGCAGCGGACCAAAAAATCCTGGTAGAGCACGGCGGTGGTGCGGAAGCTGGCGTCGGGGTCACTCAAGAGCTCGGCCATGACGGTGGCGATCTGCGCTTCGCGTTCGGCTTCATCGATCTCGGGGAAAAGCGAGATGGGTTCTGGCGTGGCTTCGGCGCGGGCCTTGGCGACCTGGGCCAGAAGCTCGTTGGTCGAGGGTGGCGGGGGAGGCGGCGGACGCCGGACGACGGGACGGCTAAGTTCTTCAGGAGCTTGGGTAAAAATCAGGTCGGCGGCATCGACAGGCGCTTCAGGTAGCGGCGTCAGCTTGGGGCTAGTGGAGCGGGCCGAGGTCTCGACATCGCCGATGACCACCGGCAAGGGACGGCGGGAGATGGCTGGGCCAAGGGCAACGAAATGGCCACGGGCGAGGTCGCGGAATTGCTCGGCCTGGCGGCGATCCATGCCCAAGAGGTCGGCGGCGCGGGCCATGTCGATATCGAGAAAAGTACGACCCATCAGGAAGTTGGAGGCCTCGGCGGCGACATTCTTGGCGAGCTTGGCGAGGCGCTGGGTGGCGATGACACCGGCAAGGCCACGCTTGCGGCCGCGGCACATGAGGTTGGTCATAGCGCCGAGCGATAATTTGCGCGCTTCATCAGACACTTCGCCGGCCGCGGCGGGAGCGAAGAGCTGGGCTTCGTCGACGACGACGAGGACGGGATACCAATAGTCGCGATCAGCATCGAACATGCCACCGAGGAAGGCGGCGGCGGCGCGCATCTGCTGTTCGACGTCGAGGCCTTCAAGATTGAGGACGACGGAAACGCGGTGCTGGCGAACGCGCGCGGCGATGCGGGTCAGTTCGTTGTCGGTGCGGGCGGCGTCGACCACCAGATGTCCGTAACGGTCCGACAGCGTTACGAAATCGCCTTCCGGATCAATGATGCATTGCTGCACCCAAGGGGCGGATTGTTCGAGGAGGCGGCGAAGGAGGTGGGATTTGCCGGAGCCGGAATTGCCCTGCACCAGGAGGCGGGTGGCCAGCAGTTCCTCGAGATCCATGTGGGCCGGGCCGGTACCGCGGCTTTCGCCCATGTCGATGGAAACCTGCATCAAGACTCACGCTTACTGTTTGGCTGACCCTTATGGCAGAGAGCTAACGATTCGGGTCTAGCTGACAGATCGCTGCTAACAGTTCTCTCCAAAACGGATCACAAATCTCGCAGCAGACGCGCCGGTCGTGCTGACGCGGCGCGGAGGATGGTCATGGCGCCCAGGAGGGCGGTGACCAGAAGGGCAACGCCGAGGACGATCGTGATCACGTCGGGCCGGTAGGTGAACTCGACTTCGAGCATCAGCGCGCTGACGACGCGACCGACGCCGAGGCCGATGATCGTTGCCGGAATGGCGGCGAGGAGGCCGAGCAGCCCGTATTGGATGAAGGCGGTGGCGATGAGCTCGGTGCGGGTGGCGCCGAGGACTTTGGTGATGACGGTATCGGCTTCGCGCTGGCGGCGGCCGGTGGAGAGGCTGCCGATGAGGACTAGGAGGCCGTTGCCGACCGCGAGGCTGCCGACCAGGGTTGCGGCGAAGGAGAGTTGGCTCAGGGCATCGGTCACCTGCTTGAGGGTATCGCCGACCGAGATGAAGCGGATGTCGGGGAGGTCGGCGGCGAGGCGGCGGGTTACGGCTTCTTCCTGACCAGGCGCCGCGGTGACGGCTGCGAAGAGGGTGGTGGGGTAGTTGTCGAGGACGCCGGGGGAGAAGCTGGCGAGGAAGTCGATGCCGCCTTGCCACGAATAGTCGCGGAAATTGGCGACCGTGACTGTCTTGGGTTCGCCGAAGATTTCGAAGGTCAGGGTGTCGCCGATGTCGACGCCGAGGCCATTGCGGAGGCTTTGGTGCAGCGAAACTAGGCCGGGGCCGGAATAGTCATTGGGCCACCAGTCGCCGGCGACGAGGCGGGAACTCAGGGGCATTTCGGCGCGCCAGGTAAGGGGCACTTCGCCGGATAGGAGGAAAGTGGCTTCCGGACCGCGGGTGCGGGTCTCAGCGACGGGCACATCCTTGATGGCGGTGAGGAGGCCGCGAAGCATCGGCGTCGAGACGAAGCGGCTGATGCCGCTGGCCGGATCGGCGGAAAGGCTTTCGAGCGCTTCGACTTCGTCGGGGAAGAGATCGGAGCCGACAAGGGTGGGGGCATCGAAGGCGGAGGCGCCCAGAAATTCCTGCTGCAGATTGGCTTGCATGACGAGGACTACGATCAGCATGGCAAGGGCCATGCCGGCGGAAACGGCGACGGCAGCGGCGTTCTGTCCGGCGGTGGAAATATTGCGCAGGGCGTGGCGGAGCACGCGGGGGCCGGTTTCGGGGAGACGGGCGAGACCGAGCTGAACCAGGCGAATAAAGAGCTGGAACAGAATTGCGGCCATGGCGCTGGCAAGGCCGAAGGCAAATACGAGGGTCCAGTCGCCGGTCATCAGCCAGGCAAGGACGAAGAAGGCGGCGATGGAGGCCAGGAGCGGGAGCACCTGCCAAGAGAGGAGCAGGGAACTCCAATCGACCGGCGGGGCGTCGAGGCCCTTGGCACGGAACAGGAGGACCGGACGAATGGTCTGGGCCTGTTGCAGCGGCAGATAGGCAAAGGCAAAGGCAGTGATGAGGCCGGCGCCGGCGGCGACCAAAATGGGTTGCGGGTAGATGGAGGGGGCGAGCGAAATGCCGACGGCGCCGCCGATATAGGGCAAGAGGATCCAGGCGATGCTGGCGCCGACCAGGAGGCCAATGAGAACGCCGACCAGCGCGAGGGCAGCGACCTGGGTCAGGAAGTGAATGAAGACGCGGGAGCGGCCGGCGCCGATCGAGCGCATGACCGCGATAACGCCAGAGCGCTCGGCAATATAGGCCCGCATGCCGGTCCAGACGGAAACGCCGCCGATCAACAGCGAACCGAGACCGACGATGACCAGGAAGCGCATGAACAGGTCGTAGTAGCGCACCATTTGGCCGAGGCCGTCGCGGGCGGAGCGGATGGTCCAGCCGCTGTCGATGAAGCGGTCGACGACGGTTTCGAGGCCGCGGTCGATGTCGCGATCGGTGAGGTGGAGCTTGTAGCGGTACCAGGTGCCAAGTCCGGGCAGGGGCGAGGTGCGATCGCTGACGCTGTTGAAACCATCGACCAGGATCAGCGCCGGCATGCCGAGGCGGAAGCCGCGCACGGCGGCATCGGGCAGGCGGGAAAGGGTGCCGCGGATGATGAACTGGCTGCCGCCCAGGCCGATGGTGTCGCCGACACTGGCCTCGAGTTCGTCGAGCATGACGGGATCGACGAGGACGCCGGGGATGTCGTTTTCCTTCGCAAGAAGAGTGTTGACGTCCTGGTCCGCAGGAAGGTTGGGGCTCACCACCTGGCCAAGCAGGGGGTAGCTCGGGCCGACGACGCTGACATCGGCGAAGGCTTCGCCGGTAAAGCTTTCGGCGCGCAGATTGGTGTCGATGACGAGGACGGTGCGGCCGAGTGTGTTGAGGGACGCGAGTTCTTCGGGGGTCGCGAGGCGGTCGGCGCGCGAGATTTCGATGTCGCCGCCCATGAGTTCGGCGGCGCCTTCCTCAATGGCCGAGGTGATGCTGGCGCCGACGGAATTGACGCCGGCGATGAGGGCGGTGCCGACGGCGAGACAGACGACGAGCAGCAGGAAGCGACGCAGGTCGCCGCGCATGTCGAGAAGGCCGATGCGGATCGCGGGCCAGATGTTCATGGGGATATGCTGTGGTGAGTTGGTTTAACGAGCAGTCGGTGCGCGTGAAGAGCACCCCCACCCGGCCTCCCCCTTAAGGAGGGGGAGGAGTTCGGCCGGTGCGAGACCACTAGGTTGCCCTCACTCACAGGAGCGCTCCTCCCCCGACTTACGGGGGAGGTTGGGTGGGGGCTGGTCTGAAAGAACAAGGCGTTAGACACGGTGCGTCGTCTCAGTCAGCTCGCCCGCCGTCATCGTGTAGACGCGGTCGGCTTTGGCGGCGAGGGCGGGGTCGTGGGTGATGAGGACGACGGCGGTGCGGTTGCGGCGGGCGAGGTCGAACATGAGGTCGACGACAACAGCGCCGGTTTTCTGGTCGAGATTGCCGGTGGGTTCGTCGGCAAGGAGGAGCGGCGGATTGGCGACGGTGGCGCGGGCGAGGCCGACGCGCTGTTGTTCGCCGCCGGACATGGCGGAGGGCCGGTGATCGAGGCGGTCGCCAAGGCCGACGGCGGCAAGGGCGGCGGCAGCCTTGGTGCGGATTTCGGCCATGCCCAGCTTGGGCTCGGCGATTTCGGTGGCAAGGCCGACATTGTCGAGCGCGGTAAGGGATGGAATGAGGTGAAAACTTTGAAAGACGATGCCCAGCGTATGGCGGCGGAAGCGGGCGAGCTCGTCTTCGTTCATTTTCCCCAAGTCGCGGCCATTGACGATGACTGCGCCGCCGGTGGCTTTTTCGAGCCCGGCGAGCAGCATCAGCATGGAGGTCTTGCCGCTGCCGGACGGTCCGACGATGGCGACCACTTCGGCGGGGGCAACCTGAAGCGAAACATTGCGCAGAATGGTTAGGGGACGGCCGGCGACATCGAGCGTGTAGTCGATGTTTTTTGCATCAACGATAAGAGCTTCCGAACCGGCCATAGATGCTTTTCCCCCTGGCCCACTTGTCTGGGTGGTTTGCCAAACCTCCTTTAGCGGTAAGTTATTGGCCAATCCGTAACAAGGGCGTCATTGCCTTCAGTTTTGCTCTGGTGTCGGCCGGGCAGTGCTGGCAGGAATGAGCCGGGCGGTCTTTATGAGGGAAGTAGATGACGATGCGATTGTTGCGCGTGGTTTTGGCGGCGCTGGTCTTGCAGGTGGCGGCGATGGTGCCGAGCTTTGCGCAGGACCAGATGGCACTGTTGAACACCTATATTGGTGACTGGCGCGGCGAGAGTGCCCTGATCGGTGGCGACCGCAACGAGCCGTTCCGCTGCCGTCTGAGCGTGGCGCAGGGCGACGTTGGCAAGATCAACTATACCGGCCGCTGCACGCTGGTGAATGCGACGCTCTCGATCAGCGGGACCATCGCTTATAAGGAAGACCAAGGGCGCTACGAAGCGGCGATGAGCTCCAATGCGGGCTATACGGGGCTGGCGGTGGGCCGGGTTTCCGGCGACACGATCAGCTTCGATCTGCGTGAGCAGGCCAAGGATCGGGCGGGCAGCGATGTGCGGATCGGGGCCAAGATCGTCCTCGTGCGCGACACGATCCAGGTAGATTTCGAGGTCGAGTTCAACGAATCGGGCGAAGTGCTGACCGCGGCGGTGCCGTTCAGCCGGTAGGATTTACCCCCACCTCAGCTCTGATAGGGCTTGATGGCCCAAGCAGCGCTATCCTCCCCCTGCAGAAGGGGGAGGAGGTGAGAAAACCTGGGCTTAGAGCCGCACCAGGGTTTTGACATCCACTGGCAGGCCTGTCGCAAAGCTCTGGTTGGCAGCAATGCCGGTGAGGATGGAGAGGGCGCCGTCGCGGTGGTTGGCGCCGTAGCCGGGGCGCGGGGTGGCGTCCCCGAAGATCTCTTCGAGCATGATCTTGTCGCCGCCGCCATGGCCGCCTTCGCCTTGCTTGACCGGGACTTCGACCGCTTCGCCATGAAGCGGGAAGTGGTAGAGCTTCACGCCCTTGGCCGCGCCTTCGGTGTCGGAGGTGGAGCCGGCATTGATGTAGCTGGTTTCGTGTACGGTGAGTTCGAGGCGCCCGCCGGTGCCGTTGATGGCGACGTTGAAGCCTTCCCAGGGCGCATAGGCATAGAGCGAATAGGTCATCACCGCCTTGTTGCGGTAGCGGACCATGACATTCATCGTGTCTTCGATTGAGATGCCGTCGCCGAACACGTTCTGATCGCGCTGGTAGCCGTCTTCCTTCTCGGCGTCCCAATAAAGACCCTTCTGCACCGGGTTTGAGGTCAGATCGATGGCGAACTTGTCGTCCTTGGCGGCTTCGACGCCGGTGGTGCGGGTATAGGGGGTGAAGACGCCGCGCTCTTCGGCATTGGCGCGGCCATAAAATTTCAAATCGCCCATGCCGAAGACCGTGCTTGGCTCGGAGCCGAGCCAGAAGTTGACCAGGTCGAAATGGTGCGTCGACTTGTGGACCATTAGGCCGCCGGAATTGCGCTTGTCGCGGTGCCAGCGGCGGAAATAATCGGCGCCATGGCGAGTATCGAGCAGCCATTCGAAATGAACCGAGGTGACCTTGCCGATAGCGCCATCTGCGATCATCTCGCGCAGGGCCGAATTGTGCGGGGCATAGCGGTAGTTGAAGGTGACGCGGACTTGTCTGCCGGTGCGCTCGACGGTGTCGAGAATGGCCTGGCACTTTTCGGCGTCGGTGGTCATCGGCTTCTCGGTGATGACGTCGCAACCCGCTTCAAGCGCGGCAATAATGTAGAGGTGGTGGGTGCGGTCGATCGAGGTGACGATGACGGTGTCCGGCTTGTGCTCGGCCAGCATCCTCTTAAAGTCCGCCGCCTTGTAGGTGGGGACGGGCTCGCCGCCCAGTTCGCCTGATATGACCTTGTTGGTGAAATCCATGCGCGCCTGGTTGGTATCGCAGAGCGCCACGAGGCGGGATTGGGCGCGGTGCGGGCCCAGGATTGCCTCATAGAACATGCGGGCGCGGCCGCCGGTGCCCACCAGAGCGTAGGTCTTGGTCATCGATTTCCTCCTCGAAACGTCGCTGCGCAAGACTTACGCCGTGCCTGTACAATCTTCCATACAAGATTGTGGAAATCTGCGATAGTTTCCATTGACCGCCGGTTGGGGTAGGGGAGCGACATGAGCGAGATCGCAGGCGACATCGTTGCGGAAGAAACCATGGCCATGCGCGTGGTGGGATCACTTCGCGACGAGATCGTCTCGATGGCAATGAAGCCCGGCGACGTCATATCGGAGAGCGATATCGCGGCGCGCTACGGGATTTCCCGGCAGCCGGTGCGGGAGGCGTTTATCCGGCTGGCGCAGCAGGGGCTGCTCTTGATCCGGCCCAAGCGCGCCACGGTGGTGAAGAAAATATCGCCCGATGGGGTGCGGCAGAGCCGGTTCATTCGCGAAAGCATCGAGGTCGAGATCATCAGGCGGGTGGCGGCGCAGCCGGGGGCGGATGCAGCGGCGGTCTTGGCGGGGCTGATTGCGGACCAGGAAGAGGCGTCGGGCAAGGGTGACAGCCGCGGCTTTCACCTCCTTGACGAGCTTTTTCACCGGACCTTGGCGCGGCTGGCGGGAGTGGAATATGCCTGGCAGCTGATCGACGATCACAAGATGCAGCTCGACCGGGTGCGATATCTGACGTTGGGCGTGAGTTCGAGCCAACGGGCGATCGCCGAGCATAAGGCGATCGCCGAAGCGGTCGGGCGGGCAGATGTTGCCGGGGCGGAGCGGGCGATGCGCGATCATCTGGGGCGGGCCGAGGCGCTGTTGAGCCAGACGATCGCCGATTTCCCGGATTACTTCGAATAGGAACCAGCAGCGCCGCAGACTTGTTCACCAAGAGAGTGGCCTTTAGGTTGGCGCTCGACTTGATTTGGGGAATACAATGAAAACGCGGCGGCTGGGCAAGACGGGTTACGACGTAAGCGAAATCGGGCTCGGCTGCTGGCAGCTGGGCGGTGATTTCGGGCCTGTGGGCGACGAGACGGCCAATGCCATTCTCGACCATGCGCTGGCGGGGGGCGTGACCTTCTGGGACACGGCTGACGTTTATGGCGGCGGGCTTTCGGAGAGCCGGATCGGCGCGCATGCCAAGAGCGCCGACGTCAAGGTTGCGACAAAGCTCGGGCGTTCAGGCGCCTTGTTCCCGAACGGCTATACCAAGGATGGCATTCGCGAGAGCCTCCAGGCTTCGGCTTCGCGGCTGGGTGTCGCAACGCTGGACCTGGCGCAGCTTCACTGCGTGCCGACCGAGGTGCTGCGCGAAGGTTCGATCTTCACCTGGATGGATGAGCTCAAGGCCGAGGGGCTGGTGCGCCACTGGGGCGCCAGTGTCGAGACCATCGAGGAGGGTCTGATCTGCCTCGACCAGCCGGGTTGCGCGACGCTGCAGATCATTTTCAACATTTTCCGGCAGGACGCGGCGGAGAATTTGCTGCCGCTGGCGGCGGAGCGCGATGTCGGCGTGATCGTGCGGTTGCCGCTGGCCAGCGGGTTGCTGAGCGGGAAGTACGACAAGACCACGCGCTTCGATGAAAGCGACCATCGCAACTATAATCGCGACGGCGAGGCTTTTTCGGTGGGCGAAACTTTTTCCGGTATCCGCTTCGAGCGCGGCGTCGAGCTTGTGGCGCAGCTCAAGGGCCTTGCGCCCGAAGGCATGCCGATGAGCCAGTTCGCCCTGCGCTGGATCCTCGATCATCCGCAGGTTTCGACGGTGATTGCGGGCGTCAGCAAGCCCGAGCAGATCGCGGACAATGTGGCCGCAAGCGAGCGCAAGAGCCTGTTCCCGGCGCTGAACAAGCAGCTGGCCGAATGGTACGAGAAGAATGTGAAGGCGGAGATCCGGGGCGGGGTGTGAAGACCCTTCACCCGGCGCTTCGTGCCGACCTCTCCCCAGAGGGGCGAGGTTAAGCAAGCTCAAGCTGCTGTGTGAGACCTAGCGGTGCGCGATTTGGGCACCTAGGTTAGGGCCACCTGCCGCATAACCAGAGTTCCCCCGATGTCCCATCCTGCCTTCGAGCTTGTCCGCGACGAGCGTATTGCCGAGATCAATTCGCAAGCGCTGCTCTACAAGCACAAGAAGACCGGGGCGGAGGTGCTGAGCCTCGTCAATGACGACGAGAACAAGGTGTTCGGCATCACCTTCAAGACGCCGCCGGAGGACTCCACTGGCATCGCGCATATTCTCGAGCACTCGGTGCTGTGCGGATCGCGGAAATATCCGGTCAAGAAGCCGTTTGTGGAGCTCCTCAAGGGCTCCATGCACACCTTCCTCAACGCCATGACCTATCCGGACAAAACGGCCTATCCGGTGGCGAGTCAGAACCTCAAGGATTTCTATAACCTTGTGGATGTCTATCTCGATGCGGTGTTGTTTCCGCTGATCTCGGAGGATACGTTCGAGCAGGAGGGCTGGCATTACGAGCTCGAAAGCGCGGATGCGCCGCTGGTTTATAAGGGTGTGGTCTTCAACGAGATGAAGGGCGTGTATTCGTCGCCGGACTCGGTGATGCATACGCTCAGCCAGAACGCACTTTATCCGGATACGACCTATGGCAAGAGCTCGGGGGGTGATCCGAAGGCCATTCCCGAGCTGACCTACGAGCAGTTCAAGCGCTTTCACCAGACCTATTATCATCCGAGCAATGCACGGGTGGTGTTTTCGGGCGACGATGCGCCGGAGCAGCGGCTGGCAATTCTGGATGAGTATTTCAGTCAGTTCGACCGCATCGCCGTGAATGCCGAGGTCAAGTTGCAGCCGCGCTGGAATGCACCGCGTCAGGTGTCCGGCACCTATGCGGGTGCGATCGATCCGGAGAAGCGCCGCGACGGAATGGTGACGGTCAACTGGATGATCGATCCTCCGGAAGATCGCGAAGAAACGCTGAGCCATGGCTTGCTGAGCTATTTGCTGGCCGGCAATTCGGCGGCGCCTCTGCGCAAGAAGCTGACCGAGAGCGGGCTGGGCGAAGGCATGATCGGGGGCGGGATCGGCACCTATCTGCGCCAGCCGATGGGCGGTTTTGGACTGAAGGGCATCGATCCGGCGGATGCTGGGAAGGTTGAGGCGCTGGTACTGGAAACGCTGGGCGAGATCGCCGAGAGCGGTTTTTCAGAAGAGCAGCGCGAGGCAGCGCTCAACACGTTTGAATTCAACCTGCGCGAACAAAATACCGGCGGCACGCCGCGGGGTATGACCTATATGTTTTCGGCGCTCGGCTCGTGGCTGCATGGCGGCGACCCTCTGGCGCCGCTCGTCTATGAGGATGCGCTGGCGTCGCTGAAGCAGAAGGCGGGCGAGGGGCATTTCGAGCGTGAAATCCGCCGGCTGTTCCTCGACAACCAGCATCGCGTGACGGCAAAGCTTGAGGCCGATCCGGAGCAGGGCGCGCGCGAGGCAAAGGCGGAAGCGGACCGGCTGGCGGCGGTGCGGGATGGTCTCGACGAGACTGCGCGCCAGCATGTCGTCGAGCGGACGGAGCGGCTCAAGGCCTTGCAGGAGGCCGTCGACAAGCCGGAGGATCTGGCAAAGATCCCGACGCTGACGCTGGCTGACCTCGATCGGGATATCCGCACCGTGCCCACCGAAGAGAGCGCCATCGACGGGGCGCGGCTGCTTTATCATGACCTGTCGACGCTGGGCATTCTGTATCTCGACCTGGGGTTTGACCTCCACGTGCTCGACAAGGAGCACTTGCCCTATTTGCCGCTATTCGGGCGGGCCTTGCTGCAGACCGGGACGCAGAAGGAAGATTTTGTTTCGCTGACGCAGCGGATCGGGCGGACGACTGGCGGGGTGCAGCAGCACCGGGCGCTGGCCACAAGGCAGGACGGCTCGGGCACGGCAGCGTGGTTCTTTCTTTCGGGCAAGGCCGTGCCGGACAAATTCGGCGCCATGCTCGAGATCATGGGCGAGGTGCTGCTCGACGCAAACCTCGATAATCGCCAGCGTTTCCGGCAGATGGCGCTCGAGGAAAAGGCCGGGTTCGAGGCGCGTCTTGTTCCTGGCGGCAACGGGATTGTCGACACGCGCATCAAGGCGGGGCTGACCGAAGCGGGCTGGATCGCCGAGCAGATGGGCGGCGTAAGCTATCTCGAGTTCTTGCGGGGCCTCGTGAAGCGCATCGACGCGGATTGGGATGGCGTCGAGGCCGTGCTGCGGACAATTCGCGACCGGCTGTTCAACCGGGACGGAATGGTGGTCAACCTCACCGCGGACCAATCGCTGTGGCAGCAGGCGCGCAGCGAACTGGGCCCATTTATCGGCGGCCTTCCCGATCTCGACTATCCGATAGCGGACTGGAGCCAGGACCTCCTGCCCAAGAACGAAGGGCTCGTGATCTCGGCGCAGGTCAATTATGTGGGCAAGGGCGCGAACCTCAAGGCGCTTGGGCTGGAACTCAGCGCGGCAGCGACGGTGGTGCTGCGGCATCTCAACACAACATATTTGTGGGACAAGGTGCGTGTGCAGGGCGGCGCCTATGGCGGGTCGAGCCGCTTCGACCTGAGTTCGGGCAATTTTGCTTTCCTCAGCTATCGCGACCCCAATCTGCTGAAGACCGTGGATGCCTATGATGGGGCAGCCAAAGCCTTGCGCGCCGGGATCGGCGAAGCAGACCTGGTGCGTTCGGTGATCGGCGTCGTCGGCGATCTCGATCGGCCGGAGTTTCCCGATGCCAAGGGATATTCGGCCATGTGGCGCATCCTGAGCGGCACGACCGACGCGATGCGCCAGCAGCGGCGCGACGAAATCCTTACGGCATCGCCGAAGGATTTTGAGGCGGTGGCGGATGCGCTTGAGGCCGTGGCACGAGAGGGCCATGTGGTGGTGCTGGGTGGCGAGGCGGCGATCGCGGCGGCGAATGATAAGCGGCCGGGGATGCTTGAGGTGACCAAAGTTCAGTAGGGCAGGATAAACGCCCCCTCATCCGTCTCGCTGGCGCGAGCCACCTTCTCCCGCAAGGGGAGAAGGGTAAGTTGGTGGTTGTTTGGGCACAGTGCCCCCTTCTCCCCTTGCGGGAGAAGGTGCCCGAAGGGCGGATGAGGGTTACTTGCTCAGCACTTCAGCCAAATAGGGCAGGCTCACGTCCATGCGGTAGTCGACGCCGGAATGGTTGTCCGGGAATTCTTCGTAGCGGTGGGCGATGGCTTGCGCTTCGAGATGTTTGTGGATGCGGCGGGTGCCGTAGAGGATCGCGTATTGGTCCTCGGTGCCGCAATCGAGGTAGAAGCCCTTGAGCTTGGTGATGCTGTCGGCATGGGTCTTGACCATCACGGCAGGGTCCCAGTGCAGCCAATTGTTCCAGCGGTCCTCGATGACCTCGCAGGTGTCGAGTGTGACCGGCAGCCGGATGCCAAGATAGGCGTCCGGATCCGGGTCAAAGCTCGCTGCCTGGCAGAGGAACATCAGGACATGGGTGTCCTTGCCATCGAGCTTGAGCTTGGCTTCGAAGGCATTCATCCATTGCTCGATCGAGTTTCCCTGCTTGGCAAGAGCCATCAGTATGTCCGGGAAGCCCGCGAGATACAGGTTCTCGAAACCGGCATCGCCGGAATGACTGGCAGCGGCCGACCAGGTGTCGGAATGGCGCATGGCGTGGACTAGGGCGCCAAAGCCGCCGGAGGATTTGCCGAAGACGCCGCGCTTGCCCTGGCCGCCGCAGCCGAACTTGCTTTCGACTGCGGGGAGCATTTCGTCGATCAGGAAGTCCTCGTAGTTCCCGAGAACGGGTGAGTTCACATATTGATTGCCGCCGAGACGCGAGAAGCAATCGGGAAAGGCGACGGCGACCGGGGCCATCTTGCCGTCGCCGATCAGCCGATCGAGGCGCTCGGGAACGTTTTCGGTGAAGCTTTTCCAGGCGGTGTGGGCCGGGCCGCCCGCGGTATAGCCGACGAGATCGACGAGGAGGGGGAGGTTTTCGCCGGTGTGGCCGGCGGGGATGTAGACGTCGACAATGCGAGTCGTGGGATCGCCGAGGAGATTGCCGGCGAGGGCTTTGCTGTCGAGGGTGAGGCGGTAGATGGTGCCGGCGGGATGATTGGTTTTGCGCATGTTTTTGTTCCTTTTTTGACGAGCCTAGCACGGGAGCGCGGCATGCGCCTCCCTCCCCCTTGAGGGAGGGATTGAGGGAGGGGGTGGTTCAGTTCGTCACTGATGGACCCCCACCCCCAGCCCCTCCCCTCAAGGGGGAGGGGAGCCGGGCCGGCAGTCGTACTGAACCGCCCTGCATTTAGAGTCGTTGTGGACTCCATGAACAAGCCGATCCTCAATCGCGATCTTTATGTGCCTTCGATCGATGCGTGGATCGATCCCAATACGCCAAAACCGCGGGCGATCATTACGCATGGGCATGCCGACCATGCGCGGTCCGGGCATGGCGCGGTGCTGGCGACGCCGGAAACGGTGGCGATCATGAAGGTGCGCTATGGCGAGGATTGCGCCGGCACGTTCCAGGCATTGGCGCTGGGCGAGCGGCTGGTGATGGACAATGCCGTGGTGAGCCTTCATCCCGCCGGGCATATTCTGGGATCGGCGCAGGTGCTGATAGAGGCCGAAGGGCAGCGGGCGGTGGTGACGGGGGATTACAAGCGCCTGCCGGACCGGACCTCGGAAGCGTTCGAGCCGGTGGACTGCGATATTCTGGTGACCGAAGCGACGTTCGGACTGCCGGTGTTTCAGCACCCAAAGCCACAGGCGGAGATCGCGCGGCTGTTAAAATCGGTGGCGGACCAGCCGGAGCGGGCGCATCTGGTCGGGTCGTATGCGCTGGGCAAGGCACAGCGTGTCATTGCGCTGTTGCGCGATGCCGGCTGGGACAAGCCGATCTACCTTCATGGCGCGATGATCCGGCTTTGCGAGCTATATCAGGAGCTGGGTGTCGACCTCGGCGAGCTGATCCCGGCCACCGGCATGCCGAAGGCTGCGATGGCGGGGCAGATCGTGATTGCGCCGGCTTCGGCCATTCGCGACAGGTGGAGCCGGCGCTTTCCCGATCCGGTCGTGTGCCAGGCTTCGGGCTGGATGAGCATCAAGCAGCGGGCGCGACAGGCGCTGGTCGAGCTGCCGCTGGTGATCTCGGACCATTGCGACTGGGGCGAGCTCAACACATCCATCATCGACAGCGGCGCCTCGACCGTGTGGGTGACGCATGGACGCGAGGATGCGCTGGTTTATTGGTGCCGGCAGCAGGGTTTGGACGCCGAGCCGCTGGCGCTGCCGGGGCTCGATGACGATGGCGGGGAGGGCGGCGAATGAAGCGCTTTGCCGACCTCCTTGAACTGCTTGCCCTGACGCCATCGCGCACGCGAAAGATCGATGCCTTGGCGCAGTATTTCACCGAAGTGCCCGACCCCGATCGCGGGCTGGCGCTGGCGGTGCTGACAGGGGAGATGGATATCCGCAACGTCAAGCCGGCGCTTTTGCGCGAAACGGTGCTGCGCGAGGTGGACGAGACGCTGTTCGCCATGAGCTACGACTATGTCGGGGATCTCGGCGAAACCATCGCGCTGATCTGGCCGCATCACGGCGAGGGCGAATTGGCCAAGCTCAGCGAGGTGGTGGCGATCCTCAACCGCACCAGCAAGGCGGAATTGCCGCTTGTAATCGGCGATATGCTGACGCAGGCGGCGATCCACGAGCGCTGGGCGCTGATCAAGCTGGCGACGGGGGCGCTGCGCGTGGGCGTGTCGGCGCGCCTGGCAAAGACGGCACTGGCGGAAATGAGCGGGGTCGAATTGCAGGCGATCGAAGAAGTGTGGCACGGGATCAAGCCGCCCTATCTTGAACTCTTCGAGTGGCTGGAGGGCAAGGCGGGACGGCCGGATATCGATCATACGGCGCGGTTTCATCCTCTGATGCTGTCGACCCCGATCGAAGATGCCGATTTCGGCAAGCTCGATCCCAAGGATTTTTCGGCCGAGTGGAAATGGGACGGCATCCGCGTGCAGTTGGTACTGGGCCGGGATGGCGCGTCGATGTTTTCGCGCACGGGCGACGATATTGCGGCGAGCTTTCCCGATGTGGTCGAGGCGGCAATAGGCCATGCGGTGCTCGATGGGGAATTGCTGGTGGGGCATGATTTTGAAGCGCGCAGCTTCAACGACCTGCAGCAGCGGCTGAACCGGAAAGTGGCGCAGGGCAAGCAGATGGCGGAGCTGCCGGCTTTCGTCAGGGTCTATGACATGCTGTTCGATGGCGATGAGGATATCCGGACTCTGAGCTGGCAGGAGCGGCGGGCAAGGCTCGAGGCGTCGTTTGCCAAGAACCCGCAGACGCGGATGGATGTGTCCGAGATCTTGCCGTTCGGCGACTGGGAGGATTTGGCGCGGCTGCGGCGCATGGGGGCCGACGAACATGGGCATGAGGGCGTCATGCTGAAGCTGCGCACCAGCCCTTATGTACCGGGACGGCCCAAGGGCTATTGGTTCAAATGGAAGCGGGACCCGAACGTCGTCGATGCGGTGCTGATGTATGCGCAGCGCGGGCACGGGAAGCGATCCTCGTTTTACTCCGACTATACGTTCGGCGTGTGGAAGGGGAACGAGATCGTGCCGATCGGCAAGGCCTATTTTGGCTTCACCGACGAGGAGCTGAAGCAACTCGATCGCTGGATCCGTGCGCATACGGTTTCGGCCTTCGGGCCGGTGCGCGAGGTGAAGAAGGAGTTGGTCTTTGAGGTGGCATTCGACTCGGCGCAAAAGAGTGCGCGGCACAAGTCGGGCGTGGCCTTGCGGTTTCCGCGCATCAACCGGATCAGGTGGGACAAGCCGGCCCAGGAAGCGGCGCGGATCGAGGATATGGATGCGTTTGTGGGGTAAATGATGTCGTCACGAAGCAATCATGCGCGGCTGGTCGCGCTGGAAAAGGAAATGGATGAGGCGGCGGCGAATTTCGATTTCGAGCGTGCCGCGGCCTTGCGCGACGAGATTGCGCGCTGGAAGGGCGAAGACGAGGGTGTCGTAGGCCAGCCGCCGCCAGGGCAGATGGGGCTAGGCTCGAACGTGCCGGTGCGCGAGCCGCCCAAGAACTGGGTGAAGCCGAAGAAGCCGGATTTTATGACGAGGAATGTGAAGCCGAAGGGCGGGCGCTAGTTTTTATCGTAATGGAAGCGGCACTGGTTAACCCATAGGATTTCGCCTTCAACTCGATAGACCAAGCGATGCTCCTTGGTGATGCGGCGCGACCACCAGCCTTTGCGATCGCCTCTGAGTGCCTCTGGTTTTCCGATGCCGCTGAAAGGAGAGCGTCTGCAGTCCTTGAGCAGCGTGTTGACCTTCTCGAGAATATCGCGGTCGTTTGCTTGCCAATGTTGATAGTCGTCCCAGCCTGTCTCTGTGAAGAGAAGTTTCACTCAGGCCACTCGGCTTCAATACCTTTGCCTGCCTCAAAATCAGCTTCACCTTGAGTCAGACGCCGAGAGTTCGCTTTGGTGCTGTTTAGGTGGAGGGTTTCTTTCCAACCCTCGAACTCCTCCAAAGACATGACAACGACAGGCTGCTTTCCAGCTGGACGCGTGATGATGAGGGGTTCGAAATCGGTCACTACCGCATCTATGTCGGCAGCTATATTCTTGCGGAAGTCGGAAATGGATTTGGCGCGCATAGGGAACTCCTTAGCGCAATATGTACCTTATGTTGTACAAACTCAAGTCACGCCTTGGCGAAGCGTCGGTCGGCGAGCTTTCGGATCTCGCGCAGTTCGGTGATCGTGGTTTCGAGGTCGTCGCGCTGGCGTTCGAGGAGGGCGATGCGTTCGTCGACTTTTTCCGAAAGGAGGTTCACCTGCTGGGTGCGGTCGGCGTCGTAGAGGCTAAGATAGTCGGAGATATCGCGCAGGGAGAAGCCCAGGCGCTTGCCGCGCAGGATCAGGATGAGGCGGGCACGGTCGCGACGACGGAAGATGCGGGTGGCGCCGACGCGTTCGGGGGACAGCAGGCCCTTGGCTTCATAGAAGCGAATGGCGCGAGTCGAGATGCCGAACTCCTTGGCGAGGTCGGCGATGGCGAAGAGGTCGCGGTTTTCCGGGTCGACGTGCTTCACTTGGCCCTCGCATGGGTTTTCGCATATTCTTCACGCAGCTCTTTCTTAGAGAGCTTGCCAATCAGCGTCTTGGGCAGGGTGTCCTTGAAGATGAAGTGCTTGGGCATTTCAATCTTGTTGAGCTTGTCGGAGAGGAAGCTCTTGAGGCCCGCCTCGGTCGCGGTCTGGCCTTCCTTGAGCTTGATATAGGCCACCGGGGCCTCGCCGCGATATTCGTCGGGCACGCCGATGACGTTGACCTCTTCGACTGCCTCGTGGGTCATTAGCGCTTCCTCGATGGTGCGCGGATAAACGTTGAAGCCGGAGCAGATTATGAGATCCTTGATGCGGTCGACGAGGAAGACGTAGCCGTCGTCGTCCATGTGGCCGACGTCGCCGGTCCGGAGCCAGCCGTCCATGAAGGCATCGCGCGAGGCTTCTTCGTTGTCGTAGTAGCCGGGCATGACCTGCGGGCCCTTGACCTGCAGCTCGCCATTTTCGCCGACACCGACGAGGCTCTGGTTGTCGACATCGACGAAGCGGATGTCGGTGCCGGGGAGGGGGAGGCCGATGGACATGGGCTTTGAAGGCTTGCGCAGGGCAGCGCAGCAGACAACGGGGCTAGCTTCGGTGAGGCCATAGCCTTCGGCCAGCAGGGCCTTGGACTTTTTGGCAAAGGCAGCACGGACTTCGTCGGGCAAGGCGGCGCCGCCGGAAATGGCGACTTCAAGGCTTGTGAGCTGTTCGGGCTTGGCACTGTCGGCACGGGCCACGGCGTTGAGCAGGGTTGGGACGGCGGGCAAGACATTGGCCCTGGTGCGCTCGAGCAGCGCCAACAGCGCCTTAAGTTCGAAGCGCGGCAGCATGATCACCGGCGTGCCATTGCTGAGCGGCACGTTCATGCAAACGGTCATGGCAAAGATGTGGAAGAAGGGGAGGACCGCGACGACCTTGGAGGGCGGCAGGAAAAGGCCGTCACCCCATTTGTCGATCTGGCTCATATTGGCCGAGATATTGGCGTGGGTGAGGAGCGCGCCTTTGGGAATGCCGGTAGTGCCACCGGTATATTGCTGGACGGCGATGTCCTTGCGCGCGTCGATGGTGACAGCCGTGGGCGTGTCGTTGCGGCTCAGCAGATCATCGAAATAGCTGATGCTGGCGGCGTGCGGAGATTGGCGCGGCTTGGCAAGGTCCTTGCGCTTTGCCACCGAGAAGAGGATTTTCTTGACCAGCGGCAGCGCGTTGGGGAAGTGCGCGACCACGAGCTTTTTAACATGGCCAGCCTTGAGCAGTGCCTCGCCTTTTTCGAAGATCTGCTGGAGATCGAGCGTCACCAGGATATCGGCGCCGGCATTCTTGGTGATGTGGCTGAGTTCGGGGACGGTGTAGAGCGGGTTGCAATTGACGACGGTGCCACCGGCCCGCAGCACGCCGTAATAGGCAATCGGGTAGAAGGGCGTGTTGGGCAGCATGAGCGCGACGCGCGTGCCCTTGGTGACACCGAACTGGGTCTGGAGCGCGCCGGCAAAGGCGATGATCTTTTTGCCGAGCTCACCGAATGAGGTCGTGCCGCCGAGGAAGTCGAGGGCAAGGGCGTGGGGGGTCTTGGCGCAGGCAGCGAGCACTTGCTCATGCACCGGGGTTTCGTCGATCCGATCGTCCCAGCGGATGTTTTCGGGATAGCTCGAGACCCAGGGGCGCAGGCTGGTGGTCGCAGTCGTGTCCATGGGGTTCCTCCACATGCCGCAGGGAGCGGCTTCAATCCTGTGCCGTTTGCGTCTCGCGCCTCTGCTCAAGGGCAGGTTTATTCGGCAGTGGGTGGAAACTATTCCACTTGTTTACGTTAGCGTCAACGGAGGGCAGGGGCATTCCAACATCGAACAAGATTATGCCGCGTCAGCCGAGCGAAGTCGCTTGAACCTAATGGTCTCACCGTTGACGTATAGGTAAACTTGAGTAAGGTATCGTTGCCCTGTCGAAAGCGCGCTAAGCTGCGCCTCAAGGCAGAGCCGGCAAAGCGGCCGGGAGTGAATTGACGGGCAAGGCCCAGGGCGCGGGTCGGCCTGTCCGAGGAGGAGTGGGCGATGACCATTTTGCTGATCGTAGCCGGGCTTGCGGCCTTTGCGACCTTGGCCGTGCGGGAAAGCCCGCTGTGGCAATGGGGTGCGGCATTCGTGCTGCTTGGATTTGCCTCGGGGCTCGACTTCGAGAGTGCTGCGGTTGCCTATGAACTGGGCTGGTTCTCCTGGCTGTTTATCGTCTTCGGCGCGGTGCTGCTGGTGCTCTCCGTCAAGCCGATCCGCATGGCTATCCTGATCCCGCCGATCTATGGCGCGGTGCGATCCATCCTACCCAAAGTGTCCAAGACCGAGCAGGAAGCGCTCGATGCCGGTACGGTCGGTTGGGATGCTGAACTCTTTTCAGGCCGTCCGGACTGGGACAAGCTGACCAAGATCCGGCCGCTGACGCTGACTGCGGACGAGCAGGCGTTTCTGGACAACGAGACCGAAACTGCCTGCCGGATGATCGACGATTGGGACATCCGCCATAACCGTGCCGACCTGTCGCCGGAGCTTTGGGACTATCTCAAGCGCAAGGGCTTTTTGGGCATGCTGATTGCCAAGGAGCATGGTGGCCTGGGCTTTTCGGCACAGGCGCAGTCGATGATCGTTTCCAAGATTGCCAGCCGATCGGTGGCGGCGGGCATCACGGTGATGGTGCCCAATTCGCTTGGGCCCGGCGAATTGCTGGAAAAGTATGGCACGCCGGAGCAGAAGGAAAAGTACCTCCATCGTCTCGCCGTGGGCGATGAAGTGCCGTGCTTCGCGCTGACCGGCGTGCATTCGGGATCCGATGCCGGGGGCATGCGCGATGTCGGGGTTGTCACCAAGGCAATGTGGAACGGGCAGGAAACGCTGGGCGTCCGGCTCGACTTCGACAAGCGCTATATTACGCTGGCGCCGATCGCGACGCTGGTGGGCCTCGCCTTCATCCTCAAGGATCCCGACAACCATCTGGGGCGTGGCGACAATATCGGCATTACGCTGGCGCTGATCCCGCACGATCATCCGGGGCTTGATATCGGCCGCCGGCACTTCCCGGCGCGGCAGGCCTTCATGAACGGTCCGGTGCGCGGCAAGGACGTCTTTATCCCGATGGACTACCTGATCGGCGGCACCGCCTATGCCGGGCAGGGCTGGCGCATGCTGATGGAATGCCTCTCCACCGGCCGCGCCATTTCGCTGCCGGCGATCGGGACGACCTCGATGAAGTCGACGCTGCGGGTAACGTCGGCCTATGCTCGCGTGCGCCGGCAGTTCGGTATTCCGGTGGGGCTGATGGAAGGCGTGGCCGAGCCGCTCGGCGAGATGGTGAAGCGCGCTTACATGTATGAGGCGGCGCGGCGTCTCACCGCCTCGATGGTCGACGAAGGCCAGCGCCCGGCGGTGATCGCGGGCCTCCTCAAATATACGACGACCGAAGCCATGCGCGACAGCATGGACGACGCTTTCGACATCCAGGGTGGCCGCGCCATCCAGGACGGACCGGGCAATTACCTGTTCGGCGGCTATATGGCCATTCCGGTGGCGATCACCGTGGAAGGCGCCAATATCCTGACGCGCACGCTGATGACCTTCGCGCAGGGTGTGCTGCGCGCGCATCCGTACCTGCTCAAGGAAGTGCAGGCGGCGCAGAACAAGGACAAGCGCGCTGGGCTCGATGCGTTCGATACTGCCTTTGGCGGGCACACGCGGTTCATGCTGCGCAATATCGTGGCGAGCTTCCTCCATGGCGTCAGCAATGGGGCCTTTGCATCCTCGCCGAATCAGGGGCCGATGGCGCGCTACTACCGCCATCTTCATCGTTACGCGCAGGACTTCGCGCTGGTGGCGGACTGGACTACGGTGGTGCTGGGCGGAGCGCTCAAGCGCAAGCAGAAGCTTTCGGGCCGCATGGCCGATTTGCTTGGCGAGCTTTACCTGATGTCGGCGACCCTGAAGCGCTTCGACGAAGAAGGCCGTATCGCCGAGGATCGCGAATTGGTCGAAGCGATCATGGATGACCGTATTGCCAATCTCGAGCGTATTCTCGGGGAGGTTTTTGCCAACTTCCCCAATCCGGTTTTTGCCGGGGCGATGAAGTTCTTGTGCTTCCCGCTGGGGCGGCATGCCAAGCGCGCTTCGGACCGGGCAAATTATCGCTTCGCCAAGGCAGTGCTGCAGCCCGGCGCCTTCCGCGATCGGCTGACCACGGGCACCTATGTTTCGCACGATCCGGACGATGTCACGGGTGTGCTCGAAGATGCGTTTATCAAGGTGACAGAGGCCGAAGAGATCGAAGGGCGCTTCATCAAGGCGGCGCGCAAGGGTGTGATTGAGCGGCGGCATGATCGCGATGCGATCGACGATGCCATCGCCGCAGGCGTGCTTAACGACAATGAGGCCGGCATCATGCGGGCGGCGGACGAGGCGACCAATCGGGCCGTCAATGTCGATGATTTCGACGATGTGCTGAAGCCGACAGCACCACGGCTGGCGGCGGAATAGGGAGCTGCAGGCGCAGCCTGCGCCTCCCTCCCCCTTGAGGGGAGGGAATGAGGGTGGGGGTGGTTTAGTGGGTCACGGAGGGACCCCCACCCCCAACCCCTCCCCTCAAGGGGGAGGGGAGGACGACTGAAAAATCGAGGAACGCAATGATCGCCCACAACGCGACCGAGACCCCCAACTGGAGCTTTCATACCGATCTCGAAAAGATCGGCTGGCTGACGATCCATTCGCCGGAAGGCTCGGTCAATACATTGAGCCGCGAGGCGATCACTGAGCTCGAGACGCTGGTCGGGCAATTCGAGGCGCTGGCAAGTTCGGGTCAGCTGGTCGGGGTCGTGCTCTTGTCGGGCAAGGATTCGGGGTTCATTGCCGGAGCGGATGTGTCCGAGTTCGACACGATGAGCGATCCTTCGGTGCTGACCGAGGCGCTGAAGCGCACGCATGCGCTGTTTGCGCGGATCGAGAAATTGCCCGTGCCGGTGGTGGCGGGCATCCATGGCTTTTGCCTGGGCGGTGGGCTGGAGCTGGCGCTGGCCTGCCACTACCGCATCGCGGTCAACGATGAGAAAACGCGCATCGGCTTTCCCGAGGTCAATCTGGGGATCTTTCCAGGGTTTGGCGGCACCGGACGCTCGATCCGCCAGGCGGGTCCGGTCGATGCCATGCAGATCATGCTGACCGGCAAGATGTTGCGGGCCGGGGCGGCGCGCAGGCTGAACCTCGTCGACAAGCTGGTGCGCCATCGCGACATGCTGCGATGGGAAGGCCGAAAGGCGGTGCTGCAGAAGCGCAAGTCGAGCGAGGCTGGTTTGGTGAAGCGCGCCATGGCGCTGCCGCTGGTGCGCGAGGCCGTGGCCAACAAGATGCGCGAACAGGCGGGCAAGAAGGCGCGCAAGGAGCATTTCCCAGCGCCCTATGCCCTGATCGACCTGTTTCAGAAACATGGCGACGACTGGAAGGCCATGGTGCGCGGCGAGATCGATGCCTTCGTGCCGCTGATGGGGTCGCCGACGGCGACCAATCTGCGGCGGGTGTTTTTCTTGTCCGAGAGCCTCAAGAAGCAGGGTCTAAAGGGGGCCAAGTTTTCGCGCGTGCATGTTATCGGCGCCGGTGTCATGGGTGGCGATATTGCAGCCTGGTGCGCCTATCGCGGCATGAGCGTGACGCTGCAGGACCTCGACATGGAGCGCATCAAGCCGGCGCTCGATCGAGCCAAGAAGCTCTTCACCAAGCGCTACAAGAAGCGGCGCGAGGTTGATGCGGCAATGCTGCGGCTGACTGCGGATCCGCAAGGCACCGGGGTGGCGCGGGCGGATGTGATCATCGAAGCGGTGGTGGAAAAGCTCGAGGTCAAGCAGGCGATCTTTTCGGGGCTGGAGGACAAGATGAAGCCCGGCGCCATCATGGCGACCAATACGTCGTCGATCGAACTCGAGCGCATTGCCGAGGCACTGAAGGATCCGGCGCGGCTGATCGGGCTCCATTTCTTCAACCCGGTGGCGCAGCTGCCATTGGTGGAAGTGATCCGCTCGCGCTTCAACTCGGACGAAGCCATTGGTAAGGGCGCGAGCTTTGCCCAAGCGATCGGCAAGTCGCCGGTGGTGGTCAAGTCCGCGCCGGGCTTTTTGGTGAACCGCGTGCTGATGCCCTATATGCTCGGAGCGGTGGAGCGGGTGGAGCGCGGCGAAAGCAAGGAAGTGCTCGACGCCGCGGCCGTTGCCTTCGGCATGCCGATGGGGCCGATAGAGCTCATGGATACGGTGGGCCTCGATGTCGGCAAGTCGGTGGCGACAGAACTCGGTCATGCCGTGCCTGAGGGCAGCCAGTTTGCCAGGCTGATCGCCGAGGGAAAGCTTGGCCGCAAGAGCGGCGAGGGTTTTTACAAGTGGGAAAACGGCAAGGCGGTCAAAGGCGAAATGCCGGAACGCGAGGACCTTGCCAAGCTCGGCCGTGAGCTGGTGAAGCCTCTGGTCGACATGACCGAAGTGGTTGTGTCCGAAGACGTCGTCGCCTCGCCGGACCTCGCCGACATCGGCGTCATCATGGGCACCGGCTTTGCCCCCTTCCTCGGCGGGCCGATGAAGGCTCGCGCCGATGGCCGCGCGTAAGGAGATTTGAGATGAGTGAAACCAAGCGCGTTGCCATTGTCGGTTCGGCCCGCATTCCCTTTGCCCGCGGCGGCACGGCCTATGCGGACGAGACCAACCTTTCCATGCTCAGCGCCACGATGACGGGACTGGTCGACAAGTATGGGCTCAAGGGCGAAAAGATCGACGAGGTCATTGCCGGCGCGGTGATCAACCATTCGCGGGACTTCAACATTGCGCGCGAGGCGGCGCTGGATGCAGGCCTTTCGCCGCGCACGCCGGGAACCACGATGCAGATCGCCTGCGGCACGAGCCTGCAGGCGGCGCTGGTGCTGGCGGGCAAGATCGCTTCGGGGCAGATCGATAGCGGCATCGCGGCGGGGTCTGACTCCGTGTCGGATAGCCCGATTGTTTTTGGCCCAAAATTCCAGAAGCGGTTGCTGGGCGCCAATGCCGCCAAGACGACCGGCGACAAGGTCAAGGCTTTCACCAAAGGCTTCTCCTTCGGCGAGCTGACGCCGGTGGCGCCTTCGGTCAACGAGCCGCGCACGGGGCTGTCCATGGGCCAGCATGCCGAGCTCATGGCCAAGGAATGGGGCATCACCCGCGCCGAGCAGGATGCACTGGCGGTGGCGAGCCATCGCAATGCCGCCAAGGCGTATGACGAGGGGTTTCACGACGACCTCCTCGTGCAATGCGCTGGGCTGGTGCGCGACAACAATGTGCGTGCCGATGCCAATATGGAGAAGATGTCGACGCTCAAGCCTGCCTTCGACAAGACCAGCGGGCAGGGGACGCTGACGGCGGGCAATTCGACGCCACTGACGGACGGCGCGGCCGGGGTATTGCTGGCCTCCGAAGAGTGGGCGCGAGCGCGTGGGCTGCCGATCCTGGCCTATCTCACCACCGGCCGTGTCGCTGGCAATGATTTTGCTCATGGCGAAGGACTGTTGATGGCGCCGACCATTGCCGTCAGCGAAATGCTCGATAAGGCAGGCCTGAGCTTTGCGGATATCGACTATTTCGAGCTGCACGAGGCGTTTGCAGCGCAGGTGCTGTGCACGCTCAAGGCCTGGAAACACCCGGACTACAACCGCGATGTGCTGGGGCGGTCCGACGTTCTGGGCGAGATCGATCCGGCCAAGATCAACGTCAAGGGTTCGAGCCTTGCCTACGGGCATCCGTTTGCCGCAACGGGGGCGCGGATTTTGGGTATCACGGCAAAGCTTTTGAGCCAGGATCCTGGGAAACGAGCGCTATTGTCGGTCTGCACCGCCGGCGGCATGGGTGTCGCAGCATTGGTCGAAAGCGCAGCATGAACGACAACGTCGTCAAGTTCCGGCGGCCCGAGAAAAAGCCCGAGCCGCCGGTAAGAAAGCCTCGCGGCCCGACGCCAGGATGGCTGCCGTTCGCGGTGTTGCTGGCGGTGGCCCTGGTGATCTATGCTGTGGGGCAGGCGGGGCTGCTTGGTTAGGAACGTGCGATGAGCGAAAAACTCGATCCGATCATTTCCGAGTTCGAAACGCAGGAGCAGGCGGACTCCTACGACCGCTGGTTTCGCAAGAAGGTGCAGGAGTCGAAGGATGATCCGCGTCCTGCCATCCCGCACGACGAGGCTATGGCACGGCTCCGTGAGACGATCCGGCGCACATCGCGGAAAAGCGCTTGATGCAAGTGCAGTGGTCGGCTTTCGGATTGGACCAAGCTGACTTGGCCGCTGCATACGTTGCGCAATTCAATGTAACGGCTGCTCTCAGTCTTTATGAGCGCTTTGCCGAGGTTGCGCTGCTTTTGTCTGATCGTCCCTATATGGGGCGACCGGGACGCGTTGCGGGTACTCGGGAATATGTCGCCCACCCCAACTACATCATGATCTACACGGTTCATACGGATCGGATCATCATCGACAACGTCGTCCATTCCCGCCGCGAATATCCCTGATCGCGCCGCCTCACCGCACACCATTGCATCAAAAAGCGTCAGCATTGACGCATAGGTCAATGTTTTGCTTGTCAGTGGACGCTTCCTGGCGATACCGTCCAACGAACTTGACCGCCGGCACCAACGGCGGCGAGGGCTAAGCCGCACATAGAGGGGCGGCAACAAGACTTTCAGGACTTCCACAAGGAGATGGGACGAGAATGAAGTTTACGCAAACCCTGACTGCGGTAGCGACCGCGGGCCTCATGGCCGCGCTGATGACTGGCGCCGCTTCGGCCGTGACGCTCAACATGATGAACGGCTCCGAACCCGGCTCGATCGATCCGCATCAGGCTTCGGGCGACTGGGAAAACCGCATCATCGGCGATTACCTCGAAGGCCTTATGGCCGAAGACGTCAATGCGGAAGCCATTCCAGGCCAGGCCGAAAGCTACGAAATTTCGGAAGACGGCCTCGTCTATACCTTTACCCTGCGTGACGGTATTCAGTGGTCGGACGGCGAACCCGTCACCGCAGAAGATTTCGTCTTTGCGTTCCAGCGCCTGTTCGACCCCAAGACCGCTTCGGACTATGCGTATCTGCAGTTTCCGATCAAGAACGGTTCGGAAATCGCTGACGGCAGCGTCACCGATTTCAACGAGCTGGGCGTCAAGGCCATCGACGACAAGACCGTCGAAATTACCCTTGAAGGCCCGACGCCGTTCTTTCTCCAGGCGCTGACCCACTACACCGCCTATCCCGTGCCCAAGCATGTGATCGACGAGGTCGGCAACGACTGGACCAAGATCGAGAACATCGTTTCGAACGGCCCCTATACGCCGACGGAATGGACCCCCGGCAGCTACATCAAGTCGGTCAAGTCCGACACCTATTGGGATGCTGCAAACGTCCAGATCGATGAAGTGAATTACTTTGTGCAGGACGATCTGGCCGCCGCCCTGTCGCGCTATCGCGCTGGCGAATACGACATCCTGACCGACATCCCCTCCGACCAGGCCGAGTGGATCAAGACCAACCTGCCGGGCCAGGACTATTTCGCGCCGTTCCTCGGCATCTACTATTATGTGATCAACCAGGAGAAAGAGCCCTTCGACAATCCTGATGTCCGCAAGGCTCTGTCCATGTCGATCAATCGCGACGTGATCGGCCCCGACGTGCTCGGCACCGGCGAATTGCCGGCCTATGGCTGGGTTCCGGAAGGCACTGCCAACTATGAAGGCGTAGAGCCCTACCAGCCCGAATGGATCGGCCTCTCCTATGAAGAGCGTGTGGCCGAAGCCAAGTCGATCATGGAAGGCCTGGGCTATACCTCGGCTTCTCCGCTTGCCGTGCAGCTCAAGTACAACACCAATGACAACCACCAGCGGATTGCCGTGGCGATCTCGTCGATGTGGGAACAGATCGGTGTGAAGACCGAGCTCTTCAATTCCGAAACCGCCGTGCACTACGACGCACTGCGCGCCGGCGACTTCGACATCGGTCGTGCCGGCTGGCTGCTCGACTATTCGGACCCGTCCAACACGCTTGACCTCTTGCGCAACGGCATCATGCAGGACGGCGCCATGAACTGGGGCAACAACTACGGCCGCTACCAGAATGACGAGTTCGACAGCCTGATGGACCAGGCAACCACCGAGCTTGATCTCGCCGCGCGTGCCAAACTGCTCGGCCAGGCTGAAAAGATCGCGATGGATGAAACCGCCGCTTTCCCCATCTACTGGTACATCGCCCAGAATGTCGTTTCGCCGAAGGTCACCGGTTTTGTGTCCAACGCTTCGGACATTCACCGGACGCGCTGGTTGAGCAAGTCCGAATAAGCCCAAGGCAATAATGCGGCGTCGCCCCTTGGGAGGGGCGGCGCCGTGCGTTTTTGATCCGCCGACGTGCGCTTGAAGGCGCGGTGGATGCGAAAGGTCCAATTTTCATGTTTGGATATGTAGCGCGGCGCGTGCTGTCGGCCATCCCGATTGCTTTGATCGCCGTTACAGCCTGTTTTTTCATTCTGCGGCTGGCGCCCGGCGGTCCCTTCGATGGCGAACGCGCGCTGCCGCCGACAACGCTTGCCAACCTGCGAGCGCATTACAATCTCGACCTGCCGCTGATCCAGCAATACTGGATCTATGTGACGCGATTGCTCCAGGGCGATTTCGGCCCGTCCATGGTCTACAATGACTTCAGCGTCGCCGAGATGTTGTGGATCGGCCTGCCGTTCACGCTGATGCTGGGATTTACAGCCTTTATCATCGGCACGATCGTGGGCTTGATTGCGGGCGCGCTGAGCGCGGTCAACCAGAACAAGCTGCCCGATTTCGTGCTCGTGGCGCTGGTGATGGTGGGGCTCGTCGTCCCCAATTTCCTGATGGCCGCCATCGTGCAGCTGGTGTTCGGGGTTTACCTCGACTGGTTCCCGGCCGGGGGCTGGCAGAACGGCTCGATCGCGCATCTGGTGCTGCCCGTCTTTGTTCTGGTTCTGCCGCATGCCGGGCGCACCGCGCGCCTCATGCGCGGGTCGATGATCGAAGTTCTGGGCTCCAACTATGTGCGTACCGCGCGGGCCAAGGGGTTAAGCGAGCGGCTGGTTCTGGCGCGGCACTCGATCAAGGCCGCGCTCCTCCCGGTGGTCTCCTACCTAGGGCCAGGCCTGTCGTATCTTCTGACCGGATCGCTCGTCGTCGAGCAGGTGTTCGCTTTGCCGGGGATCGGCAAGTATTTCATCAGCGCCGCGCTCAATCGTGACTATGGCCTCGTGCTGGGAACGACCATTTTGTACATGTTCATCATCCTCGCGGTGAACCTTGTGGTCGACATCATCTATGCATGGCTCGATCCCAAGGTAAGGTACAAATAATGGCCGGACTAACTGGCAAGGACGCCGTCCTCACCGACTTCGCCAACAAGCTCGAGAAGGCGCCTGCAGGCCGCTCGCTGACACAGGACGCGATGAAGCGCCTGTTGCGCAACAAGGCGGCGCTGGTTTCGATCGGCGTCGTCATCTTCATCGTGCTGTTCGCGTTCTTGGGGCCGTACCTTTTGCCGTGGAGCTACGACAAGATCGACTGGTCGGGCATCCGCAAGCCACCGAACTTTGAAGCGGGCCATTATGCCGGCACCGACCAGAACGGTCGCGACATGCTGGCCCGCATCATGCAAGGCACGCAGATGAGCCTCATCGTGGCTGGTGTCGCAACGCTGGTGTCGGTGATCATCGGTGTCGTTTATGGCGCGATCGCAGGCTATTTCGGCGGGCGGGTCGACGCCATCATGATGCGTTTCGTCGATATCATGTATGCGCTGCCCTATATCTTGTTCGTGATCATCCTGGTGGTGATCTTCGGGCGCAATCCGGTGCTCTTGTTCGTGGGTATTGGGTGCCTTGAATGGCTGACCATGGCGCGCATCGTTCGCGGGCAGACGCTTTCGATCAAGGAGCGCGAATTCGTGGAAGCGGCGCGGGCAAGCGGCGCGAGTTCGTGGTCGATCATTTTCCGCCATATCGTGCCGAACCTGACCGGGCCTGTGGTGATCTATGCGACGCTCACCATTCCCGAAATCATCCTCACCGAGTCGTTCCTCTCCTATCTCGGCCTCGGCGTGCAGGAGCCGCAGACATCGCTCGGCACCCTGATCTCGTTCGGCTCGCCGGTGGCAGAAACGCTGCCCTGGATGCTGATCGGGCCAGCCGTCGTGCTGGTGAGCCTGCTGCTCTGCCTCACCTATATCGGCGACGGGCTGCGCGACGCACTCGACCCCAAGGATCGCTAAGCCATGGCACTTTTGGAAGTCAAAAACCTCAAGGTGGATTTTGCCACCAATGATGGCACCGTCCAAGCCGTCAAGGACCTGAGCTACACGCTCGAAAAGGGCAAGACGCTGGCCATCGTGGGCGAAAGCGGATCGGGCAAGACGCAGGGCGCCTTCGCGCTGCTCGGCCTTCTCCCCAAGAACGGCCGTGCCTCGGGCTCGGTGATGTTCGACGGCAAGGAAATTCTCAACCTGCCGCTTCGCGACATCCGGGCTTACCGTGCTGCCCGTATCGGCATCATTTTTCAGGACCCGATGACCTCGCTTAATCCGTATCTGCGCATTTCGCGGCAGATGACGGAAGTGCTGGAGCTGCACAAGGGCATGAGCCACAGCGCAGCGCTGGCCGAGAGCGTGCGCTTTCTCGATGCGGTGCGTATTCCGGATGCCAAGAACCGGGTGCGCATGTATCCGCATGAATTTTCGGGCGGCATGCGGCAGCGCGTGATGATCGCCATGGCACTCCTTTGCGGACCGGAACTGCTGATCGCGGACGAGCCGACCACGGCGCTGGACGTAACGGTGCAGGCCGGGATTATCGACCTCCTGGTGGATCTTCAGGAGGATTTCGGCACCTCCATCATCCTGATTACCCATGATTTGGGGATCGTTGCCGGCACCTGCGAGGATACGCTCGTCATGTATGACGGGCGGGTGATGGAATACCGCAAGACCGAGGCGCTCTTTGCCAATCCCGAGCATCCCTATACGCAGGGGCTCCTCGCGGCGGTGCCGCGGCTCGACCGCAAGGTCGATCGGCTCTCCACTGTTTCCTACGACTTCATGAGCGCACGAGGCGAGGCATGAGCGACAAGCAACCCATTTTGCAGGTCCGCAATCTCTCGGTCGATTTCCAGATCCCGACCGGGCTTTTCGGCAAGACCAAGGTGCTGCATGCGGTCAAGGACGTGTCCTTCGACCTCTACCAGGGCGAGACGCTCGGCATTGTGGGCGAAAGCGGATGCGGCAAGTCAACCTTGTCGCGCGCCGTGATCCGGCTGATCGAGGCCACGTCCGGGCAGTCACTGTGGATGGGCAAGGACATTACCAAGATGAGCCCGCGCGAGCTGATTGCCTTGCGCAAGGACATCCAGATGGTGTTCCAGGACCCGCTGGCTTCGCTCAATCCGCGCATGACCGCGGGGCAGATCATCGCCGAGCCGCTGCAGATCCATTACCCCGAAGTGGGCAAGGAAGAGCGGACGCGGCGCGTCGCCGAAGTGATGCAAAAGGTCGGGCTGACTCCAGCCATGATCAACAAATATCCGCACGAGTTTTCCGGCGGTCAGTGCCAGCGCATCGGCATCGCCCGGGCGCTAATCACCAATCCGAAGATGATCGTCTGCGACGAGGCCGTTTCGGCGCTCGACGTTTCGGTGCAGGCGCAGGTCATCAACCTTCTGATGGACCTGCAGAAGGACCTGGGGATCTCGCTTCTTTTCATCGCGCACGACATCGCCGTGGTTCGCCATATCGCGCAGCGCGTCATGGTGCTTTACTTCGGCGAAGTGGTGGAAATCGGCGACAGCGAGCAGGTGGTGACCGATCCGCAGCACGATTACACCAAAAAGCTCATCGCCTCGGTGCCGGTGCCTGATCCGAAAATGGAGATGGAACGGCGCGAGTTGCGCCGTCGCATGCGGAGGGAAGCGGCGGCTGCAGCCTAGTCGCGCGAGCCGGTGCACTTTTGTGGATTGGCCGGTTCAGGCGCGTTGACAGCTTCCGTCAACTTGCCTATGAAGAGCCCAGTTTTCGGGCGCCTTGGCGCCCCTTTTGTTTAAGCCGAGGATTACATCGATGAAAGTCCGCAACTCGCTGAAGGCGTTGATGACTCGCCACCGCGCGAACAAGCTCGTCCGCCGTCGCGGCCGCGTCTATATCATCAACAAGGTCGACAAGCGCTTCAAGGCTCGCCAGGGTTAATCCTTAGGCAAGCTTGATCCCGTTTTTCTGACAAGGCCCGCATGAAAGTGCGGGCCTTGTTGTATGTTGAGGCTATGACGGCAGGGGAGCGGCGCGGCATGGCTCTTTCACATACCATCGTGGTGGCGATCGATGTGCCCTACGACAAGGCATACGCCTATCTCTCCGACCCGCGCTCCTATGCGGACTGGGCAGCCGTGCTGCCGGAAACCTATCGGCAGCTCCCGGATGGCGACTGGGTTGCCGAGGTGCGGTTCGGCGGCGAGCGCCATATCCGTTTTTCCCAACCAAATAGCGTAGGCGTCTTGGACCATGCCGTGTTCCGGCCGGGCGAGGCGCCTTTGTGGATGCCGATGCGAGCGCGTCCGCAGGACGATGGCACCGAACTCAGCTTCACCTTTACGCAGCGGCCCGACATGAGCGCCGACGAGTTCAACTCCACCGTCGAATGGATCACGACGGACCTCCAGACGCTCAAGACCGTGCTGGAGCATCGCTATCCCCACCAATAGGAAGTGGCTGGCTGCCTAGCGGACGTTCAGCAATTCGTTGGTTTCAATAGCGGCCTGGCATATCTCGGCAGTGTCAGGCGCCAGGCCCGCTGCCTTGATCAGGATGTGACGAAACTGTTCGGCCTCGCTGCCCGAAAGACGCGACAGCACGCGTGCCTCAACGGCATCGACTGCCTTGGTCAGGGTGGCGAGCCTGGCTGCGCCGTGATCGGTAAGATTGATGTGGCGGGCCCGGCGATCGGCTGGGTCGGGCGTGCGGGTAAGGAGGTTTTCCCGCTCCAAGCCGTCGATCAGGTAGGTCACCGTGGTCCGATCAAGGCCAAGCCGTTCCGCAAGAACGACCTGGCTCTGACAATCGGTTTCGGCGATGGCGGTCAGCATCATGAAGCCGCGCGATCCGCCCGGCAGGTCTTTGAGACTATCGTCGACCTGCTTGAGGTAATCGCGCAGCAGCGCGGTCAGTGCCCAGCCCAGATTGCTGTTGGATGGTGACATGGAAAGGACGCGTCCTTGATGTGTGGCGCCATGTTACCGTCCCCCGCAACACGCGTCATCCCCGATCTTAGGCGGCGGCGGGAACGGAGAGACGTTCGGCCATGAGCTTGCCGCGCTTTTCGGCAGTGGCATAAGCATCAGCCAGGATCTGCGCTGCCTGCGGGCGCAGGGCTTCCATGGCAGGCGTGACTTCGGCCAGGGTCAGTTCGACTTCCATCACTTCAACCTCCAGCCCAAGCATGTCTTCGAGCACGCGGCGATAATAGGCGGTGGCGTGATCCCAGCCGTGACGTGGGGTGCCCGGACCATAACCACCGCCCTTGGCGACAACGAGCTGCGCGGGGCGACCCTTAATGGGACTCTGCGTGCCGGGGGCAAAGCGGGCGTCGGTCAGCAACAGGTCGATCCATGCCTTGAAGTGCTGCGACACGCCATAGTTATAGAGCGGAATGGCAAAGATGAAGGCGTCCGCGGAGGCCAATTCGTCGGCCACCTGCTTGGAGAGCGCCAGGCCTTCGTTCTGCTCGGCGCTGCGCTGTTCGGCTGGCGTATACGGACCGAACACGGCCGCGGCCCAGGCTGTTGCGGGCAGTGGTTCGATGCCGACGTCGCGACGGACGATGCGGGCATCCGCGTTGTCTTCGACACCGGCTTGAAGGCGGTCGGCGACAGAGCGGGTGACTGAGCCATCGTGACGGATGCTGGCATCGAGGCGGAACAGGGTGGACATGAGTGATCTCACTGAAAGTATCAATGTAAGATCATCTAGATCACCGACTATATGTCTGCAAGATCATTGTGAGCAGGTCAGGTGTGCAAAACGAAAAGGGCCCGCCGATCTGGCGAGCCCTTTGGATTGAAACACTGGAACTGTGTGATTAGCTGGAGCCAGCGCCGTCCTGACGGACGAAGGCGATGCGGAGCATATTGGTGGCGCCGGGGGTGCCCAGGGGAATGCCAGCGGTGATGGCGATGCGGTCGCCGGGGCGGGCGAAGCCTTCCTGATAGGCAATGACGCAGGCGCGGTCGACCATGTCTTCGAGGCTCACGGCATCTTCGGTCTGGACGCAATGGACGCCCCAGACCACCGACAAACGGCGGATAGTGCGCTGGTTGGGCGAAAGGACGATGATCGGCTTGGCAGGGCGCTCGCGGGCGGCACGGATACCGGTCGAGCCCGAGGCCGTGTAGGTGACGATGGCAGCAAGATCGAGCGTTTCGGCAACCTGGCGCGTGGCGGCCGAAATGGCGTCAGCGGCGGTAGCTTCGGGCTCGGTCTGGGCGGCACGGATAATGCCGCGATAGTTGGCATCGCTTTCGACGGCCACGGCCACCTTGTTCATGGTGGCGACGGCTTCCACCGGGTATTGGCCGGAAGCGGATTCGGCGGAGAGCATGACCGCATCGGCGCCTTCGAAAACGGCGATGGAAACGTCAGACACCTCGGCGCGGGTGGGGACCGGCGCGGTGATCATGGATTCGAGCATCTGCGTCGCGACGACCACCGGCTTGCCGTAGCGGCGGCACATGCGGATCATTCGCTTTTGCAGGCCAGGCACGGTTTCGAGCGGCAGTTCGACGCCGAGATCGCCGCGGGCGACCATGATGGCGTCGGAGAGCTTGACGATCTCTTCGAGCCGCTCGATAGCCTGCGGCTTTTCGATCTTGGCCATGACGCCGGCGCGGCCCTGAACGATCTTGCGCACGTCGATAATGTCTTCGGGACGCTGCACGAAGCTGAGCGCAATCCAGTCGACCTCGGCCTTGAGGGCTTCGAGCAGATCGGCGTGATCTTTTTCCGTCAGCGCGCCGGTGGGCAGAAGCGTATCCGGCAGCGAAACGCCCTTCTTGTCGGAAAGCTTGCCGCCATAGACCACCTCGGTCTCGATGACGCCGCCTCCGACTTTAGTCGCCTTGAGCTGGAGCTTGCCATCGTCCAAAAGAAGACGGTCGCCGACGGAAACGCTTTCGATGATTTCCGGATGCGGCAGGTAGACGCGTTCGGAATTGCCGGTATCGTTCTTGTCGCTGTCGAGCGTGAATTTCTGGCCCGCGACGAGGTTCACCGAGCCTTCGGCGAACTTCCAGACGCGAAGCTTTGGGCCCTGAAGGTCGGCGAGGATGCCGATCGGGTGATTGAGGCGCTTTTCGACCGAGCGGATACGCGCCACGGTCTGGTGCATGAGCTCATGGCTGGCATGGCTCATATTGATGCGGAAAACGTCGGCGCCGGCCTTGGCCAGTTCCTCGATCTGCTTTTCCTCGTTGCTGGCAGGGCCAAGCGTGGCGAGGATCTTCGCGCGTCTGATCCGTCTCATTGCGTATCCGTGGTGGCTGGCGTTTCAGGGGCGTCGGGGTCGACCAAAAAGGCAGGATCTTCAAGATCTTCGCCCAGATCCGGCCCGACCACTGCCGGTGCGCCCGCGTTCTCGGTGAGCTGCAGCGTCCAGTCCGCCCGGTTCTGTGTATCGATTTCAAAGAACCCGGTGCGCTCATAGCCCCGGGCGAGGCAATCCTCAACCCCGAATATGGTGAAGGTTTCGTCACGTGTGCACATGAAGACGTCGCCGTCCCAAGCGCCACCACCGATGTCGTCCACCGCGTAGAGGTAATAGAAGCGGCGTTGCAGGTCGCCCTGGTAAAGGGTGCGGCAATCGCCGGGAGGGGCTTGCCACCAGCCTTCGCTCATCCAGCCACGCTCGGCGCGATAGCCGAGGCTGACCGAAATCAAGTTGGCAGTCTGGTTGCAGATGCGCAGCTCGGCCTGAGCCGGGGTGGCAAACGCGAAAAGGCCGGCAATCGCCGGGAGCAGCAGTGTGGTGCCGAGACGGATACCGCGCAATGGAAAGCCGGAAAACATGAAAAAGCGAGCCCTTGTTTGACCCGATGGAGTCAGCCGGGTCAATGGCTAATGGCTTTCTATGACGGAAATTGGAGCGGGGCTTTTGCCCAGGCGATCACGCTTCCGTAGTCTTCGCCGCGGCGGCAGGCGGATGTGGATTGGCCCGAGAAATTGGTTGATCCTTAACTATCGTTACGGTTCATGGGCGCCAGGAATTTCGGATATTTTTGCTCCCGTACGTGCCGCAAGGCGCGGATGCGGGCTGCCATTGAAAGAGGTTGATCATGGCCGTTGAAGATAGCGTCGCGCAGGACCAGCTCCGCGCCTTCATCGAGCGCATCGAGCGCATGGAAGAAGAAAAGGCTGCCATTTCCGCCGACATCAAGGAAATCTATGCCGAAGCCAAGGGCAATGGCTTCGATACCAAGATCCTGCGCAAGATCGTCGCCATCCGCAAACAGGACACCAATGAGCGCATGGAGCAGGAAGCGCTGCTCGAGCTCTACATGTCGGCGCTTGGCATGGTCGAGGCACCGCCGGAGCGATAGGTCAGGTCACTGACGTTTCGGCTCTTGCGCCTCCCTCCCCTTGAAGGGGGAGGGATCGAGGGTGGGGAGGGGCCACGCACTCGATGTTGGGAGCTTGGCCCCACCCCACCCAGCTTCGCTAGGTCCCTGCGGGACGAGCTTCGCTACCCTCCCCCTCCAGGGGAGGGAGCGCAGGAGCCGATGGATCTTGCGGGACTAGGGAAGCCGCCGTCAGCTTGACCGAGCGCCATTGCGTGTTGGAAACGCCGGTGCGCGGGCTGATGGCGTCGGGGAAGTCGAGCAGGATGTCGATAAATCGCGCCGAAGCGAGTGCCGCGGGAACGTCGAAAGTGAAGCGCTCGGTTTCGCCGGAGGGGACTTCGATCTCGCCGAGCGCTGTGCCGTTAGCGGAGACATGAACGCGCTGCGCGGGCGGGCCGGGTAGGGTGACGCCGGTCAGTTCCAGCATCAAGGTCAGGTCCTGTGGCTCCGATATGGCGAACCGCAGGCGGGAGCTTTGGCCGATCGAGTGCATGCCGTCGCCGGCGGGGCCTTCCCAGCCGCAGGGGCGCAGTTCGCGCGTATCGGGGCCGCCCGAGCGGAAGTTTAGTTCGGTGCCAATGGTGTAGTTGCCGGTGACTGGCTGCGGCAGGCAGGTCGTGGTGTGGTCGATGTAGTAGGCGCGGAAATCATCCGATACGTTGGGGTGGATCGCGTCCCACAGGACGACAAGCTCGGTGATGGCGAGGAGGCCAGCCAGGGCGTAAGTAGTGATCGCGGCGGGAGATGTTCTAGACAAGCGCAACATTGCCTCCCAGCCAAGCGAGAGTAGTGAACCAAGCGCCGATCAGCAGGCCGGCAAGGGTGATCGCAAAGACCAGACGATAGCCCCCGAGCAGCGTCGCCAGCGTGATGGTGACGGGCGGCATGCCGGCCATGAAGCGCAGCATCGAGGCGAGACCTGCTGCCAGCGGGATAACCGTGGCGACAAAGACGAAGAGCGCGGCCGGCCATTGCCGACGGAGCGCAAGAACGGCGGTGGCGATCAGGCCGGTAATCGCTGCCAGGGCCAGGATTTGCGCGTTCGAAACCCAGGCGCCATCGGTCGGCCAGCTGGTGAGGCCCTGCCAAAGATAAGCCATGGGGTTTGCGATGACGCGGGCCCAGGCGCGCTGAACATGGCTGAAGGCGAGGCCGTCGCCGATCCAGTAATGGAGAAAGGCCATGTAGGCAAAAAGGCCGAGCGGGGAGAGGAAAATGGCGAGGACAAGCCTTGGTTGGCCGAGTAGCCCACCGACGACGCCGCGCCAGGTGCCGGCCTGCTTGCGATAGTCGAGCAGCGCCTGAAGGCCGATAGAGAGCGAGGCGAAGACGCCGACTATGCGCGTGGCCGAGAGCAGGGCCGACGCCAGGGCGGCGCCGAGATAGTTTGAACGACCGAGGGCGCGGAAGACGATGGTGGTCAGCAGCACGAACATGACTTCGGTGAAGAAAGTCGTGAAGTAGATCGAGAGCGGGCCGCTGAGCATGAAGGCGGCATAGAGCGTATAGGCGCGGAGGTTACGGCCGAGCAGCGGCCAGGCGAGCACGACGGCGGCATAGGCGGTGATGATCGACATGCCGCTCGCGAGGACGATGGTCGGGATCGGGATCAGCTTGCCAACGACGCCGACAAGCATGGGATAGAAGGGGAAAAACGCCCAGTTGCCGGCAGCGATGCGGCTCGGCACGGGGAAACGGTCATAGCCGGTCTCGGCCATGCGGATATACCACTCGCAATCCCAGCGGCAGAGCGCGCCGAAATAGTTCGACCATTCGGCATCGGGCTGTGCGTAGCGGAAGGCAAAAAAGCGCAGCAGCGTGCCGGTGACCACGAAGAGGAGGGGCAGGAGCCAGACCCACAGGGTAGGGCGATCCGCATGGCGATCGAGCTGAGGTGAAAACATTGGCCCTCCTGCCACCGACAAAGCGTATGGCGGCAGAAAAGGATAGGGCCCGACATCTGCGTGGGGCGCAAGGGTGCCATGTTCGGCTGCATGCAACGGAAATGGCCCAAGCGTGCTTGGGTGGATCAGCCCTCAACAGAGTCACATCCTATGACGATCGGTCAAACGCCTGAAGCCCTCGTCCATTCGCAGGTAAGTTTCCATCCGCCGCAGCTTGCCGTTATCGTTCCCTCGTACAATGAGCGGGACAATATCGAGCTCCTGTACGAAAAGGTGGCTCTGGCGCTGGGTGGCACGCCTTGGGAAATGATCGTCGTCGACGACGATAGCCCGGACGGCACGGCCGATGTGGTCAATGAATTGAGCCGCGTCTATGCCAATATCCGCTGCCTTCATCGCTTCGGCCGCCGCGGGCTGGCTTCAGCCTGCGTCGAAGGCATGGCGGTAACATCGGCGCCTTATGTGGCGGTGATCGATGCGGACCACCAGCACGACGAGTCCATTCTTCCCGAAATGCTGGCTCGGGCGCAGCATGGCGCCGATCTTGTCGTCGGCTCGCGTTTCGTCGAAGGTGGCTCGGCTGGCGATGGGCTGAGCGCCACTCGCCTTTCGGGCAGCAATTTTGCCAATCGGCTGGCCGGCATGATTGCAGGGCAGACGGTGAGCGATCCGATGTCGGGCTTTTTCCTGATCCGTAGGGAAGCGGCGCTCGAAGCGGCGCCAAAGCTTGCCAGCGATGGCTTCAAGATCCTGATCGATCTGATCGTGACCTCGGCGCGCATGGGCAAGCCTCTCAAGATCGAGGAAGTGCCCTACACCTTCCGCCAGCGCCATGCCGGCGAAAGCAAGATGAACCCGCTGATCGTCATCCAGTATCTTGGGCTCTGGGTTTCCAAGATGACCGGTGGTGCGCTGCCACCGAGTTTTTTGTTGTTCGGTCTTGTGGGTGGCACGGGCGTCGTCGTGCATCTGGCGACGCTTTGGCTTTTTACCTCGGTGTTCGCACAAGGCTTTGTCGTCTCGCAGATCGCGGCAACGCTCACCGCCATGACCTGGAATTTCGTGCTCAACAACAACCTGACCTATGCCGATCGCAAGCTGCGCGGCATGAAGATGGTCAAAGGCTTGATCAGCTTTTTCGCAATCTGCGCGCTGGGTGGCGTTGCCAACATTTCGGTCGCCAACGCGATCTACCAGTGGGACCACCAGACCTTTATCGCCGGCCTTGCGGGCGCGGTGATGAGTTCGGTGTTCAACTATGCCGTGACGCGCGCCTTTACCTGGAAGTAAGGCGCGCTTCCATCGTTACGCTTTTGCCAAGGCCGCCTTCATGGCGGCCTCGTCGTATCCGAGGGCTGTGAGTGCGGTGGCGACGATGCCGCTGCGATCAAGGCCTGCGGCGGCGTACATGTCGGCTTGCGTTGAGTGCTCGGTGAAGACGTCCGGAATCATCAACGGGCGGAAGCGCAGCTTGCCGTCAAGGAGGCCATTGCTAGCGAGGAAGGTCGCCACATGGCTGCCGAAGCCGCCGATGCCGCCTTCTTCGGTCGAGATCATGACGTCGTGGCTTTGCGCCAGCTTGGCGATCAGCTCTTCATCGAGCGGCTTGAGGAAGCGTGCATCCGCCACTGTGGGGTTTAGGCCGAGCGCTGCCAGCTTGTCGGCGGCAGCGAGGACTTCGCCGAGGCGCGTGCCATAGGAGAGGAGCGCGATGGTTGCGCCCTGGCGTACAATGCGGCCCTTGCCGATGGTGAGGATTTCGCCGCGCGCGGGCATGTCGACACCCATGCCGTCGCCGCGTGGGTAGCGGAAGCTGATCGGGCCGTTGTCGTATGCGGCGGCGGTTGCCACCATGTGGCGCAGTTCAGCTTCATCGGCAGCGGCCATTTGCACGAGGCCTGGCACTGCCCCGAGATAGGCATTGTCGTAGTTGCCCGCATGGGTGGGGCCGTCGGCACCGACATAGCCGGCGCGATCGATGGCGAAGCGTACCGGTAGCCCCTGGATGGCCACGTCGTGCACGACCTGGTCATAGGCGCGCTGCAGGAAGGTCGAGTAGATGGCGCAGAACGGCTTCATGCCTTCCGACGCCATGCCGGCGGCAAAGGTCACCGCGTGCTGCTCGGCGATGCCGACGTCAAAAATGCGGGTGGGGAAAAGCTCGGCGAATTTATCGAGACCGGTGCCATTGGGCATCGCCGCGGTGACGGCGACGACGCGCGGGTCGGCCTCGGCTTCCTGGATCAGCGTTTCGGCGAAGACATTGGTGTAGGACGGAGCGTTGCTGACCGCCTTAGCCTGGGCGCCGGTGATGACGTTGAACTTGGACACGCCATGATATTTGTCGGCCGAGTTTTCGGCTGGGCCGTAGCCCTTGCCCTTCTTGGTGACGGCGTGGATCAGGATCGGGCCGGCATCGGCGTCGCGGACATTTTCGAGGATGGTCAGCAGGTCGTCGAGATTATGACCGTCGATGGGACCGACGTAATAGAAACCCAGCTCCTCAAAGAGGGTCCCGCCAGTGAAGAAGGAGCGGGCGAACTCTTCGGTCTTGCGCGCCGGTTCATGGAGGAAGGGCGGGAGTTTGGATACCACCGCCTTGGCCGCCTCGCGGGTGCCGCGATAAACCGGGCCAGACACGAGACGTGCCAAGTAAGATCGCAGGGCGCCGGTGGGCGGGGCGATCGACATGTCGTTGTCATTGAGGATGACGATCAGCCGCGCATCCATGGCGCCGGCATTGTTCATCGCCTCATAGGCCATGCCGGCGGACATTGCACCGTCGCCGATCACGGCGATGACGTTGCGCGGGGTGTCGAGCTGTTGGCTGGCGACAGCCATGCCAAGACCCGCCGAAATCGAGGTCGAGGAATGGCCGGCGCCGAAGGGGTCGTATTCGCTTTCGGCCCGGCGGGTAAAGCCGGAGAGGCCATCCTTCTGGCGCAGCGTACGCATGCGCGAGCGGCGGCCGGTGAGGATTTTATGCGGATAGGCCTGGTGACCAACGTCCCAGATAATGCGGTCGTGCGGGGTGTCGAACACGGCGTGCAGCGCCACGGTCAGTTCGACGACGCCCAAGCCGGCGCCGAGATGGCCGCCGGTGACCGAGACAGAGTCGATCAGTTCGGAGCGGACTTCATCAGCCAGTTGACGCAGTTGCTCGCGCGGCAGGGCGCGGAGGTCGGCAGGCGTGTGCACGGTGTCGAGCAGCGGCGTTTGGGGCGTATCGGCCAACTGGTCCTCGCAAAACAAGCAATCGACCTTGTTTAGGCGCGGATACGGGCCTTGGCAATGCCGAGAGCCGCCGGTGGCGGCTCACAATATTGAAGCCTTCATTTCAGGCTATTGCGCGGCAGAGCAGGTTTTAGATGCTAGTTGATCGACGGCGAGGCGGCGGTAAATCGGTCGGCGCTGAGAGCCGGCATGTCGCCTACACCCTTGACCAGGGTGTGACGGCCCATCTCCGACGTGGGATCGAAATCGGCCTCATCATGGTCGAAGATCACCGCGAAATGGTTGGACTCGAGCGCGGCGGGCGCCATGAACACTTCGGCCACATGATCGAGATCGGGGGCGACGAGGTCACGTTGACGGATGCCAGCGTTGGTAGTGTCGCGGGTTGCGACATGGGCCGCGAGGGCTACGGCCAGCGGATCGGCGCCGTTGGCCTGCGTGGCGCCAAATGTTTGCTCAAAGAGGCTGTTGACCGGGCGAGCGGGCTTTCCGCCCATGGCTGCAGCGGCAAAGCCGTTTGCAGCGTCGAGCGCCGGCAGCTTGGTTGGCAGTGTCGGCGAAGCTGCTGCTACTGCCGGGGTATTTTCCTGCAGCAACATTTCAAGCGCGCGTTGTGCGCCGGCGTTGGGCGCGTTGGTCGGCACATAGGCGGAGAGCGTTTCGGGCGGCGCGCTCATGATGACCCGCGGCGTCGGCATGGTGGGTGCGGTCAGGGCGGCAAGTGCCGTCACGGCGTCACCGGAGGGCAGGGTGCGGGCGGTGGTCGCGCGCAGATCCTCGGGCATGGTCACCGGCATGGCGACTGCGACGGTGGTTACCTCGGCAGCGTCCAGCGGCGTGCTGCCCGTGGTCGAGAACGGAATGGCCCCGATGCCTGCAGTTGCCACTTCGATACCGGCAGGCGCAGCGCCGCCGAGATCGGCCGGACGCATAGTGGGCCAGACCGGATCGACACGGCGCGTTTGTGGCGCAACGGCAGCAGCGGTCTGAACCGTGGGCTGGGGGGCAGCAGAGACCGGGGCAGGGGCGGCATTGTTGCCACCACCGAACAGCATGTCGACCAGGGTGCGACCGCCACCACCGGCGACTTGCGTACCCGAGCTAGAGTCGCCGCAGGGGTAAGAATGGCAGCGCTTCCACTCGTTCATGGCGACCTGATAGCCTTCCTGGGAGAGCGGTGTGCCATCGGTGGGCAAGTGCATGGTGCGGCCGTCAGGGAAGATTTCCTTGAGCTGCGCGCGCGTCATGCGCGGCCAGGCACGGACCGAGCCGGTATCGAGGTGAACGAAGGGGCTGCCGGAGGTCGGGTAGTAACCGACGCCGCCGACCTGCTTGCGCATCGCCGCGGCACGAAGTTTGGAAAGCGAAATGCCGGGAATAAAGAAATCCATGGCGTGGCCCTTGGTGTGCTGGCTGTTTTCAGCAACGCCCGACGAGGTTTCGCGCAGCATTTCGTTGGTCGCGGGGGAGCGGTAGGCGGAGACGACGTTGACAGGCTCGGAGCCGCCGACTTCCTGGTAGACCTCCCAGACAAGGTCGAACAGGCGCGGGTCCATCTGCGTCGGCTCGTTGCGGCGCCAATCGCGCAGGAAATAGTTGAGCTCGTTCAGCCCGGACTGCACATATTGCCCGTTGCGCTTGAAAACGATGCGGGCCGTTTCCTTGGTGTGGGTGTAATAAAGGTAGAGCGCGCGCTCGCTGGCCGCCTGAACCGGCGCCGAAACAAGCACTGCAGACAGGGTCAGCAGCGCAGCAAATACCAGCCGCACCAAAGCCCGTCCCTTGAACACATTCGATACCGTCACGCCAAACTCTGCCCGGTTAGTGTCAGATATGGTGGACGTTAGCGCTAAACCGAAACGAATTTCTTAACGCTAACCAGATGTGAACCGGTACCTCCCCTGCTCACAGCCTCGTTATTAAGGGTAAATCCGGGCACAACCAAGGCGAAATTGTAAAGGGGGAGTTAAGCAGGCGGCACCCGATGGCTGTGCGATAGCCTCCCTCCCCTCGAGGGGGAGGGTAGCGGCGCTAGGCTCAAAGAGCCGTAGCAGAGCTGGGTGGGGTGGGGGCGAGTATTCGGAACTCGGTCGCGGATGTAGGATGTCAGGCGCGTGTGGCCCCACCCCACCCTAGTTCCGCTACGGCCTGCCGGCCAAGCTGCACTACCCTCCCCCTCAAGGGGAGGGGTGCAGGAGCCGAAGCTTCAAAGGCTCATTAAGGGGCCAGTTCTTCCGGTGCAGTCTCCACGGCCGCAATGATCGCGGGCGCGGCCGTGGGTGCTAGACCCATGGCGGCGATCAGGGCTTCGTTGTGGCCGTAGACGTCGCCATAGGAGCGGAGCGTGCCGTCGGGGTCGGCGCGCAGGGTAAAGTAGGCGAGATGCACCGGAATTTGGTGCTCCGGGTTCACCCAGCGTTCGGATGGGCCAAACATGCCCTCGAGCGAGGCACGGGAAATGTTGGGCTCATTGGCCATCAGCGCGCCGGCAAATTCCATCGGGTTTTCGACGCGGACGCAGCCATGGCTGAATGCCCGCGAAGAGCGCCCAAACAGCGACTTGGACGGCGTATCGTGGAGGTAAACGTCGTGCTTGTTGGGGAACAAGAACTTGATCTGACCCAGGGCGTTGTCTGCGCCGGGGCGCTGGCGGACCTTGAAGGGGAAATAGCTGGTCGAAACCTGCGACCAATCCACCTGCCAGGGGCTGACGACATTGCCCTGGTAAAGGAGGTCCATGTTCTTGGCGTCGGTATAGCCCGGGTTGCGCAGGACGGCCGGCGCAATCTCGCCCTTGATGATCGACGACGGAACATTCCAGTAGGGGTTCACGACCACATGCCGGATATTGTCCGAAAAAATCGGCGTCTGGTTCTTAGTGGTGCCGACCACAACGCGGGTCGTGTATTCGGGCTTGCCGTTGCGCTGGATGGTCAGCTTGAATTCGGGAATGTTGACGAAGACGTTGAAGTCGCCGAGATCGCTCGGCATCCAGCGCCAGCGCTCCATATTGGCGATGATGTCTTCGCGACGGGTGGCGGCGCCACCGTTGAGCGCGGCAACAGTCGCCGGCCCGATGATGCCATCGACTTCGAGGCCCTGTCCTTCCTGGAACATTTTGACGGCGTCGACGGTCAGCTCGTCATAAAAGCTCGAGGTCGAGGTCGAGGCCGTGACCTTGAGCCGTTCGCGAATGGCGGGAACGCGCGTGTCGGCGCCACCGGGACGCAGGACCGGGCCGTTACCGATTGGAGTCGGGCGCTTGGTGGTGTCGGTTTCGAAGCTGGCCAGCGCCTTGCGCAGGGCCAGGAATTCTGGGTGGTGGGGCTGCAGCTCGTTGAAGATCGCGACCGGGTCTTCACCCGAGACCAGGCGCTCGAGGATTGCGGCTTCGTTGATCGGCTTGGGCTGGATATCGAGCAGTTCATTGACCGACTGCGGGCGAATGCGGCCGTTATGGATATGGTGCGCATAGCGCATCGTGGCCGATGTGAAGGCGGTTTCCAGCGTCGCAAGCGCTATGGAATCGCCCTTGAGACGCGACATGTCGAGTTCGGGCGTGAGGTAATCGGACGGGCGGAGGCCTTCGGCTTCGGCATTCTCGAATACAGCGATCAGCTTGTCGGCGGCGTCCGAGAAGGTGACCTTGCCGACGGCATCTTCGCTCAGCCAGATGGGCTCGAAGTGACGTTCGCCATAAAGGAAATAAAGGCGCTGGGCTTCTTCATGCGCGGCGGTGTCGGGGCGAGCGCCATAATAGGCAGCGGAGAGGCCGGACTTGATGGTGCGCCCAAGATCGCTTTGTGCCGGAGCGATGACGACGCGGCTGGCTTCGAGGGCCGCCACGGCTTGCTGGGCGAAGGTTGGGTGCGCAAGGCTCGTCGAGGCCAGAAGGGCGACAACACCGACCAAAAGCTTATGCATGGATGCTCCTTGACGCTGCGGCAGCCTGGCCGACTCCGGTCAAAGAGCGTGCCGCTCAAAAATTCATAAACCGCAAAGCTTAACGCGAGCAATCACTCGCAACTTCGTGAAACGGGCTTGTGGCAGAGGCGCAACGGGGCACCCGGCCGAAGCCGGATGCCCGAGCTCAAAAGACTAGAACTTGTAGTTCACACCGGCGCGGATGACGCTGAAGCGCTGGGTGACATCGCGATTGCCGAGGCCGGGAAGGCCGTTGTAGGCCTGGCTGCCGAGATCGACGTAAAGGTATTCGGCCTTGAGCGAGAGGTTCGAGGTCGCCTGGGCTTCAAGGCCCACGCCCGCGGTCCAACCGAGGTGATTGGCGCCCTGCGAGGTGACCACGCCGGCATTGTCGACCTGAGCCGAGCCGCGGCCATAGGCGACGCCGAGTGTCGCGAAGGGCATGACCTGGCCGATGGGAATACCAGCACGGCCGCGTACAGTGCCGTAGAAGTCGGTCTTGGCGGTAAAGGTGCCGCCGCCGGGATTGGCCTGGCTATAGCCGATATTGGCCCAGTTGAGATCGGCTTCGCCGCCGAGCACGAAACCGCCCATATCCATGTTGTAGCCGGCGGTGCCGCCCAGCGTCCAACCCTGGGAGTTGTTGTTGGTGGTGCCTGCGCCCACAGCGGGGCTTACATTGGTCGTGCCCCAGCTGTAGCCGCCGCTGACGCCGGCATAAAAGCCGGTCCAGTTGGCGGAAGACGAACCGGCGAAAACCGGCGACGAAGCTGCGCTGGTATTGGTCCAAAGATCCGCCGCAAAGGCAGAAGTGGAGAGGGCGACAGATGCGAAAAGCGCAATGCCAAGACGTTTCATAATAGGGGCCTCGCGGTTAATTATTGAGGGCAAAATCGACCCAAAAATTTAACGTCGGGGTAAGAAACGTGGTTAACGGCTCGCCTTTTCAGTCACGATTTAAGTGATCGTTATCCGTCAGGCGGCGTCGCTGATCAGCCCCTCGGCGAGACCATATTCGTGCAGCTTGCGATAAAGCGTCGAGCGGCCGATGCCCAATGCGCGAGCCACCCGCGACATGCGGCCGGCGTGATGAGCAATGGCAAATTCGATCGCCGCGCGCTCGATATCGGCAAGGGCATGAAGCTCGCCGCCATCGTCGAGGAAGCGGTCGCGCTGCTTGGGGGCGGGGAGGTCCGGTCGCAGCCGGGCAGGGGCGGCGTCGATGTGGATCGGTGCCTTAAGCACGGTGGCCAGTTGGACGGTGCGCAGCGCTTCCTCGCGGCCAGCAGCATGGGCGACGATCTGCGGGAAGTCTTGAGTCTCGAGGAAGGCGCCGTCGGCAAGGACGATCGCGCGGTAGACGGCGTTTTCGAGCTGGCGGATATTGCCGGGCCAGTCATAGCTTTTCAGCAGCTCGGTCGCGGCGGGGGTAATACCAAGGACGCGCTTGCCGGCTTCGGCAGAGAAGCGGGCGATGAAGTGCGCGACCAGATCGGCGAGGTCATCCATGCGCTCGCGCAGCGGCGGCACGTAAATGGGAAAGACGTTGAGGCGGTAGAACAAGTCCTCGCGGAATTCACCGGACTTGGCGAGATTGAGCAGCCGCCGGTTGGTGGCCGAGATCACCCGGACATTGACCTTTTCGTGCCTTGTCGAGCCGACCGGCTCGATCTCGCCTTCCTGAAGCGCGCGCAGGAGCTTGACCTGGGTTTCGAGCGGCAGCTCGCCCACTTCATCGAGGAATAATGTGCCGCCATGGGCCTCGGCAAATTTGCCCTGCTGGTCGGCATGGGCGCCGGTAAAGGCACCCTTCTTGTGGCCGAAGAGCACGGATTCAACGAGGCTGGGCGGGATGGCGCCGCAATTGACGGCAACGAAGGGTTTGCCGGCGCGATCTCCCGTGCCCTGGATGATGCGGGCGACGAGTTCCTTGCCAACGCCGGTTTCGCCTTCGATCAGTACCGGAATGGCGGACTTTGCGGCCTTGCTGCAGAGGGTCAAGACGCGGGCCATGGCGGGCGCCGCGGCGATCATGTCGGAACGCGAGAAGGTGCCGGACTTACGTGCATGTTCGGCGCGGATGGCGGTTTCGAGCGCATCGAGCTTCATGGCATTGCGCAGCGAAACGATCAGCCTCTCGGGCGCCACGGGCTTGACGAAATAGTCTGCCGCGCCCTGGCGCATGGCGGAGATGACGGTTTCGAGCGAAGCATTGGCGGTCTGGATGATCACGGGCGTGGTGAGGCCTTCCTTGCGCATGGCTTCGAGCACGCCCATGCCATCAAGATCGGGCATGACGAGATCGAGGATCATGGCGCCGACCTGGCGATCCTCGCGCAGAATGGAGAGGGCCTGCTCGCCGCCGGTCGCAGTGATCGGCTTGAACCCGGCCCGGTTGGCGACCTCGGCGGTCAACCGCAATTGCACCGGATCATCGTCCACCACCAAAACACGCGTCATCGATACCCCAATCGAAAAGTCCAACGGCGCACGAATCTTGATGTGCCGTTTTGGGAAGACGATGCCGGGCGGGGTTTAAGAGGGCGTTAATGCTGAAGATTTCGTGGCTAAAGAAAAAGGGCCGCGGCGGTTAAGCCGTGACCCTCCAGAGCGTTTCAGTTTTGGAGCCGCTTACTGCTGGGCACCCTGGAGCTTATAGAGTTCGTCCTTCACTTCGAGTTTCTTGCGCTTGAGAGCGGAGACCGCCAGGTGGTCGGATTGACGATCCTGCAGTTGCGAGAGGATTTGCCGATCCAGTTCCTGGTGGCGCCGGGTAAGCGCTGCGATGTGGCCTTCAGTCGTCATAGTAACTCCTTAAAGCGTCATGGACGGGGGTATCGTCACAAAACTTTCGCACTTTGTCGACCGCTAAGGCTCACTTTGGAAAGGTGATGCAAAATGGGCAATGATCGAGTAACCAGAGATGCGAGAGAGGCCCGTGGAGCACCGGTTTTTTCCATGTTGTTGCTGAGCAAGGAACAAGAAGCCCAGTTCGGACTGGAGCTGGCGACCAAGCGGCAGGAGCATGCCGACCTCGATGCTGCCATAATTACGCTCACGCAATCGCAGTTCGCGGACCGCATGCTGATCCAGCGATTGAAGAAGCGGAAGCTGACGCTCAAGGACCGCATCGTGCAGCTGGAAAACATCCTCCTGCCCGACATCATTGCCTGATCCCAAAACTTGGGCTAATGGCGGACTTTGCGGAGCGGCACGGGGGACAAAGCCATGCTCAAGCCAAAGGTCGCCATCGTCATGGGCAGCCAATCGGACTGGCCCACCATGCGGCTGGCCGCTGAAACCCTCGAAACTCTCGAAGTCGAATACGAGGCGCGCATTGTTTCGGCGCATCGCACGCCCGAGCGCATGGTGGATTTTGCCACCAATGCAAAGGCTGAAGGCGTCAAGGTGATCATTGCCGGGGCAGGGGGCGCAGCGCATCTGCCGGGCATGATCGCGGCCATGACGACGTTGCCGGTTTTTGGCGTGCCGGTGCGCTCCAAGGCGCTGAGCGGCATGGATAGTCTTTATTCCATCGTCCAGATGCCGGGCGGTGTTCCTGTCGGCACTTTGGCGATTGGCGAGCCGGGCGCAATCAATGCGGCGCTGCTTGCTGCGTCGGTTCTGGCGCTGAGCGACGACGAGCTCGATGAGCGGCTGGAGCTTTATCGCGCGCGACAGACCGCATCCGTGCCGCAGTTTCCCTCCGACACCGAGTAGCGCCTTGACCGACTTCAAACCCCTTCCGCCCGGCTCCACCATCGGCATCTTGGGTGGTGGCCAGCTCGGGCGCATGCTGGCGCTGGCAGCGGCAAAGCTTGGATTGAAGTCGCATATCTATTGCCCGGATCCGCAAAGTCCGGCCTTCGACGTTACGCCGCTCAAGACCGTGGCCGCCTATGACGATCACGAAGCGCTCCGCGCCTTTGCCGCGCAGGTGGACGTGGTCACCTATGAGTTCGAGAACGTGCCCGCAGCGTCGGCGGAAGTTCTGGCCGGATTGAAGCCGCTCCGTCCAGGCGCCAATGCGCTGGCGATCTCGCAGGACCGGCTGGCAGAAAAGAGCTTTCTCGCCTCCAAGAATATTCCCGTGGCGCCCTACCGGGCCGTGCATTCGATCGACGAGTTGCGGGCGGCGATCGCCGAGCTTGGTCTCCCCGCAGTGCTCAAGACAACCCGGCTTGGCTATGACGGCAAGGGACAGCGCGTGTTGCGTGAACCGGGCGATGCGGAGACGGCTTTCGCGGAACTGGCGCCGCATCCATTGGTGCTCGAAGCCTTCGTGCCCTTCGAAAAGGAGATTTCGGTGGTGGTGGCACGCGGGCTCGACGGAACGGTGCGCGCCTTCGATGCCGCTGAAAACGTGCATCGTCACCACATTCTTCACACCTCGACCGTTCCGGCCGATGTGCCGGCGGGGGTCGAAAAGCATGCAGCCATGCTGGCCAAGGTCATTGTCGTGGCGCTCGACTATGTCGGCGTGCTTGGCGTTGAGTTCTTCGTCATTCCCGGTGACCGCCCCACACTGATGGTCAACGAGATCGCGCCTCGGGTTCACAATTCCGGCCACTGGACGGAAGCGGTGTGCCTCACCGATCAATTCGAGCAACATATCCGCGCGGTAGCTGGGTGGCCGCTGGGCGATCCGCGGCGCATGGCGGATGTGGTGATGCAGAACCTGATTGGCGACGAAGTCGAGATCGTGCCGGGCGGGCTCGACGGCGACACCCAGCCGCATCTTTACGGCAAGGCCGAAGCGCGTCCGGGGCGGAAGATGGGGCACATCAACCGCATCGTGCGGGGCTAGGCCACCCCTCATCCGGCGCTGCGCGCCACCTTCTCCCGCAAGGGGAGAAGGGAAGACAGGATCTCCGCTTCATCTTCCTTCTCCCCTCGCGGGAGAAGGTGCCCTAAGGGCGGATGAGGGGGGCTTATCTCGCCAGCCAAGCCCGCATTGCTTCTATGACTGCCAGCGGGTTCTCCAGCGTCGAGACATGACCGGCTTCCGGAAACACAACCATTTCCGCATCCGGAATGGCCGCCGCCATTTCTTCAGCTAGCTCCGGTGGAGTCAGACGATCTTCCGCACCAACGCCTACCAGAGTTGGAACCTTGATGCCGGCAAGATGCGGACGCGAGTCGGCGCGGCCCATAATGGCTTCCTGCTGCCGGTAATAGGCAGCGTCGCCGACGCGCATCGCCATGTCGTGCACCGCGTCCCCGACCGGACCGCCGACATGATGGGCGGCGAGGAGGTTGGGCAAAGAAGTGCGAGACACCAGCGACGCCTTGCCCTGGACGACCAGCGCCATTTCTGCGCGTCGGGCGGTCTTCCGTTCTTCCGTGTCGGGGCGGGCGGAGGTGTCCAGCAGGGCCAAATGCGTCACCCGCTCTGGCGCCTGGCGCATGATCTCGAGCGCCACGTAGCCGCCCATGGACAGGCCAGCAAGAGCGAAGCGGGCGGGCGCCGAGACCAGGACGCGTTTGGCCATGTCAGTTATGGTGTCGTCGAGCGTCAGATTGGGAATGGTCGGCGCTGCAAGGTCGGACAGGCCGGCCGCGACAGCGTGCCAGAGATGGGCATCGCAGCGCAGGCCGGGCAGAAGGACGAGTGGCTGCATGCTGATCTCCCGATCGGTCTTTGGCTGGAAGGGGCAATATAGCGGCACTTTTCCACTGGCCAAGTGTGGACAGGCCCCCTTTGTTGCGCTATAGGACGCGCCACGGTGACCGGTTCAGCTGGTCGGCGGGGTGGTCCTTTTGGCCTTCTCGCATCCATCCAAACATATTGCCTAGCTTTGAAAGGGCGGTTGACCTTTGCAAGTAGTCGTTCGCGATAACAATGTTGACCAGGCGCTGCGCGCACTGAAGAAGAAGCTGCAGCGTGAAGGCGTCTTCCGCGAAATGAAGCTGCGCAACTATTACGAAAAGCCCTCTGAGAAGAAGGCTCGCCAGAAGGCCGAGGCCGTTCGTCGCGCCCGCAAGCTGGCTCGCAAGCGCGCCCAGCGCGAAGGCGGTGTCGCCGCAGCACCGGCAGCACGTCCCGGCGCACCGGCGGCCCGCTCGTAGGATCGGTCGCATAGAATTTCAAAACGCCGTCCTTCGGGACGGCGTTTTTGTCTGTTTAGGCGCTCTTCGGCCTCACCCCACCCAGCTTCGCTAAGCCTTGCGGCTAAGCTGCGCTACCCTCCCCTCGAGGGGAGGGAGGTGACGACCCAAACTTCGGATTATCAGAGGCATCAGCTCGTGCGCCTCCCTCCCCTCGAGGGGGAGGGAATGAGGGTGGGGTGGGGCGCTAGGAGTGGCGTTCCGGGCTGTCGCTCAGTGACGCCGCCGGTCCATCAGCGCAACCGCGATCGCCAGCACTGCAACCACCGGCAGTTGCACCACCAGTGCCGTGCGTGCATCTGGAAACAGCGTCCCCGCCGCCAGCGATCCGACAAAGCCTCCGCCCACCTGGAAGAAGCCGGTCATCGCCCCGGCTGCGCCGGCAATGGCGCCGAAGCCGGACATGGCGGCGGCCGTGGTGGACGGACTGATGAAGGCAAGCGCCAGCATCCAGATGCCGACCGGCGCCATGATGGCCAGCACGGAACCAGGAAAAAGTTGCGGCAGCACGGCAAAGCCCAGGCCGCTGATGGCGAGCAGGATCAGCGCAATCTCGACCAGGCGTGCGCCGCTGATGCGGGTCGAAAGGTAGCTCACCACCAGATTGCCTGAGATGAAGGACGCGGTTTGCACCAACAGCGCTATGGCGAACTGGAAGGGCGTCAGTCCCAGATCGTCGATCAGGATAAAGGGCAGGAGTGCGGTAAAACCGTGGAAGCCGGAAAAGGTCAGGCCCAGGAGAAGAGATGGAAAGATGAAATCCGGGGAAGCCAGCAGCCTGCGGTAGTTGCGGGCGATCACGGCCGGGTTAAACGGCTGGCGTGATGTTACCGGCAGCGTTTCGCGGGCGCCAAGGCTAAGGAGCGCGAGGATGGCGAGGCCAAAGCCCGCCATGACGATGAAAAGCTGATGCCAGGTGCCGAACAGCAGCACGATGCTGCCCAAGGTCGGTGCAACGGCCGGCGTCACGGTCAGGATCAGGTTGATCAGCGTCAGGATGCGGATGGCTTCGCTGCCCGTGAACTGATCGCGCACCATGGCGCGAGAAAGGGCGACGCCCGCCGAGACGCCAAAGCCCTGGATGAAGCGCCCGACAAACAGCCATTCCAGCGTCGGGGCGATGGTGCAGAGCAGGCAGCCCAGGACATAGATGGCAAAGAAGACGAGGCCGACACCCCGCCTTCCATAGCGATCCGAGAGCGGACCGCAGATGAGCTGCGCCAGGGCAAAGGCTGCGAAGTAGACGCTGAGCGTCAGCTTGCCGCCCGCATCGGTGGTGCCCAGATCCTCGACCAGCGTCGGCAGGGCAGGAGCATAAAGCGTCAAGCTCAGTGGCCCGGTCGCGACCATCAAGCCGCCGATGATGGCGGTGCGGCGGGCGGACATGCCCACCGGGCGTAGGGTGGTCACTGGGCTAGCGCTCGCTCGAAGAAGGGCTTGGCATGGGCCCAGATCCCTGCATCCCAAAGATCGGAATGGCCGGCACCGGGGACGATCCAGAGCTCGTCCTTGTTGGAGGCCAAAGCATAAAGGCGCTCGCCATTGGAGACGTCGATCGTCGTGTCGCCCGTGCCATGCGCGACCAGCACTGGCTCGGCGACGTCGGCGATCCACTCGTCATTGCGGTATTGATCCTGCATGACCATGGTCACCGGCAGGAACGGGTAGCGTTCTCCGGCTACCGTCACCGCCGACAAAAACGGCGTTTCGAGCAGCAGCGCTTTGGCGTCGCGTTGGCTCGCGACATAGGTTGCCGGGCCCGAGCCGAGCGAACGGCCCCAGATCAGGAGCGGAACGTTCTTTGTTGCGGCAAAGTCGAAGGCCGCGAGAGCGTCTTCGAGGACATTGGCTTCGGAAATGTCGCCGGGGGAGGCCGGGAAGCCGCGGTAATCGAAGGCAAGGAAGCCATAGCCATCGGCGACGAACTGCTCGAAGCGCTCGTGCTCGGCGGAGAAACTTTGCGAGTTGCCCTTGTAGTAGACGATCAGCGGCATGCCCGCGCGTGGCGCCTGATACCAGCCGTTGACCACGCTTTCGCCGGTGTTGATGGCAACCTGTTCGGCACCGCTGAGCAAGGTCGAGGTCAGGGCAGTGACATCGCCGGTCGCGTCGTATTGGAGCGCCCGCTGGTTGACGAACATATAGCCGACGATGCCGGCATAGGCGACGACCAGCAGCAGGACCAGAGCAACAAGACCACGGCGCAACAGTTTCACGGGAGCTTCCTCAAGCGAACTCGCCCCGCTTCTAGCCTAGTCGATCACAGTTCGGAAATGGTCTTGTCCAAGGCCTGTTTGAAGACTTCGTCCGGCTGGGCGCCGGAAAGCGCATATTTTTCGCCGAAGACGAAGAAGGGAACGCCGCGGATGCCTTGCTGCGCGGCGCTGGTGGCAAGTTCTGCGGTGATCGAGAGTTCGTTCTCGTCGTTGATGGCGTCCAAAGCATCGCCACGATCCCAGCCGAACTCGACGGCAATGTCAGCGAGGACATTGTCGTCGTTGATCTGCCGGTGCTCGAGGAAATAGGCGTCGGCGATGGCATTGGCCAATTCATGCTGGTTGCCATTGGCTTTGGAGAGGCGGGTGATCGTATGCGCCTTGGCCGTGTTGAACATGCGCGGCTGCTGGCTGAGGTCGAGGTCGATCCCGGCCTTGCGCGCCTCGCCTTCAACGCGCTCCCACATCTCGCTCGGCTCTTTGCCGTATTTTTCCTTGAGCATCTGACCCACGTCGACGCCTTCCGGCGGAACGTTGGGATCGAGATAGAAGGGGTGGTTTTCGAAGATCACGTCGACATCGTCGGGCAGGGCGGCCAAGGCCTGATCGAGCCGCGCCGAGCCGACGAGGCACCAGGGGCAGACGACATCGGTGAACACATCGATCTTGAGTTGCTTGGTCATCTGCGCACTTTCGGAAAAACGAAACTCCCGCCCAGATGGAACTCTGGACGGGAGGAAACAAGAGGGCACTTGGGGGTAAGTGTGCCTTAAGCTGCCGGGGCAGGAGCGGGCTGCTGAGCCTGCATCAGGGCGAATGGCGGGGAGTAGGCGACGGCAAGAGCGAGGCCCATCACGGCGCTGAAACCGACGATTGCCAGGGTCGGCGACATCAGCAGGGCAGCCGGGGTCGACACCTTGCCGATGCGCACCATGCCGGCCAAGGTCACGAGAAACAGGGCAGAGCACAAGATACTGAGCTGCAGGCTATCAAGCGGCGGCGTGATGTAGGGCAGGAGAATATAGGCAGCGATGATGGCGGTGAGCCAGACCAGCGGAGCGCGATCATTGGTTGAGCGCGTCACGGCCCAGAAGGCGACACCGAGCATCGACAGTTGAGCGAGATGGCCGACGGCGCCAATCCAACCCGGAATGCCGAAGGGGGCAAAGAAGAGCGGCAACACGTTCATGGCTTCGGCGCCAAGATTGACCAGACCGAAGAGGCCCAGCGGCAGACCGGCGGCAACCAGGAACGATAGCGCATCGCGATAGGGATGGGCGTGGGCGCGCTGGCCGGACTGGACTGTGTTGATCGTTGCAGTGGTGGCCATTTGAGCGGCTCCCGTTCTTCTAGACGCTGAACCAACTGCCCGAATGGAGATCGGGTTCCGCAAGCGTCAACGCGGCGTGGTCAACATCGCTCTTGCCGTGACTGACGTCCCCACCTATTCGGATGGTAAGATTTCGTTAGGAGATTTTGGTCTGATGGCGGACGCAGAAGACGAACGCATTGAAGCACTCGAAGCGCGAATTGCCTATCAAGATCAGACGATTGAGGAGCTCAACCAGTCGATCACCGAGCAGTGGAAGATTATCGATCTTCTCACCAAAAAGCTTTCGACGCTCGAAGAACAGGTGCGTTCCGGCAGCTACATCGCCGACCCGGCAAGCGAGAAACCACCCCCGCATTACTAGCTGCAAGTTTTCGTGATGAAACCACTTGACAGGTGCCGAGTTCTTCGGTCGCAGCAACATGCTGCGCCCTCCAAAGTGGTCCCGGCCCTGCCCCCCCCCGGCCGGGACCAGGCTTTGGAAACAACAAGGCCCGCGTGAGCGGGCCTTTTGCATTTCAGGTGTGTCGAGCGGGCTAGTGGCCCAGCGCCTTGACGATGTCTTCGGTCATCTTCTTGGCGTCACCAAACAGCATCATGGTGTTGTCGCGATAGAAGAGTTCGTTCTGGACGCCAGCGTAACCAGCGGCCATGCCGCGCTTGATGAAGAGCACCGTGCCGGCATCTTCGACGTTCAAAACTGGCATGCCGTAGATCGGCGAGCTCTTGTCGGTCTTGGCCGAGGGGTTGGTGACGTCATTGGCGCCAATGACGAAGGCCACGTCCGACTGGGCGAATTCGGAGTTGATGTCTTCGAGCTCGAACACTTCGTCATAGGGCACGTTGGCTTCGGCGAGGAGCACGTTCATGTGCCCCGGCATGCGGCCGGCCACGGGATGGATGGCGTATTTGACTTCGACACCGGCGGCCTTGAGTAGATCGGCCATTTCGCGCAAAGCGTGCTGGGCCTGGGCGACGGCCATGCCGTAGCCGGGCACGATGATGACCTTGCCGGCATTCTTCATCAGGAACGCAGCATCGTCTGCGGCGCCCTGCTTGACCGGACGGTCGTCTTCGACGCCACCGGCAGCAGACGACGTGTCGCCGCCAAAGCCACCCAGGATGACCGAGATGAACGAGCGGTTCATCGCCTTGCACATGATGTAGCTCAGGATGGCGCCCGAGGAGCCGACCAGCGCGCCGGTGATGATCAGCGCAGTGTTGCCGAGGGTGAAGCCGATGCCTGCCGCGGCCCAACCGGAATAGGAGTTGAGCATCGAAACGACCACCGGCATGTCGGCGCCGCCGATCGGAATGATCATCAGCCCGCCCAGGATCAGGGCAAGGATGGTGATGGCCCAGAACAGCCAGGGATCGGCAGAGACGGTAAAGGCCCAGACTAGCGCGATGATGGCGACGCCCAGCGCGATGTGAATGAAGTGGCGGAAGGGCAGGATGATCGGCTTGCCGCTCATATTGCCGTTGAGCTTGGCGAAGGCGATGACCGAACCGGTGAAGGTGAAGGCGCCGATGGCGACGCCGATCGACATTTCGACCAGCGCCTGGGCGTGGATGGCGCCGGGCACGCCGATGCCGAAGGCTTCAGGCGCATAAAGCGCCGCTGCGGCCACGAAAACAGCAGCCAGACCAACCAGCGAGTGGAAGGCGGCAACCAGCTGCGGCATGTCGGTCATCTTGACCGTGCGCGCCATGTAAGCGCCGATGGCGCCGCCAAGACCGAGGCCGGCAATGATCAGCAGCCAGCTCAGCCAGTCGCTGGGCGAAGCGACCAGGAGGGTGGTGACGATGGCTATGCCCATGCCGACCATGCCGAAGGTATTGCCGCGGCTGGCGGTGCGAGGGCTCGAGAGGCCGCGCAGGGCGAGAATAAAGAGAACGCCCGAGATCAGGTAGAGAAGGGCGGCGATATTTGCGTCGATCATCGTGATCAACCCTTCTTCTTGTACATGGCGAGCATGCGCTGAGTCACGAGGAACCCGCCGAAGATGTTCACCGAAGCAAAGACCAGCGCGATGAAGCCGAAGAGCTTGGAAGCCCAGCCGGCGTCATTGACCGAATGGACGCCGACGGCAAGGAGCGCGCCGACGACGATGACCGAGGAAATGGCGTTGGTGACGCTCATCAGCGGCGTGTGGAGGGCAGGGGTCACGCCCCAAACCACGAAATAGCCGACAAAGATGGCCAGGACGAAGATGGCAAGGCGGAAGGTGAAGGGGTCGATGGCGCCGCCGATCGCCCCATGGGCGATGGCCGTGGCAAGATCCGCCGTGGTGTTTGCAGTTGTTTCCATCTTAGTTGCCCTCCTCCGGAGCGACAGGCTTCTTTACGGCAGGCTTGCGGGCCGCCGGCTTCTTGACGATGGTTGGGCTCGCGGCTGCCGCCGTGTCGATCACTGCATCTGCCCTTCGGGTCGCAGCGCGCTTGCGCGGGGTAACCGAAGCCGGTTCAGCCCCATCGGGGATGGACTGCTCGACTCCGGGCTCGGCCTTTTTTGGCGTATCGGCCATGGCCGGTACATCCGCCTTCTTGGCCGATGCGCGGCGCACTGCCGGACGAGCGGCAACCGGCTCTGTGGCAACTGCTGCGGTTACTGGGGCTGCGACGGGGGTAACGACCGGCGCTGCGGCGGCCTGCTGGAAGTTGGGATGCACAACGGCCCCGTCGCGGGTCAGAACGGTGGCCTTGACCAGTTCGTCGTCCCAGTTGACCGCGAGTTTCTTTTCCTTGGCGTCGATCAGCGTCGTGATGAAGGCAAGGATATTGCGGGCATAGAGCTGGCTGGCGGTGGTCGGGATGCGACCCTGCACATTGGTGTAGCCGACAATGATCACGCCATTATGGTCGACGACCTTGCCGGGTTGGGTCAGCTCGACATTGCCGCCGCGTTCGGCCGCGAGGTCGACGATCACCGAACCGGGCGCCATGGACTCGACCATTTCGCGGGTGATTAGGCGCGGCGCGGGGCGGCCTGGAATCAATGCGGTGGTGATGACGATGTCTTGCTTGGCGATGTGCGAAGCGGTGAGCTCGGCCTGTTTGGCCTGATATTCGGCGCTCATCTGCTTGGCATAGCCGCCTGCGGTTTCGGCCTGCTTGAACTCTTCGTCCTCGACGGCGATGAACTTGCCGCCCAAGGACTCGACTTGTTCCTTGGCTGCAGGGCGCACGTCGGTCGCCGAAACAACGGCGCCGAGACGCTTGGCGGTGGCGATGGCCTGGAGACCGGCAACGCCGGCGCCCATGACGAAGGCCTTGGCCGGGCGGACGGTACCCGCAGCAGTCATCATCATCGGCATGGCGCGTTCGAAAACGGCTGCCGCTTCGATGACGGCCTGATAGCCGGCAAGGTTGGCTTGGGAGGAAAGGATATCCATGACCTGGGCGCGGGTGATGCGCGGCATGAATTCCATGACCATGGCGGTGACGCCGGTCTGGGCCAAGGCGGCAACATCGGCTTCGTTGCCATAGGGATCGAGCGCGCCGATCACCAGTGCGCCGGGATTGACGCCGGTCAGTGTGGACGCTGAGGGACGGCGGACGCAGAGGACGATGTCGGCGCCTTGAACGGCAATGGCGACGGTCGGGCTGATGGTCGCACCGGCGGCAACGAACTGGTCGTCGCCGATCCGGGAGCCGAGACCAGCGCCTTCTTCGACACTGACCGTGGCGCCGAGGCCAATGAACTTGCCCACGGTTTCGGGGGTGGCGGCAACGCGGCTTTCACCCTCCGCCCGTTCGCGCAAAACGGCGATCTTCATGAAAACTCTCCTACCCGCCTGTCCACGGACAGGCTCGTTTCAACCAGCCCGATAATTGGTCCCGCTCAGGGCTGGACGACGAAGTAAAGCACCACCATGAAAGCGGCGAGGCCGTAAACGGTCCACTTCACGCCAGTCACGAAGCCCGAATAGGTTTTTTCGTGCTGCGCGTAATCCATAAAGGATTCCTGTACCGGAGCGGGGTGGGGATCGGTGGGGTGCTGAGTAGCCATCAGGTCCTCGAAGGCATAGTCGTCAAAAGGTGGTAAGCCGAAAGTCGTACGTCCCTCAGGGAGACGTTGCTTCCAGCTCGTCGATAAGGCGCTCGATCATGGAAAGGCCGAGCGACCAGAATTGAGGATCTTTGGCATCGAGTCCGAAGGGCGCCAAAAGCTCGGAATGATGCTTGCTTCCCCCGGCTTTGAGCAGCTCGAAATAGCGCTCCGCAAAGCCTTCACTGGCTTTTTCATACTGAGCATAAAGCGAGTTCACAAGGCAATCGCCAAAGGCATAGGCGTAGACATAGAAGGGCGAGTGGATGAAGTGCGGAATATAGGTCCAGAACACTTCATAGCCGTCGTTTGAGGCGACGCCTTCGCCCAGCGATTCCCGCTGCACATCGAGCCAGATCTGGTTGATCTCCTCTGCCCGCAACTCGCCCTGCCGGCGGGCGGTGTGGACGCGGCGCTCGAAGGTGTAGAAGGCGATTTGCCGCACCACTGTGTTGAGCATGTCCTCGACCTTGGAGGACAGAAGCGCAAAGCGCTGCTTGGGGTCGGTGGTGTTGTCGAGGAGCGAGCGGAAGGTCAGCATCTCGCCAAAGACCGAAGCGGTTTCAGCAAGGGTCAGCGGCGTATTGGCGAGGATCGGCCCTTGCGCGGCGGCGAGGCGCTGGTGGACGCCATGGCCCAGTTCGTGCGCCAAGGTCATGATGTCCCGCGTGCGTCCGAGATAGTTCAGCATCAGATAGGGATGGGCGCTGGGCACGGTCGGATGCGCAAAGGCGCCCGAAAGCTTGCCGTTGCCGGTGGGTGCGTCGATCCAGCCGGAGTTGAAGAAGGGCCGGGCGACGTCGGCCAGTTCGGGCGAGAAGCGGCCATAGGCGTCGAGCACGGTGGTGACGGCGGTGTCCCAGTCCCAGATGCGCTCGTCGCTGGTCGGCAGCGGCGCATTGCGGTCCCAGGCATTGAGCTTGTCCTTGCCGAACCAACGGGCCTTCATCTTGTAGTAGCGATGCGAGAGACGCGGATAGGCTTCTTCGACTGCCTTTTGCAGCGCATCGACGACTTCGCGTTCCACCGAATTGGCCATATGGCGGCTGTCGGCAATGTCTTCGTAGCCACGCCAGCGGTCGGAGATTTCCTTGTCCTTGGCCAGCACATTGGTGATGTGTGTGAAGAGCCGCACATTGGCTTTGAAGGTTTTTGCCAGTGCCTCGAACGCCGCTTGCCGCTGTGTCTCGTCGCGTTCGGAAAGCAAATGCAAGGTCGATTCCAGGTTCAGCGTCTCGCCGTTGACCTCGAATTCGAGGCCCGACAGCGTTTCGTCGAAGAGCCGGTTCCAGGCCGAATAGGCGGTTACCGACTTGTCGTGGAACAGCTCTTCGAGCTTGTCGTCGAGCTGGTAGGGCTTGGCCTTGCGCAGTTCGGCGAACCAGGTCTTGTAGCGCGCCAGTTCCGGATCGGCTGCGATCGCGGCATCGAGTTCGGCATCGCCGATGCGGTTGAGTTCGAGTTCGAAGAACAGAACCTTGGTGGACAGCGAGGTCAGCGCCTCGTTGGTGTCGCCCATGAACTTGGCGCGGTCTGGATCGGTCGACTTCTGCGCATATTGGAGAAACGAGAAGGAGCCGATGCGGCCGGTGAGGTCGCCGAGGACTTCGCTGTCCTTGATGGCGTCGACGAGTTTGCCGGAGGCGGTCAGGTCGGCCAGCTTGCCTTTGTATTTGGCCTCGAACTGCGTTGCGAGGCTTTTGGCTTCGTCCAATGCGGCCTTGAACTCGGCGCTGTCCTTGTCCGGATAAAGATCGGTGAGGTCCCAGACCGGCAGGTTGCCGAATTGGTTATGGCCCTTTTGCGCTGCGGCTGCGGACATATTCGCGTCTCCGGAAATCATTTGCGGCGGACCTTAGCCAGCGAGAGTCTTGCAGGGAAGGCGTGTGCTGTCGAAAGGCCCCCTCACCCGGCCCAAGAGGGCCGACCTCTCCCCCAAAGGGAGAGGTGTCGCTTCGCAACGGGCTGACCCCCACCTCTCCCTAGGGGGAGAGGTCGACGCGTAGCGGCGGGTGAGGGGGCCTTTGCTTGATTAGCTGCCCGCGATCACTCGGCTGCCGCCTTCCCAAATCAGCTGCAGCGCCAGCGAGAATACCAGCCAATAGGCGATCCGGTAAAAGAGGCGCGCATCGATCCGCCGCACCAGGTAGACGCCGACAAAGACGCCGAGCACGCCAACTGGCGCAAGGGCTGCCGAGAGCAGCAGGTTCTGCGCGTTAAGCTGTCCGAGGAAGTAATAGGGGATGAGCTTGGACGTGTTGACGATGGCGAAAAAGAACGCCGTGGTGCCGGCATAGACGGCAGGGGCAAGGCGGCGCGGCAGGACGTAGATCTGGAAGGGCGGGCCGCCGGTATGGGAGATGAAGCTGGTGAAACCGGCGACGCCTCCCCAGAACGTGCCCCAGGGCTTTGACGGCGGCAGGCCTTCGAGCTTCTTGCGCAGTGGAAACACGGCGTCGATGCAAAACAAAAGCGTCACGACGCCGACCATCAACAGGACCGCGGCGTCACTGACCACGGCCCAGAGCACCCAGCCCAGGATCGTGCCCACGGCGGCGCCGGGCAGCATGATGCGGATGATGTTCCAATCGCATTCGCGCCGATACATCCAGATCGCCACCGCATCCATGCACAGCAGCACCGGCAGCATCATCCCAGCGGCATCGCGTGGCGCCATGACCAGGGTCAGGAGCGGCACGCCAACAACGCCGAGCCCACCGAGCAGGCCGGCTTTGGAAAGGCCCACGATCAGGACCGCAAGCACGGCGACGGTGACGAAAAGGGGGTCGATCATGGGGTGGATCACAAACGGCCCAAAGACCTCATCCTGAGCTTGTCGAAGGACGAGGTCGGGCACCGGTGGCTGCGACCTCGTGGTTCGACAAGCTCACCATGAGGTCTAGGGGAGTAGGGGGCGCAAAACAAAAAAATCCCCGCCGAAGCGGGGATCGATCTTATTCGTCGTCGGAATTGCTCTTGAGCGACTTGAGCTTGGCGAAGACGGAGTCTGCGTCGAGCTCGTCGGCGGCATTCTGTGCGCGCTGGCTGCCTTCTTCGCCGCCACCGTAATTGCCGGTGTCGGCATGGGCACGGCTGGCGGCGCGTTCGAGGGCTTCCTCGGCGGTCATCAGCGTCGTGCCTTCGTTGAGCTCGGCCTGGGCCGGAGCGTCCTTGGAGGCGCGCTTGACCTCGAGATCGAGGTCGATCTGGCTGCAGAGGCCCAGAGTCACGGGGTCCATGGCCGTGAGGTTGGCCGAGTTCCAGTGCGTGTTTTCGCGGACCGAATCGATGGTCGACTTGGTGGTGCCGACGAGACGCATAATCTGCGCGTCCTTGAGCTCGGGATGATTGCGCACCAGCCACTTGATGGCATTGGGTCGCTCGTTGCGGCGCGAAATCGGGGTGTAGCGCGGTCCCTTGCGCTTGGGCGCGGCGACGCGAACCTTGGGGTCTGACACCTTCATGCGGTAGTTCGGATCGGCTTCGGCCTTTTCGATCTCTTCGCGGGTCAGCTGACCGTTCTGGATCGGGTTGACGCCCATGATGCCGGCGGCGACGTCGCCATCGGCGATGCCCTGGACTTCGAGCGGGTGCAGCGTGCAAAAGGCCGCGATCTGCTCGAACGAGAGCGCAGTATTGTCCACCAGCCAGACGGCGGTTGCCTTGGGCATCAGAAGGGTCTGGGACATGAGCTAAATTTCTCCTGGAGGCGCGGCCGGTTTTCCTCCGGGCCGCTCCGCCTCTTGGTCTAATGCTGAGGGGGAACTGCCGGTCAATATAAGGAAAATGCCGCCAATCCGCAATCATTAACTCAGCTGTTCACCGCTTCCGAACGCGGTCACCAGCACCAGCTTGCCGCGATGGCGGCGCGTTTCCATGGCGGCATGCGCGTCGCTCGCGCGCTCCATCGGAAAGGTGGCGATTTCGGGTCTGGCAAATCCGGGCGAGGAGAGGGCGGGCAGGAGGTCAGAACGGATCCGCGCGGCGATGGCAGCCTTGGTTTCGGCGGTTTGCGGGCGAAGTGTCGAGCCCGAAAGCGTCAGTTCCCGGGCCATCATTTGCCGAAGCGGCATTGTTGCGGTGGCGCCTTCCAGCGTCGAGATCTGGACGATATGGCCTCCACGCGCAGCAGCCGCGACATTGACCGCGAGCATGGGTCCGCCAACGAGGTCGACGATGCGGTCGGCGCCGCGTCCATCTGTCAGCGCCATGACGCGCTCGGCGATGTTTTCGCGGGTGCGGTCGATGACCGCGACGGCGCCAAGTTCGGCGCAATAATTTGCTTTATCATCGTCCGAGACGATGCCGATGGCTTTGGCACCCAGAATGCCGCTGATCTGGATGGCTGCGCCGCCGATGCCGCCGGCAGCGCCATGGACGAGGACGGTCATGCCCGATCGAAGGCCCGATCGCATGACCAGCGTCTGCGTGACCGTGAACCAGGTTTCGGGCAGCGCTGCCGCTTGCTCAAGGCTCCAGCCGTCCGGCACCGGCAGAACCTGCCCCGAAGGCACGGCGGCATATTCGGCATAACCGCCGCCATTGGTGAGCGCCATGACGCGATCGCCAGAGGCAAAGCCGCTGACTTTGTCGCCGACAGCCACGATCTCTCCAGCCACTTCGAGGCCGGGCAGGGGTGAGGCACCCGGCGGCGGATCGTAATGGCCGCGCCGCTGCGCGAGGTCGGGGCCGTTGACGCCCGCTGCCGCGACCCGGATCAGCACGTCGGTGGCCTCAATCTGCGGCAGCGGCACGCGCTGCGGGGTCAGGACTTCGGGACCGCCGGGCGCGGCGATGGTGATGGCGAGCATGTCTTGGGGCAGGGTCATACTCGCATGCTGGCGCAAGCCGTCTTGTCCCGCAAGCGCTCTGCGCTACACTCTCCCGCACAAGGAGAATGCCATGTTCGACGACGATCGACCCAAGCCACCCAAGAGCCATGAGATCGGCATGGCGCTCGATACGCTCTCCATCGAAGAGCTCGAAGCCCGCATCGGTCTTCTGGAAGCAGAAATCGTGCGCTTGCGAAGCGCCATCGACGCCAAAGGCAGTTCGCGCAAAGCCGCTGACGCGGCTTTCCGCGTCTAGGTTAAGAAATCGACTCCTGTTAAGCCTCAATTAAGCTTTGGGTGCTAGCTTCTCATTATTCAGATTGTTCTGAATTTTTCAGAGTGGTTTTCCCTCTGTTTGACGCCTCCCTGTTAACTTCGAGAGCTGCATCCCATGCGGCTCTTTTTCTTTTTGTGCCAGGGCTTGCGGCGCCACGCTTAAACCAGATTTTGAGGATAGCTCGGCGTTTCAAGTGACGCCGTCGCGCGTTGCTCCTAGCATGGCGCGAAGCGGAGGACCGGGCGGGATGGATCGAGGCGAAACCAGAGAAGCGATCTCGATCGGACCGCGCATCGTCGCCTCGGGCGGGTTCGACGCGCTTTATCGCGAAGGCATGGCGCTGATCGAAAGCGTTGCCGCCTATCTCGACGATCAGGGCCGCATCGAAAGCCGCGTGCTGCCGCGCGAGGCGGGCTTCCTTTACGCCACCGAATCCATGCGCCTTACCACAAGGCTGATGCAACTTGCCTCGTGGTTGCTGCTGCAGCGCGCGGTCAATGAAGGCGAGATCAGCCGCGAGAATGCCCGTTCCGAAAAGGAAAAGGTCAAGTTCTCCGCCACCCCATCGGAGCGCGGCGGGCCGGGCTATGATCTTTTGCCGGAGACGCTGCGCAGCTTCATCGACAAGGGCGATCGCCTGTTCGATCGCGTGATGCAGCTCGATGCGCTGGAAAAGGGCAGCCTGCCCGAGGTCAATTCGCCTGCAGCCAACGGCATTGCCGATCAGCTGGCGCGGCTCAAGGCGGCGTTTGGGCGCTAAACGGCGCGCGGTCCGAAAAAGACGATAGCGGCTCCGGCGAGGGCCAAGCCAGCGCCGATCATGTCCCACCGGTCCGGCCGAATACCTTCGAAGCCTGCCATGAAGGCGATGGAGGCGACAATATAGATGCCGCCATGATCTTTTGCCCGAAGCGCTGCGCAGCTTCATCGACAAGGGCGATCGCCTGTTCAATCGCGTGATGCAACTCGATGCGCTGGAAAAGGGCAGTCTGCCCGAGGTCAATTCACCTGCTGCCAACGGCATTGCCGATCAGTTGGCGCGGCTCAAGGCGGCGTTCGGGCGCTAAACGGCGCGCGGTCCGAAAAAGACGATAGCGGCTCCGGCGAGGGCCAAGCCAGCGCCGATCATATCCCAACGGTCCGGCCGAATACCTTCAAAGCCTGCCATGAAGGCGATGGAGGCGAGAATATAGATGCCGCCATAGATAGCAAAGGCCCGCCCGGCGCTGTTCTGGCCTGTGAGCGTCAGCAGGTAAGCAAAGATGCCCAAGGCGATAAGCGCGGGCAGCCACAGAAGCGCGTTGCCACCGCGCGCCGCCTGCCAGACCAGATAGCAACCGCCGATCTCGAAAGCGGCAGCGGCGAAAAACGTGACGAAAGCCATCCTGCACTCCAACAAAAAACCCGGCACAGAGGCCGGGTTTTCCAATTCACACAAGCAACCTGGCTTAGATGCCGAGGCCCTTGAAGCGTTCCTTGAAGCGCGAGACGCGGCCGCCGCGGTCCATCAGCTGGCCCGTACCACCGGTCCAAGCCGGGTGGGTGTTGGGATCGATGTCGAGCTGCAGCGTGTCGCCTTCCTTGCCGTAGGTCGAACGGGTCTGGTAGGTGGTGCCATCGGTCATCACGACGTTGATGGTGTGGTAGTCGGGGTGGATGTCACTCTTCATGGCGCGCCTCAAATCAAACGGGCGCCGCAGCGCCCGGAGAGCAGAAAACTGGTGTTGGGCGGGTTCCTACATGAAGAGGCCCGGTTCTGCAAGACCGGCGGCGCGGCAATTTTGCCGGTCGCCCCATGGTTGCGGGGCATCTAGCCAGAGCCTATATGGGGGCGGTCGCGCGATGCGACCCCGTGCAGCAAAAAGCGGCCAAAAATCATGACAGACCAGGCCGTGCCGCTTTCGCCCGATGCCGAAACCATTGCCGCCAAGGCCAAGAAAGCGCCGGGGCGCCTGCAGCCGCTGCGCCGGCTTTTGCCATTCATCCTGGCCTATCCGGTGCGGCTGACGCTCACCGTTCTCTTTCTTCTTGTCTCCGCCATTTCGTCGCTCGCCATTCCTGCGGCCCTGGGCGGGGCCATCGACGAGGGCTTCGTCAGCCAGAACCTTGAAAATGTCGGCCGCTATGGCTGGCTGATCATCGGCATCGCCGCCGTCATGGCCTTCGCCAGCGGCGCGCGCTTTTACTTCATCTCCGTGCTCGGCGAACGCGTGCTTGCCGATCTGCGGCAGGCCGTCTTCGGGCACTTGCTGCGCCTCGACACAAGGTATTTCGATACGCATCGCGTCGGCGAGCTCACCAGCCGCCTTAATGGCGATGTCGTCACCGTCCGCAATGCGGTGGGCTCGAGCTTTTCGCTGGCCCTTCGGTCGCTGGTGACCATAACCGGCGCCATCATCATGATGCTGCTGACGAGCCCGGTGCTGACGCTGGCGGTGATCATTGCGCTGCCGGCGATCTTGCTGCCGGTTATGGCTTTTGCCCGCAGGCTGCGGGGCATGTCGCGCAAGACCCAGGATGCGCTAGCCGATCTTTCTGCGATGGCGACCGAAATGCTGGGCGCTAACCGCACGGTCAAGGCTTTCGTCCAGGAAGAGCAGCAAACCGTGCACTACGATGTGCGGTCTGAAGCCAGTTATCAGGCCGAAGTGTCCCGCCTTGGCGCGCGCGCCTTTTTGGTCGGCATGGTCATTTTCCTCGGTACCGCCGCTCTCGTCGGCCTTGTGTGGTGGGGTGCCAAGTCGGTGTTCGACGGCTCGGTCACGGCAGGGCAGCTGGCGCAGTTTCTCGTCTATGCGTTGATGGCGTCCGGCGCGCTCACCAATGTTTCCGAAGTGCTCGGCACGCTGCAGACCGTGTCCGGCTCTACCGAGCGGCTGATCGAGATCCTCGATACTGAGATTGAAGTCCGCGAGCCGGCCAACCCCGTGCCGCTGCCCCAGCCACCGTTGGGCACGGTGCGCTTCGACAATGTCGATTTTTCCTATGCGGGACCGGATGGTGAGCCGGTGCTCCGCTCGCTCGACTTTTCCGTCAGCAAAGGGCAGACCGTAGCGCTGGTGGGACCGTCGGGCTCGGGAAAGTCGACGACGCTATCCCTGCTTCAACGCTTTTACGACGTGACCTCCGGCACGATCAGTGTCGATGGCGTCGACATCCGTCGCGTCAAGCTTTCCGAGCTCCGCCAGCGCTTCGCCTATGTCGAGCAGGAGCCGGTGATTTTCGCCGGCACCATCACTGACAATATTCGCTTCGGCAAACCCGATGCCTCGACCGAAGAAGTCATCGCTGCCGCCAAGGCTGCCTTGGTCGACGACTTCGTGTCGGACCTGCCGGGCGGCTATGACACCATGGTGGGCGAACGCGGCGTGATGCTTTCCGGCGGCCAGAAGCAGCGCCTGGCCATTGCCCGCGCCATCCTCAAGAACGCACCGATCTTGCTGCTCGACGAAGCAACTTCCGCCCTCGATGCGCAAAGCGAGCGGCTGGTGCAACTGGCACTCGAGCACCTGATGCAAGGCAGGACCACGCTGGTCATTGCCCATCGCCTCGCCACCATCCGCGACGCCGACAACATTCTCGTGCTCGACGGCGGCGAGATCATCGACCAGGGCACGCATGGCGAGTTGGTCAGCAAGGGCGGGCGCTACGCGGAACTAGCGCGGCTGCAGTTCCGGATGGACGAGCCGGCCTAAGGCACCCCCTTCCGAGCGTCGCAAGGCTCCTTTGTCGCCAAGCTCTGCTTGCCTTCCCCTCTGAGGGGGAAGGTCGGCGTCAAGTATGTGGCACCCCTTCACCCTCCCCCTTAGAGGGGAGGGTAGCGAAGCTTGGCTGCAGGCCTTAGCGTAGCTAGGGAGGGGGTGCCTCTTGCCTACTCAAACACTGCAGCACCAAATCCCAAAGCCGCTCCCGCCCCAGGATCAGCAGCCACACTGTTCCGTCCGCCGGCACGATTTCCACCAAGCCGCCCGTGGCCGCATTGCTGGTCCCCAGCCTTCCGGCTGGATCAAGCACCAGCCCATCCAGCGGATACGCCAACCCCGCCGACCTCTCAAACCGCACCGGCAGAAGGGGGTGCACCGACACGCGCTCGCCCGCCTGTGCCTCGAAGGCAAAAGGTCCGGACACGGCCAGCGCCACGTCCACTTCGTCGACCAGCAAGACGTGCCGCTCGGCGCCCACCTGCAACAAGGCACTCAGCGCTGCCAAAGTATGGTCGAGCCGTTTGCCGGTCATCCCCAGCGCCAGCGTCACCGGCGCCTGCGTCGAATAAAGTGCCTTCTGGAAATCGGTGGTCACCTGTTCGCTGAGTTCGATGACGCGCGTCCGCTGCTCCCAGCCTTCTCGGTCGCGCAGCGAATCGAGGTCGCCAATGATGGCCTCGGGCACGAGCCCGGCGGCGCCGATCGTATCGCCGCCGCCATCGGCTCCCACCAGCGCCACGCCGCGCGCGGCCAGTTCACGCAGCAACGCCTGGTCCACTGTTCCGCCGCCGACAATGGCTAGGGGCCGAGTGAAGACGAGCGGGATGGCCGCCTGATTCAAAGGGGATTGCACTGGCGAAAATCTCTTCGTAAGGTCCGCGCGTCTCGCTGGGGTGTTCCGGGGTTCCGGAGCTGAGAGTTACCCATTGAACCTGAACCAGGTCATGCTGGCGGAGGAAGTTCGAGATGGCAAGGGCGCCTGTCTCGCGCTCCGACCATTGACACCAACCCTTCACCCATGGCCGCAAACCGATGTGAAGGACGAAACCCATGGTCAAATCGTTTTCCCTCGCGCTTGCGGTCCTCGTCGCCGGATTTTCCGGTGCAGGATACGCGCAGGATAAGCCGACGCTCACCGCCTATACCTATGATGGCTTTGCCGCCGAATGGGGTCCGGGTCCGCTGCTCAAGGCGGGCTTCGAGGCCACCTGCAACTGCACGCTCAACTGGGTTGCTGCCGACAGCTCGATCGGCACGCTTCGCCGCGTGCAGCTCGAAGGCGCGACGACGGAAGCCGACGTATTGGTCGGGCTCGATACCGCCATTGCCGGCGAGGCGCGCGCCACCGGCCTTTTTGCAGATCATGGCCTGACACTTACCGGCCTCGACCTGCCGGAGGACTGGTCCGACAGCCAGTTCGTGCCCTTCGATTATTCCCACTTCGCCTTCATGCACGATACCGACACGATGCCGGTGCCGCCCAAGAATTTTGAGGAGCTGATCTCGCTTCCCGAAGACGTCAAGATCGTGATCCAGGATCCACGCTCGGCGACTCCCGGGCTCGGCCTCCTGCTCTGGGTCAAGGCTGCCTATGGCGACCGGGCCCCGGAAATCTGGGCCGGGCTCAAGCCGCATATCCTGACCATCACGCGCGAATGGAGCGAGAGCTATTCGCTGTTCCTGGAAGGGGAGGCGGACATGGTGCTGTCCTATACGACCTCACCCGCCTACCACATCTTCGACGAAGATGATCACACGATCAAAGCGGCACTCTTTAACGAAGGGCATTTCCCGCAGATCGAAGTGGCGGGAATCTTGAAAAGCTCGGACCAGCCCGAGCTTGCCGCGCAATTCCTCGCCTATCTCGCCTCGCCTGAAGGGCAGAAAGCGATCCCAACGACCAACTGGATGTTCCCCGTTGTCGACCTCGGCGCGGATCTCGATCCGTCCTTCGCCGACTTGCCTCAGCCGACGAAGACGCTGACGCTGAGCGAAGAGGACATCATTGCGAATTCCGGGGCTTGGATCGACGAGATGCTGGCGGCTGTGCAGTAGCTGATGGTCTGAACCTTCATGTGTGTTGCGAAAGCACCCCCACCCAACCTCCCCCGTAAGTCGGGGGAGGAGTGTCATCGCGTTTTGGGCGCGATCGCGGACAAACACCGGCAGGCTCCTCCCCCTTCTGCAGGGGGAGGCCGGGTGGGGGTTGCTAGCGCTAAGGGGGGAGGTGTGTTTTGATCCTCCCGCACCGTCCCCTTCGCATCGCCACCGCCGCCATCCTATCCCTTGCCATTGCCGCACTCATAGCGTCGGTGTTGTGGGCAATCTTCGCCGCGGCGACCAGCGCGGTTGCGCCGTCCCGCATCGACATCCCGCACCTTTTGCGCATGACGACGCTGCAGGCCGGTCTCACCACCGGCCTGTCCTTGATCGTCGGCATTGCCCTAGCCTGGTCGCTAAACCGGTTGCGATTTCCCGGCCGCGACCTCGTCGTTGGCCTCTTTGCTGCCGCCATCGTCACGCCGGGAATGGTCGTCGCCTTCGGGCTCCTGTCGATCTGGGGCCGCAATGGCTGGATCAACCAGGCGCTCAACGCTGTCTTCGGCGTCACCGTTGAAAGCCCTGCCTACGGCCTTGGCGGCATTCTTCTGGCCCATGTCATTCTCGACGGTGCCTTTGCCGCCCGCATCCTCCTGGCCCGGCTCGACGCCATTCCGGCGAACCGACTTAAGGTAGGCCAGTCGCTTGCCTTGTCCGCCGGCCAGCGGTTTCGGTTGATCGACTGGCCAGCGCTTCGCGGCTCACTGCCTGGGCTGGGCGCCATCATCTTCCTTCTGGCCTTCACCAGTTTCCCGATCGTCCTGTTGCTCGGCGGGGGACCAGCCAACCAGACGCTGGAAGTCGCCATCTATTCCGCGGTCCGCCTCGATTTCGATCTCATCGGCGCCGTACGCTTGGCGCTGACGCAAATGGCGGTCTGCGCCGCGGTTATCGTCCTCGCCTCGGCATTTACCGCCGTACCGACCGCACTCGGTCGCTCGGCGCAGCCCACGTGGTCGGACAGCCGCTTCGCGCGGGCGCTGCAGGGACTGGTGCTTGCTCTTTCAGTGCTCGGTTTTGCCTTGCCGCTGATCTGGGTGCTGGTCGATGGGGTCGTGGGTGGCTTTGGGCGCGTCGTCGCACAGCCGAGCTTTTGGCAAGCGACCGCCACCAGCATCGGCATCGGCGCGGCTTCCGCCGTTCTGACACTGCTACTGGCCCTGGTGCTGGCCTTGGGCCGCGCGGCTGCAGCGAACAGTGTCGCTCGCACGCTGCTCGGCGTGCCTGCCTATGCCTATCTTGCGGTGCCGGCGGTGGTGTTGTCGCTGGGCTTTTTCCTGCTCGTCCGCAATGTCGGCCTGCCGCTCGGAGCGGTTTCACCGATCGTCGTCATTTGTGCCAACAGTTTGCTGGCACTTCCCTTCGCCATGGCGACTTTGGCGCCACCGCTCGATGCCATCGTGCGCACGAAAGGCAAGCTTTTGCGCAGCTTGAACATGTCCGGATGGGCGCAATTTGCGCGCATCGAATATCCGCTGCTCGGTCGCGATATTGGGTTGATGCTGGCGCTGAGTTTCTGCTTCAGCCTCGGGGATCTCGGCGTTATCGCGCTCTTCGGCACGCAGGACTTCCAAACCCTGCCGCTGCTGATGTATCGGGCGCTCGGCTCCTACCGCAACAACGATGCCGCCGCTATCGCCGCCATCCTCCTGATCGGCACCATCGTGGCCTTTGTCGGCCTGCCGCGCCTCATCGAAAGGCTTGCTCATGCTCCGCGCCAGTGACCTGGAGTTCAGATATCGACCCGAAGAAGCGCCCTACCGTTTCAGCTTCGAAGCCGCGGCGGGCGAGGTCACGGCGATTTCCGGCGCCAGCGGGTCCGGGAAATCGACGCTCCTCGATCTTCTTGCGGGATTTCTCCAGCCGAGCCGGGGTGCGCTGACGCTGGACGACACCAATCTTCTGCCGCTCGAGCCTGAACACCGCCCGGTCTCGCTGCTGCTCCAGAGCGACAATCTCTTCGAGCATCTGAGCGCGGTTGGAAATGTCGACCTCGGCATGCCTCGCGGCGAGCGTGGAAGGGAAAAGGTGGACGACGCTCTAGCGGAAGTGGGTTTAAGCGGACTGGGTGGACGCCCCGCTTCGACGCTTTCTGGCGGCCAAAAGCAACGCGTGGCGCTGGCGCGTACCCTGTTGCGCAATCGTCCGGTGCTGCTGCTGGACGAGCCGTTTTCGGCGCTCGATGATGAAACACGCGGCACGGTGCGGACGCTGGTCGGTGAGCTGACCAACCGTCACAGCTGGCATACGGTTCTTGTCAGCCACCATGCCGACGACATCGCGGCCTTGGCCAGCCGGCACTACCGGATCATCGACAAAAAGCTAAGCGAAGCGGTCTAGCTTCGCCACGCCGTCAGCACACGGTCGAACAGGACTTGGGCATCCTCGTCCTTTTCTAGGGTGAGGATGGCATTGCGGCCGGTGCCGTAGACAACCGCCAGATCTAGCCAGCGCTGGCTGTCGAGAAGGCCGGTATTGGTCGCGACATCTTCTTCCGAAGCGCTCAGCGCGAAGAGGAAGGAGTTGCCGACAACCCTGGCGGCGGCGCCTTCGAGGGCCGTGCCCGGCACCAGCTCCTCGTCCTTGAGCAGGACGCCTGCCAGGGTCGCGATCGAGCCGCCGATAAAGGTGTCGGGGACGTCGAAGCTGATTTCCATCAGGTGGCTGGCGGGCAGTACCGGATCGTTGTTCTTGCGGATGGTGATCGATACGCCCAGGTTTCGAGCCGGAATGCTGGCTTCGCCGACCAGGGTCGGTGCGCCGATTTCGTCCGTACCCTCGGTCCAATCAACGGTGCCCGAGAAGGGAACGGCGCCGCTTTGGCCATCGGCGGAAGCCTCAAGCAGCAGGGACTGGTTGCCTGCAAGGTTCACCGGATCGACGCTGGCGACCGGATCGTCGGTCGCAGCGATGGTGGTATCGGCGCCGGAGAGGCGCTCTTCCGACTTGGCCTCGCCATTGAGCGCCGGCAGCACTGTTTCGGTGCCGGTCGGCACGACGGGCTCGGGGGACGGCTCGAGACGGTCGTCTGTTTCAAGGCCTTCAAGGGCTGCCGTGGGCTCATTGGCCTGTGTCGTTGCCGTGTTGCCCGGACCGGCAGCGCCCTCGTCGCCCACCGTGGTGTCGGCAACCGTCGTGTCCATCGTGGGCACGACGGGTTCGGTAACCTGCGCCTGTTCGGTAACCGTCGGCGTGCTGCTGCCGAACATCTGGTCCAGATCGACGAAACCTTCGCGCCAGGCCCAGAAACCGGCGCCACCGACGCCGACGAGCAGCAAGGCAAAGACCACGAGGAAAATAGTCAGGCCTGCACCGGAGCGCGTTTCGGCATTGGCAGCGGCAAAAGCGGCATCCTCGGGACGCTCCGGCACTGCTTCTGCCTCAAGCGGTGCCGGATCGTTGCGCTCGGGCAGGGGCTCGGCGAACTCGCCGCGCGCTTCACGATCCAGCGTTTCGATGGCGCGTTCGATGGCGCCTTCGGCTTCCTTGGCCTCATCGTTTTCGAGGTCGACTTCGCGCACACTCGACAGCGCCGGCTCGGTCGGCAACGGCGGCGAAATGATGACGGGCTCGGATGCCGGCTGGCGCGCCAGTGCTGTGCTGCCAAGGCTCGATTCAATGCGTGAAGGGGTGGACGCCGGGGGGAAGGTGATCGCCGCCGTGTTGGCGACGGCAGGAGGCGGCGTTTCGCGGCGTGAGAAGAAGGACAGGCGGCCAGGCTTGGATTCTGGCTTAGTCTCGACCAGAGGGATGACTGCGGGCTGCTCGGACTCGCTCGGTGCGTTGACGGAAGACGCCTGGGCAATGATGTCTTCGATCGACGTCGTTGGCGGCTCTTCCGCTGCCGGCGGCTCGGGCTCGGGCGTCGCTTCGACGACTGGCTCAGGTTCTGGTGCTGGTTCGGCCGCGACCGGCTCAGGAGCGGGTTGGGGTTCGAGGATCGGTTGGGGCTCAGGCTCTTGGGCCGGTTCGAGTACGGGCTCGACGACAGGCTTGGGCGCTTGCGACGCGGGCCGGGGCGTGAATGCCGGCCGGGCAGCGGCTTGACCTTCACGGCCAAGGCTGATCACTGCTTCGCTGGCTTCCTGCTCAACCTGGCGAATGCAATCTTCGAGCTGCAGCCGGTGCTGGGTAATGTCGCGGGCGGGAAGGGGAGGATTGATGGCGCGCAACTGGCCGACCAAAGCCGTGCGTGCCTTCTCGTAGACCGCGCGCCGCGCAGCCCCGTTGTTCTCCGGCAGCGCCGAGATGGCTCGGCGCAGCAACTCCCTATAATCCGCCATCAGCTACTCGGTACTCACTCTTGCAGCGCAGTTGTAACAAAATTTCTCAATCTTGGAATGGGTCAACCACCAGGATCGTGTCTGCTCGTTCCGGGCTGGTCGACAGCAACGCCACCGGCGCGCCGATCAGCTCTTCGATATAGCGAACATATTTGACTGCCTGAGCCGGCAATTCCGCCCAGGACCGCGCCCCTGCCGTGGTTTCCGACCAGCCCTCAAGCGTTTCGTAGATCGGCTTAACGCGCGCCTGTGCTCCCATTGAGGCAGGCAAATAATCTATGCGTGAACCATCGAGTTCGTAGCCGACGCAGACTTTTATTTCCTTTAGCCCGTCGAGGACGTCCAGCTTGGTCAAGGCAATGCCGGTGATGCCCGAGGTCTTGACGGTCTGGCGTACGAGGACGGCATCAAACCAGCCGCAGCGGCGGGGGCGGCCGGTATTGACGCCGACTTCCTTGCCGACGGTTGCCAAGTGCCGGCCGATCTCGTCGTCGAGTTCGCAGGGGAAGGGGCCTTCGCCGACGCGAGTCGTATAGGCCTTGGTGATCCCCAGCACATAGCCGATGGCGGTGGGGCCAAGGCCCGAGCCGGCAGCAGCCTGGCCGGCTACGGTGTTGGAGGAGGTCACGAAGGGATAGGTGCCATGATCGTTGTCGAGCAGCGCGCCTTGCGCACCTTCGAACAGGATGCGGGCGCCGGCCTTGCGCTTGTCGTCGAGCACACGCCAGACCTGGTCCATGAAGGGTAGGATCTGATCGGCGATCGAAATTAGTTCGTCGTAGATGGTCTGCGCTTCGATCTCGACGAGGCCGATGCCGCGGCGCAGCGCATTGTGATGTGTAAGCAGCCGCTCGATCTTGGGCAGGAGCGTATCGGGTTCGCTGAGGTCGATCAGGCGGATAGCGCGGCGGCCGACCTTATCTTCGTAAGCCGGGCCGATGCCGCGGCGGGTGGTGCCGATCTTGAGCCCGGCATTGGCATCTTCACGGATGCCGTCGAGTTCGCGATGGAGCGACAGGATCAGCGGCGCGTTGTCGGCAATGCGCAGCACTTCGGGCGTGATCTTGACGCCTTGGCCGCGCAGCTTTTCCATTTCGGCGACGAAGTGGTGTGGGTCGACGACGACACCGTTGCCGATCACGGAAAGCTTGCCCTGGACGAGGCCGGAGGGCAGCAGCGCCAGCTTATAGCTCACGCCATCGATGACCAGGGTATGGCCGGCATTGTGGCCGCCATGGAAGCGCACGACGACGTCGGCGCGCTCCGAAAGCCAGTCCACGATCTTGCCCTTGCCCTCGTCGCCCCATTGCGAGCCGACGACAACCACATTCGCCATATTTCAGTCTTCCCCAAAGAGGCTGCATCGCGAGTGGATGCGCCACGGGTCTGGCTCAAGGAGCCGCACCCAGCCAAGCTCAAGACTAACCCTTCGGCCAAGATTGTCGGGTAGGATTGCGGCCGAATAACTGTTAAGTCGGACTGTCCTTACATCACACCGGCCAAGATGACAAAGCCGCAAGACCACCAAATTCGCGGCAAAAGCGCCGGGCTTCTCGACCAACCGTATCTGCTTCTGGTGCTGGCCCCGCTATTCTGGGGCGGAAACGTCGTTGCGGCCAAGCTGGTCGTTGGAGAGATCGATCCATTTTTGCTGCTGTCGGCGCGGTGCGTCGGCGCGACACTGTTTATTCTGCCGTTCTCCTTGCCCTTCTTACGCAATGATTGGCCGCAGATCAGGCGTACATGGCCCCTGGTCATGGGCTTTGGAGCGCTAGGCTATGCGCTTTACAATGTGCTTCTCTATGTTGGCCTGACGACGACAACCGCCGTCAACTCTTCCATCGAAACCGGCGCCTTGCCGATGATGATCTTGCTGGCCAATTTCGTCATCTTCCGCGTACGCGCCAATATGTTGCAGATCCTTGGCGTTGCGATCGCCATTTCCGGCGTCATGCTGACCGCGACGCATGGAGACCTGCGGCGCGTGCTGACGCTCGATATCAATGTCGGCGATGGCTTTGTTCTCCTCGCCTGCCTCACCTACACGGCCTATACGCTCGCGCTGCGCTTCCGGCCGCAAATTCACATGATGAGCTTCATGGCCGTGGCCTTTACCGGCGCAGCCATCACTGGTCTTGTCATGTTGCAGCTTTTCGGCCCGGGGCTTGGCAGCTATGCGACCCTTCCTTCAATGTCGCCGACCGTTTGGGCGGTGCTCGCCTATGTGATGATCTTCCCGTCCATGTTCAGCCAGATTGCCTATGCCCGCGGGGTCGATCTCGTGGGGCCTAACCGGGCGGCACCGAGCCACAACCTCATCCCGGTTTTTGGCGCCTTGGGTTCGGTTCTGATCCTGGGCGAGCGACTGGAGGTCTACCATTACCTCGCCGCAGCGATCATCATCGGTGGCATCGTGCTCGCCGAATGGGCGGCCCGGCGGAAGTAAGGAGCATCGATCTCGACGACGGAAGACACTCCTTCCGGAACATTTGAGCGCTCCCGTCATTTGTCTGACGGTACCTGTTGGACGGTAGGAACAAGCCGATGCTTTGGACGATTGCGGTTATTCTTCTGGCACTTTGGGCGATCGGCCTGGCCTTCAAGGTTGCCGGCGCGCTGATACATCTGCTGCTGGTGCTTGCCTTAATCGTGGTGCTCTATAACCTCTTCATCAAGCGCAAGACTTGAGCTGAACCGCGAGCGCTAATGAAAAAGGCGGCCAATTGGCCGCCCTTCTGTTTGTCGTCGATGTCTTTTAGAACCGCAGCGCCTTGGCCTGCTTGACCCCTTCGAGCTTGGCGATCTGGCCGAGCTGTTCATCGGTGAGGGTGCCGTCGATGGCGAGCAATGCAATGGCGTCGCCGCCGACATCGGCGCGGCCAAGGTTGAAGTTGGCGATGTTGATGCCCAGCGTGCCCAGGAGGGTGCCGAGGCGGCCGATATGGCCCGGCTTGTCCTCGTTGGTGACATAAAGCATGGACGAGGTCAGCTCGGCTTCCATGTTGATGTCCTTGAGCTGAATGATGCGCGGCTTGCCGTTGGCAAAGAGCGTGCCGGCGATCGCGCGGGTCTGCTTTTCGGTCGTGAGCGTCAGGCGGATATAGCCTTCGTAAGCGCCCTGCTGGTCGCGGTTGGTGGTTTCCACCACGATGCCGCGATCCTTGGCGATCTGGGGCGCCGAAACCATGTTGATGTCGCCGAGCGAGGGTTTGAGCACGCCGTTGATGGCGGCTGCGATCATCGGCTTGGTGTTGAGCTGGGCGACACTGCCTTCGAACTCGATTTTTATGCCGGTGATGGCCGTCTCGGTGAGCTGGCCGGCAAAGGAGCCCAGAGTTTCGGCAAGCTTGACCCAGGGGGTCAGGAGCGGGGCTTCTTCAGCCGAGATTGAGGGGAAGTTCAGCGCATTGGTGATCTCGCCGGTCATCAGATAGGCCGAGATCTGCTCGGCGACCTGGAGCGCCACGTTTTCCTGGGCTTCGGTGGTCGAGGCGCCAAGGTGCGGGGTGCAGATGACGTTGGGTAGCTCAAACAGCGGGTTGTTCTCGGCAGGTTCCTGCAGGAACACGTCGAGCGCCGCGCCTGCAACCTGGCCGGACTTCAGCGCCTGGTAAAGCGCTTCCTCGTCGATCAGCCCACCACGGGCGCAGTTGATGATGCGAACGCCCTTCTTGGTCTTGGCGAGAGTTTCAGCATTGAGGATGTTGCGCGTGGCGTCGATCAGCGGCGTGTGGAGCGTAATGAAATCGGCGCGGGCCAGGAGATCGTCGAGCTCGACCTTTTCGACACCCATGGTCTGGGCACGTTCGGGGGTGAGGAAGGGGTCGTAGGCAACAACCTTCATCTTGAGACCGACGGCGCGGTCGGCAACGATCGAGCCGATATTGCCCGCGCCGATAAGGCCGAGGGTTTTGTTAGTGACCTCGACGCCCATGAAGCGGTTCTTTTCCCACTTCGATGCACGGGTCGAGGCATCTGCTTCCGGCAGCTGGCGGGCCAAGGCGAACATCATGGCGATGGCGTGCTCGGCCGTGGTGATCGAATTGCCGAAGGGCGTGTTCATCACGATGATACCCTTCTTGGTCGCGGCGGGAATATCGACGTTGTCGACGCCGATCCCGGCACGGCCAATGACCTTAAGATTGGTCGCGGCGGCGATAATCTTTTCGGTCACCTTGGAGGCCGAGCGGATGGCGAGGCCATCATACTGGCCGATAGCTTCGAGGAATTTTTCCTTGTCCTTGCCGAGATCGGGCAGGTAGTCGACCTCGACGCCGTTGTCCTTGAAGATCTGGACGGCAGTGGGGCTCAGTTTGTCGGAAACGAGAACTTTGGGCATGGCGGGGTGTCCTGGAATTTGTGTGTGTGGAGAGAGCCCCCACCCGGCCTCCCCCTGCAGAAGGGGGAGGAGTGGCTCCGAGTGTCTGGCACGTTCTTGCCAAGCACTCGATCAGCCCCTCCCCCTTTTGCAGGGGGAGGTTTGGTGGGGGTTCTAAGTCTTAGGCAGCGATCTTGAGCGCGGCTTTTTCTTCAGCGAAGGCCCAGTCGAGCCAAGGCGTCAGCGCCGCAAGGTCGGAGGTTTCCACCGTCGAGCCAGCCCAGATGCGAAGGCCTGCCGGGGCGTCCTTGTAGGAACCGAAGTCGTAGGCGACGCCGAGCTTGTCGAGGCGGGCGACGATGGCCTTGGCGAAGGCAGCCTGGGCTTCATCATCGAGCGCCGTCACCGCGGGATCAACGATCGAGAGGCAGACCGAGGTGTTGGAGCGCTGGTCTGCGTTCTTGGCCAGGAACTCGACCCATGGGGTCTTGGCGACCCAGTCGGACAGCACCTTGAAGTTGGCGTCAGCGCGGTCCTGCATGGCCTTGAGACCGCCGATGGAGAGGCCCCACTTCATGGCGTCGATGGCGTCTTCGATGCAGAGCATGGAAACGGTGTTGATGGTCTCGGCCTTGAAGATGCCTTCGATCAGCTTGCCGCCCTTGGTCAGGCGGAAGATCTTGGGCAGCGGACGATCGGGCTTATAGGTCTCGAGCCGTTCGACGGCGCGGGGGGACAGGATCAGGATGCCGTGCGCGGCTTCGCCGCCAAGCGCCTTCTGCCAGGAGAAGGTGACGACATCGAGCTTGCTGAAGTCCAACTTCTGCGCAAACGCACCAGAAGTCGCGTCGCAGATGGTAAGGCCCTCGCGATCGGCCGGAATCCAGTCAGCGTTAGGGACGCGGACACCCGAGGTGGTGCCGTTCCAGGTGAAGACGACATCGCGGTTGAAGTCGACCTGGGTGAGGTCGGGCAGTTCGCCATAGGGGGCTTCGAGGATGCGGCAGTCGGCAAGCTTGAGTTGCTTCTGGACGTCGGTCACCCAGCCGGCGCCGAAGGATTCCCAGGCGAGCATGTCGACGCCGCGGGCGCCCAGAGCGCTCCAGAGGAACATTTCGACGGCGCCAGTGTCGGAAGCAGGGACGATGCCGATGCGATAGTCGGCGGGAACTTCAAGCAGTTCGCGCGTCAGGTCGATGGCTTCCTGGATGCGGGCCTTGGCGGGCCTGGCGCGGTGCGAACGACCGGTCAGTGCATTGGCGAGCACATCCACCGTCCAGCCTGGACGCTTGGCACATGGGCCCGACGAAAAATTGGGGTTTGCCGGTTTCACCGCCGGTGCGGTCAGGGGCGTATCAGCCATCTTAAGCGGCCCTCCCAGGCCTATGCGTCTCGCGTTAGGGCGAGATGTCCTGAGGCGGGAAATACGCCCGGGGAGGGGTCGGCGTCAATGGGGAACTTCGGCAAGCAGGCTTGCGACGCAAGAGCCTAGCCGTGGTTTTGTGCAACCGTGGTGTAGAGGCGAACCATGTTGGTGTTGTTGGCGTCGTCCCAATAAACGCGGCAAACGAGGCTTCGGGCATGGCCGGAGCGAACCAACTTGAGGCCCAAGGCATTCTCGGCTGCCTGCTCAGGGGAGCGGGCCTCGATCCTGAGTTCAGGTTCGACGATGCCGGTCCGCAAATCTATGACTCTGAATGTAGGCAAGGAACTATCCTGTTTTCAAGAAGATGTAACATGCCGAAACAGCGCTGCCCCTAACTTGCGTTAACGGCCAATCCGCTTTCAAGGGCTAATCAATCAAGGCTCGAGGCTGAGATAAACCGGATCAAAACCCGCCAGAGCGGTCAGCTTTCTCAGGTCCCTGATCCACACCTTGCCGCTTTGCAGGCTGATAGCGCCGGTGCGGCGCAGCACCTGGAGCGTGCGGTTGACATGGACCGTGGAAAGGCCCACCGCCGCCCCCAGCTCAGCCTGAGTCATGGGAAGGTCATAGCTGCCTTCGGCGGAGGTCAGTCCGACAGCGGAAAGGCGATACCAGAGTTCACACAGGATGCTTGCCAGCCTTTCGGTGGCCGTGCGGACACCGAGGCTGATGATCCGCTCGCGGCCAATTGCAGCGTCAGTCGCCGCCGCCCGCTGGCTGGCACGAAGAATGGCAGGAAATTGTGCGGCAAGTTCGGTGAAAGTGCGGGTTCGGATACGGCCGAGCTGACTATGGGCAGTCGTCACGCATTGCGCGGTGGCGACCGTGCCGGAAAGGAAGCCGAAATCGACAAAATCGCCAGGAACCACCATCGCGGTGATCTGCCGGCGGCCATTGGTCAACAGCCGAAAATGACAGATCCAACCGCTTAGCAGGACCGAAACATCCCCAAACGCTTCCGGATGAAGCTCCTGAAGAGGCGGGATCAAGGGGCCGCGGTTGACGGCGCGGCGCAAAGCTTCGCGCGCCTCGGCGTCGAGCGGCTCGAAAAGTGACAGTCGGTGAATGAAGCGCTCGACAGGGTCGTTGCCGAGCAGCGGGCCGGCAAGACTAGACACGCTGACTGGCACTCCGCGCGTCTAGACTGGCGCACAAGGCTGCCGCGAGCGTGTCGGCATTTGCCGGCTTGGTGATCCAGGGAATGTGGGCAAAGCGGTCTGGCCGCTCTTCAGGCCCGTAGCCGCTCGCGATGGCGACGGCCAAACCCTTTTCCTCAAGCAGGGGGATGACATCGTAGGCCTGACCATCAGCGAACTGGATATCGAGCACGGCCGCATTTGCCGTGCAGTTGCCCGAAAGCAGAATCTGGCGCAGCTCACCAAGCTTGCCGACCGTGCCGACAACTTCGGCGTCAAGCGCCTCAAACTGCTGGGCCATGTCCATGGCCAGCAGGAATTCATCGTCGCAAATTAGAACCCGAAGGTCGCGGCTAGTAGTCTGCGTCAATACGAGAATCCCCTGGCGACGATACTATTGCCAGTCGGGAATCGGCCCTATCACATAGGTTAACAGCGGCGGACGATTGTCGCTCACGTGATCAGTCGGACGCTTCGACCGTATTGAAGTCGAGTTGAACCTCGAACAGCACCTTGCCTTCGGCATCGCTAACCTGGATCTTGAGGGCTCGGCTGGGTCCGTCGCCAGGCAGTTCCTGCGCCGCGATCTCGGTCAACGTGCGCGTGGCCTCCGTGCGGGCCGTCTCTTCATCTTCAAGTTCAATGCCCATACGATCAAACGATGTTCTGGTGCCATCGGTTATGTCGAAGAAGAAGTTGGCCATCGGCGTTTCCGGCAGATTGGAAGCGTTCGGCTGAGAAACTTGCCCCTGCGAGCAAACGTTCCGGACGAGGTGTGAGCGTCGAGCCGATGTGATCGGCATTTGAATCGTCCCCACGCCACTAGGCGGACTGGGTCAAAGGCTCTAGCCTGCTCCGGAAATAACTTCGCTGGGACTTGGTCATGACCGACAATTCACTGTTCGCCCGCTTCGTGGCTCTTGTCGGAGGCGCCGCCGTTGCGGTGCGACATGCTGGCGATGGGCCGCGTCCACCGGCCTATGGCACCGCTCCGACCATTCCCGGGCCCAAGCCGCAGGGCAAGATTCCAACGCTCAAGATGCCGACGGCCATGGGCTGGCAAGGTGATCACAAGCCGACGGCAGCGCCGGGCCTGAGGGTCAACGCCTTCGCCAAGGGGCTCACCCATCCGCGCAACATCCATGTCTTGCCCAATGGTGACGTGCTGGTTGCAGAATCGATGGGGGAGGAAGGCAAGGCCAGCAGCGTCTTCGACCATGCCATGCAGGCGACGATGAAGCGCGCACGGGCTTCGGGTACGAGTCCGAACCGGATCGTGCTGCTGCGCGATCCTAACGGTGACGGCACCGCCGAGGAGCGCCACAACTTCATCGAAGGCGTGCGGCAACCCTTCGGCATGGCGCTGATCGGATCGACACTTTACGTAGGCGCCAGCGATGCGGTGCTCGCCTATCCCTATGAGCCGGGCGCCACGCGCATCGCGGCGCCAGGTCGCAAGCTGATGGACCTGGTGCCCGGCGGACACTGGACGCGCAATCTCATCGCCAGTGCCGACGGTACCAAGCTCTACGTGGCGGTGGGCTCGCTCAGCAATATCGGCGACCAGGGCATGGCGGCGGAGGAGAACCGCGCTTGTATCCACGAGCTTGATCTTGCCAGCGGGCAGTCCCGTATCTTTGCCGGAGGGCTCCGTAATCCGGTGGGCATGGCCTGGGAGCCGGTGGGCGGCATGTTGTGGACGGTGGTCAACGAGCGGGATGGATTGGGCGATGAGACGCCGCCCGATTACCTGACCTCTGTGGCCGACGGCGCTTTCTATGGCTGGCCCTATAGCTATTGGAACCGCATCGTCGACGATCGGGTGCCGCAGGATGCGGGGAAGGTGGCCGGTTCGACGCAGCCCGATTTTGCTTTGGGCGGGCATACGGCTTCGCTGGGCCTATGCTGGCTGCCCGAGGGAACCTTGCCCGGCTTTTCGCCCGGCATGGCGATCGGCCAGCATGGATCGTGGAACCGCTCGAAGCTTTCGGGATACAGGCTGGCCTTTGTCGAGTTCCAGAACGGCAAGCCGGTTGGGACGCCGCGCGACATGCTTACCGGATTCTTGTCGGCGGATGAAAAGTTCTCGTTCGGGCGGCCGGTGGGTGTGGCGCTGGCGAGCGATGGTGCAGTGCTGGTGGCCGACGACGTTGGCGACGTGATCTGGCGCGTGACCCGCGCCTAACGAAAAGGCCGGTGTCGTTCTGACACCGGCCCTTCGATTTAGCTCTGGCGGATGTGGCGGTCCGCCACGTCCGGCTTAGTTGAAGCGGTAGCGAACAGTGCCGCGGACTTCGTGTACGAAGTTGTTGGGGATCGAGTAGGGGTTGGGAGCGGCATCGTTGTTGAGGTCGTGGATGTAGAGACCGCGATAGCCGATATCAGCTACAACCTGACCGAAGTCATAGCCGGCGCCGATCATGCCCGCTGCGGCGAAGCTGGTGTTCTGGTCGCGGGTATCCGCAAAGCCAGGACCATTGGTGATGAAGTCGTTGAATGCCACACCGGCACCACCACCGACATATCCGAACATGCCACCGGCAGCGCCATAACCGTCGCCACCCAGTGCAAAGTCATAGTAGGCGTTAGCCAGGAGAACAGTTGAGCGCAAAGAAAGCGTATGGACGCCCGCTGCCAGCGGACCTGCGCCGGTCGTGGTCAGTGTGGTGCGCATGCCTTCGTTGTTGAAATAATCGACGGTCGCGTCGACGCGAAGTCCGTTGCCCAGTTCATAACCAGCGCCAGCACCGACAGAGTAGCCGTAGCCGAAGCCGTCGATCGGGAAAGCAGGGTCGATAGCGGTCGGGTGGTTGACGCGCGGTGCCCACATGAGGTTACCGGCGGCGCTGCCGCGCAGGTAGAACGAGCCCGAGACGCCGTAATCGACATCGGGGATTTCGATCACGGGCGGATAGTAGGGCATGTCAGCCGCGATTGCGGAGCCGGCAATAAGGGTGGCTCCTGCCACCAGCATTGCTTGCGTAAGCGTGCGCATCAAGAAGTTCCTTTGGTTGCCACGACACCAGTCGATTGCAGCCAATATCGGAGAAACTTCTTAAAGCGCGCTTAACCAAGCTCTTTAACCCTAACCATCGCTCAAAGTATTTGGTTACTGAAGTGTTACTTTGGTGATGTGGTTGGTTACGTGAGACTTAGGCAACTTGCCTTATGGCGGCTTCCACCTGCGACACGACAGTCTCGACCAGACCGGCATCGTCGGCCTCACCCATGACGCGGATCACCGGCTCGGTGCCGGAGGCGCGGACGACGAGGCGGCCCGATGTGCCCAGCATGGCTTGGCCGTCGGCAATGGCCTGGATGACCTGCTTGTGCTCCAGCGGCTTGCCGGACTTGAATTTGACGCTGCGCAGCAGCTGCGGCACTTTTTCGAAGCGCGCGCAGATGTCGGAGATCGGCTGGTTCTTCTGCTTCATCACCGCAAGGAGCTGAAGGGCGGCAACGAGGCCATCCCCCGTGGTGGTGAAATCGGACAAAATGATGTGCCCAGACTGTTCGCCGCCGACGTTGAAGCCCTTGTTGCGCATGGCTTCAAGCACGTAGCGATCGCCCACCTGGGTGCGTTCGAGCGTCAGGCCAAGCTTGGTCAGGTGCCGTTCGAGACCGAGATTGCTCATGATGGTGGCAACAATGCCGCCGCCTTGCAGCATCTGCCGCTCCATCCAGCTTTCGGCGATCACGGCCATGAACTGGTCGCCATCGACCACATGGCCTTTTTCATCGATGATGATAACGCGATCGGCGTCGCCATCGAGCGCGATACCGATATCGGCACGCACTTCCTTGACCTTGGCGGCGACGGCTTCGGGGGCGGTGGAGCCAACCTTGTGGTTGATGTTGAAGCCATCGGGCTCGGCCCCGATGGTGAAGACCTCGGCGCCCAGTTCCCATAGGGCGATCGGGGCGACTTTGTAGGCGGCGCCATTGGCGCAATCGAGCACGACGCGAAGCCCGGCCAGATCGATGTTCCGGGGCAGGGTGCGCTTGGCGTATTCGATATAGCGGGTGCGGGCTTCCTCGTCGCGATGGGCGCGGCCGATTTCCCTTCCTTTGGCGAGATGGCGCGACATGTCGCTGTCGATCAGGCTTTCGATCTCGAGTTCGATCTCGTCGCTAAGCTTGTAGCCGTCGGGACGAAAGAGCTTGATGCCGTTGTCGTCAAAAGGGTTGTGCGAAGCGGAGATCATGACGCCAAGGTCAGCGCGCAACGATCGGGTCAGCATGGCGACGGCGGGGGTGGGCATTGGGCCGAGGAGATAGACGTCCATGCCCACGGCGGTGAAGCCTGCTGTCAGCGCCTGTTCGATCATATAGCCGGAGCGGCGGGTATCCTTGCCGATGACGACGCGATTGCGGTGATCGCCGCGCACGAACTTGGTGCCCGCCGCCATGCCCACCTTGAGCGCCAGGTCAGGCGTGAGCTTATCGCCATTGGCGAGGCCGCGAATGCCATCGGTGCCGAAATACTTTCTGACCATCGCCGACCTCGGTTCACTGGTTGTCTTGGGATAATATCACGTTTCGCTGCAATAGCTGAATGGGCGTTGAAACGAAAGGGCAGGAGCAAGGAGAGGCCCATGCGATCCTCGCAACCCGTACTCGTGGTGAATTGTCTTGACGCAAGACGATGCTTACTCGAACAACGGGCCGGCTCTTAACCTGGGATAGATATATGCACGCGATTTCCGGTGGTGGTTCGGTGGATACCTCTCCGGAGACGACATTTCTTGCCGGTGGTGGGAATCTCGGGGCGCTGATCAGGGCGTACAATTGGACTTCTACGCCGCTCGGCGCACCCGCGACGTGGCCGGGGAGCCTGCGGACGCTGGTCCAGGTCATGCTGACGTCGCAACAGCCCATGTTCATTGCTTGGGGTCCTGACCGGACCATGCTCTACAATGATGGCTATGCACCCATGTGCACCAACCGTCACCCGTGGGCTCTGGGCAAGCCGTTTGGCAAGGTCTGGGCGGACATCATCGCCGATGTCGGGCCGATCATGGAGGCCGCCTATGCCGGTGTCCCGACCTATATGGACGACATCGAGTTCCAGATGGTGCGCCATGGGCGTACGGTGGAGACGCATTTCTCCTTTGGCTATACGCCGGTGCATGACGAAAACGATCAGGTCGCCGGCATGTTTTGTACGGCGCTCGAAATCACCGCCGAAGTGGTTGCGGCCAAGACCAGGACGCGCGAGCTCGATCGCCTGCGCGCCTTGCTGGAAAAAGCGCCGAGCTTCATGGCCGTCCTTCATGGGCCGGAGCATCGCTTCGAAATAACCAACGCGGCTTATCGCCAGCTGATCGGCCATCGCGACGTGATCGGCAAGACCGTGCGCGAAGCACTGCCTGAGATCGAGGGCCAAGGCTTTTACGAGTTGCTCGATGGTGTCTATGGCACCGGCCAGATCTTTATCGGCCGCAGTATGGAAATCGACCTGCAGCAAACACCGGATGGTCCGCTGCAGAAGGGCTTTTTGAACTTCGTCTATCAGCCCATGTATGATGACGCTGGTCAGATCACGGGCATATTCGTCGAAGGAAACGACGTTACCGATCTCAAGGGGGCGGAGCTGGCGCTGCGCGCAGCGATGTCGGTGCAGGATACGCTTACTGGCGAACTGCAGCATCGGATCAAGAACAGTCTCGCTATGGTGGGCGCCATCGCATCGCAGACCTTGCGTGGCGAGGACATTGCGGATCGGCGCGCCTTGTTCGACTCTCGCCTCAGTGCGCTGGCAACGGCGCATGACATTTTGACCAATAGCACTTGGACGACGGCATCCTTGCGCGATGTTGTCGAGGGTGCATTGGCACCGCACATGCCGTCCGAAGATCGCGTAACGCTCCAGGGCATCGAGTTTGATCTAAATCCCAAGCAGGCGCTGTCCATGGCTTTGGCCATCCACGAGCTTGCGACAAACGCTGCCAAATACGGCGCGTTTTCAACGCCTGAGGGGCGGGTACTTATCAGCTGGGCGTTTGATCCGGCGGGTGAGAAGCCAGTGTTTCTGTTCAAGTGGGAGGAAAGCGGCGGGCCTCCCGTGGTGGTGCCGAGCCGAACCGGCTTTGGCTCGCGGCTCATCACCAAGGTGCTGGCGGCAGATTTTGAAGGCAAAGTCAGCGTCGAATATCGCCCGGAAGGTCTTCTCTGCGTGCTCCGCTCGGACACAGGCTGCGTCGCGCCTGAGCAGAACCTGGCGAGGAGTGCGTAGAGAATGGCTCACTCCAAACCCATCGTTCTGGTTGTCGAAGATGAAGCGTTAGTCCGCATGGCCATCGTCGATCGCCTTGAGGAAGAAGGCTTTCTGGTACTCGAAGCCGCCAATGCCGATGAGGCACTCAGGATCCTGGTGAACAATCTCGACGTGCGGCTGGTGTTTACCGATGTGGACATGCCCGGCACGATGAATGGCATCAAGCTGGCAGCGGCAGTTCGCGATCGCTGGCCGCCGATCAAGATCGTCGTCACCTCGGGCTACAAGCATGTGAAACTCGATGAGATCCCCGCGCAGGCCGAGTTCGTGCCCAAGCCCTATAATGCCGACCGGCTGATCAACGCCTTTCGGCGACTGACAGACTGATCAGGCGGCGAGGCCGATAGCTGATCTGCAGCGAGATTAAAGGCACAAAGAAAAACCTCCCCCCTTGATCAGGGAGGAGGTTTTGTTTGTGCAGTAAAAGCGGGGATCAGCTTTCCGGCTGCGGTTCCAGACCTGGTTCCGGTGGAGCGTCCGGGCGCTTCTTGCCGGATTTTCCAGCAGAAGGTACCCCGGAAGCCTTCGGCGCCGATGGGCCGCTATCCTCGGGGCGAGCCGGCTGCTTGCCGTCCATCAGAGCGCGCAGCTCGTCGCCGGTGAGGGTTTCGAACTCTAGCAGAGCCTGGGCAATCGCCTCCCACTGGTCGTGGTAGGTGGTGAGGATGTCCTTGGCGGATGCCTCGCCGTCTTCGATCAGCTTGCGAACTTCCTGGTCGATCAGCCGAGCCGTGTCATCGGACATGTTGGTCGACTGCGTTACGGAATGGCCGAGGAAGACTTCCTGGTCATTGGACTTGTAGCGTACGCGGCCGAGCTTTTCGCTCATGCCCCATTCCATCACCATGGAACGCGCCAGTGAGGTCGCCATCTGAATATCGCCAGAAGCACCCGACGTGACCTTGGCCGGACCGAACTTGATGATCTCGGCTTCGCGACCACCAAAGAGCATGGTCAGGCGGGCCAGAGCCTTTTCGCGGCTGAACGAATAGGTGTCGTTCTCGGGCAAGGTCATGACCATGCCCAGCGCACGGCCGCGCGGGATGATGGTGGCCTTGTGGATCGGGTCGATGCCAGCAACCTTAAGCGCAATGATGGCGTGGCCGGCTTCGTGGTAGGCGGTCAGCTTCTTTTCATCGTCGGTCATGGCCATGGTGCGGCGCTCGGCGCCCATCATGATCTTGTCCTTGGCGTCTTCGAATTCCTGATGGGTGACGAAGCGCTTGTTCTTGCGCGCCGCCATCAGGGCCGCTTCGTTGACGAGGTTCATGAGGTCCGCACCGGAGAAGCCGGGGGTACCGCGGGCCAGAACCTTGAGGTCGACGTCGGGCGCAAGGGGGACCTTGCGGACGTGGACCTTGAGAACCTTTTCGCGGCCCGAGACGTCCGGGTTCGGCACGACGACCTGACGGTCGAAACGGCCGGGACGAAGCAGGGCAGGGTCAAGGACGTCGGGACGGTTGGTCGCGGCGATCAGGATGATGCCTTCATTGGCTTCAAAGCCGTCCATCTCGACGAGGAGCTGGTTGAGGGTCTGTTCGCGTTCGTCGTTACCGCCGCCAAGACCGGCGCCACGCTGGCGGCCGACGGCGTCGATTTCGTCGATGAAGATGATGCAGGGGGCATTCTTCTTCGCCTGTTCGAACATGTCGCGGACGCGGCTGGCGCCGACACCGACGAACATTTCAACGAAGTCAGAACCCGAAATGGTGAAGAACGGCACATTCGCTTCGCCTGCGACCGAGCGGGCGAGCAGCGTCTTACCGGTACCGGGAGGGCCGACCAAGAGCACGCCGCGCGGGATACGACCGCCGAGGCGCTGGAATTTGCCCGGATCGCGAAGGAATTCGACGATTTCCTCGAGGTCCTGCTTGGCTTCATCGACGCCGGCGACGTCTTCGAACGTCACCTTGCCCTGGGTTTCGGTCAGAAGCTTGGCGCGCGACTTGCCGAAGCCCATGGCGCCGCCACGGCCGCCCCCCTGCATCTGGCGGATAAAGAAGAACCAGACGCCGATGATGACGATGAAGGGCAGCCAGGAAGAAAGGAGGATCGACCAGAATGGGCTCGATTCCGGCGCACGGGCGGTGATCGAGACGTTGCGATCTTCGAGGCGCGAGATGACATCGGCCCCATCGGGGATGATGGTTTCGAAACGGCTGCCATCGCTGAGCTGGCCGGAGACGATATTGTCGGTGATGGTGACGGCGGAAATTCGTCCCGCATCAATATCGGTGACGAACTGGCTGTAACTTTTCTCGGCGATCGAGATCGATCGTGTCGACGACTGGAAGACCTGGAACAGGCCCATCAGCATGAAAAGGACGACCAGCCAAATGGCAAAGTTGCGGAAATTTCCGTTCATCAATCCTGTCCCGGAAGGAAGAGGCCGCGCAAAGCGACGCTAGTGGCCCGAATGTAAGGCCCGCAATAGGGCGTTACAAGGGCAAGGCCTCGCCTGTTCGGCCGGCCTCGTCCAGTCATAATGTCGCGACGGGGTTAATGCTGGGTGAGGGCGGATAGATGCATCGGCCCGGCGCAAAATAAAGCGCCCCGGCTTATGGCCGGGGCGTTTCGAAGACCTTGAGAGGTTTAGTTAGCGCGGGCGGCTTGCTGAACGGCGTCCTGCACCTTTTCGAAAGCGCGGACTTCGATCTGGCGAATGCGCTCGCGGCTGACGTCGTATTGCTGGGCAAGCTCTTCCAGCGTTGCCGGGTTGTCCTGAAGACGGCGGGCCTGGAAGATGGCGCGTTCGCGTTCGTTAAGCACATCCATGGCAGTGGTGAGCATGCCCATGCGCTCGGAGAACTCTTCGCTTTCGCCAAGGCTGGTTTCCTGATCCGGCGTATCGTCGACAAGCCAGTCCTGCCATTCGGAAGAGCCTTCGTCAGCGCGCATGGGCGAATTGAGCGAGGCATCGCCGGAGAGGCGGGAGTTCATCGAGACCACGTCATCTTCGGTCACGCGGAGGGTAGTGGCGATCTGCTTGATCTGGTCGGGATGGAGCGAGCCATCATCGAGCGCAGCGATCTGGCCCTTCACCTTTCGCAGATTGAAGAACAGGCGCTTTTGTGCGGCCGTGGTGCCGATCTTGACCAGGCTCCAGGAGCGCAAAACGTATTCCTGGATCGCGGCGCGGATCCACCACATCGCGTATGTAGCGAGACGGAAGCCTTTGTCGGGCTCGAAGCGCTTGACCGCGTGCATGAGACCGACATTGCCTTCCGAGATTACCTCGGAAATCGGCAGGCCATAGCCGCGATAGCCCATGGCGATCTTGGCGACGAGACGCAGGTGCGATGTGATCAGCTTCTGGGCCGCGCCGGGATCAGCATGTTCCTTATAGCGCTTGGCGAGCATGAACTCTTCGTCCGGCTCAAGCATTGGAAACTTGCGGATTTCCTGCAGATAGCGGCTAAGGCCGCCCTCGGCGGAAAGAATGGGAACATTGGACTGGGCCATTAAGCACCCCCTTTTTGGTTTCCCCCGCATGAAGCGGGCGGAACGCCTCCCTCTGTCCCGAAGGCACAGAGACAGACACTCATCATATAGGTTGCAGTTTGGCGATTTTAAGAGGCCGAATTCGCTTCAATGTTAGAGGCGTCTTCCGGTTCCCACTCATCGCCAGATCATTCATCGGTATAATACGATAGATTGGCGATAAGTTCAAACACGTCGGTGTGAGTCTATCTTATCGCTCCTAGGCCTCGTCCTGAGCCCACCAAAGGACAGGGTCTGGGCCACGAGCATTTGAGTGCCCGACCTCGTGGTTCGACAGGCTCACCATGAGGTCTCATACGCTACCGTGCAACGGCGCGATCAAAGGGTTCGAGCGCATCTTCAAGGGCTTGAAGATCGTCTGGCAGATCGGCTTCGAACATCATTTCCTCGCCGGTGGTCGGGTGTTCGAAACCGAGTTCGGCGGCATGGAGGGCTTGCCGGCCGAGCGTGCGGATGGTTTCGGCGAGTTCGGCCGGAAGCTTGTTGATCTTGGTGGCAAAGCCGGGTGCGTAGAGGAGGTCCGACACAAGCGGATGGCCGATATGGGCCATGTGGACGCGGATCTGGTGGGTGCGTCCGGTTTCAAGCTGACACTGGATGCGGGTGATGTCCCAGCCCTCACCGCCATAGCGCGCTTCGACATTGTAATGGGTAATGGCCTCGCGGCCCTGTTTCAGCACGGCTTGCTTCAAACGATTGCCGGGGTCGCGGCCGAGAGGGGCATCCACAGTGCCCATGCCAGATTGAGTCATGCCCCAGGCGTAGGCGGTATAGGCGCGATGCAGCGGGCCGGTGCGGCCGTGATCAGCGAACTGGGCGGAAAGGTGCTTGTGCGATTTTTCGGTTTTCGCTGCCACCATGACCCCGGACGTGTCCTTGTCGAGCCGGTGGACGATGCCAGGGCGCTTGACGCCGCCGATGCCCTGCAGGCTATCGCCGCAGTGAAAGAGCAGTGCGTTGACCAGCGTGCCATTTGGCGAGCCAGGGGCAGGGTGGACCACCATGCCGACGGGCTTGTTGATGACGATGAGCTGGTCGTCCTCGTAAAGAATATCGAGCGGGATATCTTCCGGCTCCGGGTCGGCATCTTCGGGCGGCGGGGCAAGAAGGACGATTGTCTCGCCCGTCTTGAGACGATAGTTGGGTTCGGCGACGGGCTTGCCGTCCACAGTGACGGCGCCGGAGAGGATCAGGTCCTTGAGGCGGCTGCGGCTGAGGATGTCATGCGCACGGGCCAGGGCTGCATCGAGCCTTGCGCCGGCCAGCGTTTCGTCGACAACAACCTCGATGGGCTCGCCCTCGAACAAGAGATCGGTATGGTCGGCCATGAGCAATCCTGAACCAAATAGACCCGCCGCGGCCGAGGAACTCACGCCGGAAGCACGGGTAATGCTGGGAAGAGCGCGGCGCTCGTTCGGTATTTCGATCGGCATCCTGCTTTTGGGCTTTATGGCGATTGGTTTTGCGCTTGTCTATCGCGTGATGCGCGACCGGCCAGCGCCGTCAGTAGCGGAAAGCATCTCATTGCCGTTCCACTTCGAGGCAGTCTCGGCGATCCTCATCGACAATACGATCCAAGTCACTACCCGCGATGGCAATTCTGCCATGCTCAACATCTTCAATGCCGAGACGGGCGAACTCATCAGCTCAGTGAACATCAATTCCGACCTTCGTCCGGAGGCGACCCTGGAGTCGTTGGCGCAGGAGCGCGAAAGCGGAGCCGAGATGGCGGAATAGCCGCTTTAGCGGCCCTGGATTTCCTTGAGTGCCTGCAGCCGGTCGGAGACTTTGCCGCGGCCGTTTTGAGCGGGGGCGGGCATGACGTCGGTGCTTTCGCCGTCGTCGGCAAAGCGCTGGACGCGGTCGAAGAGGCTTTCCTCGGTGCTGCCGCTCGGTTTGCTGTCGGTGTCTACGGCATAAACGAGGCGGGAAACGCTGGCGGCGATGTCGTTGAGTTTTTCGCGGAGATGGGCTTCCTCGAAGCGCTCGCTTTCCCAATCGGCCATGATGCCGGCTTCGACATTGCCGACCTTTGCGCGCAGGGTTTCGAGCTCGTCCTCCATGGAGAGCTTGTCGGCCAGGAGCTGCTCGACCCGGCCTTCACTGCGTTCTACCGTAGCGGAAGTCTCGGCCAGGATGGCGTTAAGACGGTTTTCGGCACTGGCAATGCGGGCTTCGGCTGCGACCAATTCCTGAGCATCGTCCTCGCGCTGACGGTCGCGTCCGGCGAGGGCATCGCGCATCTGCGCGATGGCGGCAGTGGCTTCGGCGCTGCGGCGATCGGAGTTTTCGAGGCGTGAGATCAGGCTGTTCGCCTGCTCTTCAAGAAAAGCGGCGCGCTTGCGCTCGATGGCAAGGGCGGTGGTCAGCTGATCGATGTCCTCGTCATATGTGCCGGAGAGCGAAAGCCCGTCGATCTTGGTGGCGGCAGCAAGACCACCGCGCAGTGAATTGCGCAGGGTTTCGATTTCTTCAGTACGCGTTTCCGCTTCACGGTCGCGCATGCGAAGCCGCTGGGCAAGATCGGCGCCTTCTTTTTCCAGTTCGAGCACGCGGGCGCGCAGCTCCACCTCGCGCGTTTCGAGTTCGCTGACGATGGCCAGGTGCTTTTCACGTTCGGCCTTGAGGGCACCAAGATCGGTGCGCTTCTGATTGACGTCGCCCAGCTGCTCGGCGAGGCGCTTGCGAAGCGTTTCGACGTTCATTTCGAGGCGGCGGGTCGAGAGCGCGAATTCGGCGCGAAGTTGATCCTTATCGGCGCGGAACTCGGCCATGGTGATCGGGGTCGCGGCTTCGATGCGGCGCTTGGTGAGGCGAACGGCGCGTTTCCAAACCGCCGGCATGACCACGAGTGCGACCAGCCCTGCCACAAGCAGGCCCAGCGCAAAATACATCATGTTCTCGATCAGCATCGAGCAAACTCCGGCGGCGACTAGGATCGCTTATAGCTGACGGCGTCGGATGTGGCAGCAAAGAATGGGTGCGCTGCGGCTTGCGGAAGGATTAACCCTAACAGGGGCGGTCGAAGTTCGCTCAGAAGGGATTCCAGGTGGGCTGTGCGGTGAAATTGAGGTAGCCGACATTGATGCCAAGGCGGGCGCCAACGCCGGAGCGGATCGGAACAACGACGACATCGGCGCGCTTGGTCACGGTCATGCCGACGCCGCCGATGACATAAGCGGAGCCGTCGACGCCGGGATAGCGGCCCAGAATGTCCTGGATCGAGGTCAGATTATAGACCAGCATCATGACCTTGGAGCCATCGCCGCCGACGTCGAGCCCGATGCTGGGGCCTTGCCAATAAATCGAAAACTGGCCGGCATTGCGGGTGTAGAGCGTGCCCTCACCGTATTTCGCGCCGATAAAGAGGGCGCCACCGGCTTCTTCGCCGAGGATATAACCATTAGGCTGGCCATATTGGCTGACCGCGTTTTCGACTACCGATGCCAAGCCCTGGGCGGCGGAGCCGAAGAATTCCTGCCCGTTGTTGATGATCTCTTCGCCAGAGAACGTATCGCCCAAGGAGCCGCCCTGCTGCGCCAATGCTGGAGTGGCGGGCACTGCCAGAGCAAGCACGACGCCTAGAAGCTGTGCGATCTTTTTCAGCATGGTTCGATCTCCCCTTGAGACCAGCCTGCTTAGGAAGACCTTAGGTCTTGCGCGCCACAATGAGCGCATCGGCAGCCGATCACTGGCCTGGATCATGACGCAAACCTCTAAACAAATCTTAACCATGATCGCCGTCATGCTGCCGCTTTTTGGGCCGCTTGCCGCCACCAGTGTTAAGGCGCAGTCGATCGTCGATTGGGTCGAGACCGACCCGCTAACGGGGCTGGCGATCGGCGGCATGGATCCGGTCAGCTACTTTACCGAAGATGCACCACTGCCGGGAAAGCCGGACTATGAAGTGGTGTGGATGGGCGCACCCTGGCTTTTCGCCAACAAAGCCAATCGCGACGTGTTCGAACGTCAGCCCAAAATTTATGCGCCGCAATATGGGGGGCATGGCGCCATGAGCATGGCGCGCGGCTTTGTTTCCGATGCCGATCCCTTGATCTACGCCGTCTATAAACAGCGGCTCTATCTCTTTTATTCTGCCGCCAATCGCGAGGCCTTTCTGCTGGCGCCGGATGCTGCGGCGTTACGAGGACAGGAGCATTGGCAGGTCTTGTCCAAATCGCTCTCGACCCGGTAGTGCCGTATTCAAAGCCGCTTTATTGTCCCTTCAACTGATTCCCCTTGCCCTCCGGAGACCAAGCCCATGGATGTTATCGAGCTCAAGGCGACCGACCTTGCCGCCATGCTGTGCTCGCGGGTTTGCCACGACCTGATCAACCCGATCGGGGCGATCGGCAACGGGCTCGAAGTGCTCGACGATCCCAACCAGAGCGAAATGGCGGAGGGCGCACGCGACCTGATCGCCAGTGCCGCCAAGCAAAGCCGGGCCAAGCTTGAATTCGCCCGCCTGGCCTATGGCGCTTCTTCGACTGCCGGCACGGATATCGATACGCGCGAATGCGAGCGCGTGGCGCGCATCCTGTTCGAGATCGAAAAGGCCGACCTCGAGTGGGACGTGCCGCTGATCCTTTTGCCCAAGCACAAGGCCAAGCTCTTCATGAACATGCTGCTGATCGCAGCAGGTTCGGTGCCGCGCGGGGGCGTGGTTTCAGCCAAGATCTCCGGGCCGGCAGGGGAAGAAAAATTCGAGTTCAGCTCGAAATCCGATCCCGAAAAGCGGCAGCGCACGCTGGTGCCGTCAGGCTCGGCGGGGCTCCTCTCCGGCATGCCGGAAGAAGGCGCAGTCGACGCGCGGGGAATCCAGCCGTTCTATACCGGACTTCTGGCGCGCATGACGGACATGGAGCTCAATATCGGGCTCGAAAACGAGATGTTCTTCTTTACCGCAACACCCAAGGCCCAGGCGCAAGCCGCCGAATAGAACAATTGGGGTAACGATTTCCGAACCACTGGTCCGGCATAGTCGGACCGGATTTCCTTGTTCGGGGCACTGCCATGCCGACCTGCCTCATCGTTGATGATTCCAGCGTAGTGCGCAAAGTCGCGCGGCGCATTCTGGAAGATCTCGACTATACGGTGGACGAGGCCGAGGACGGCCAGGAAGCCATGGACAAGTGCCGGCTCGACATGCCGGACGCGATCCTGCTTGACTGGAACATGCCCATCATGAGCGGGCTGGAGTTCCTCAAACTTCTGCGCAGCTACATCGGCGGGGAAACGCCGCGCATCATCTATTGCACGGTCGAGAACGATATCGGTGCAATTGCCCAGGCGCTGAAGTCGGGGGCCGATGACTACATGATGAAGCCATTTGACCGGCAGGTGCTGGAAAGCAAATTCGACATGGCGGCGCTGAAAGCGGCTTAGCTTTTGGAGACCTCATGGTGAGCTAGTCGAACCACGAGGTCGGGCGCACAGAGGCTGGGGGCTGCGACCTCGTCCTTCGACATGCTCAGGATGAGGTTTAGGTGGTAGATTCTGCCGCCCGGCCTAGTAGAAATGCCCTTTCTCGATCATTCTTGGTGAGCTCTGCCGCGCGGAGAAATGCGGTGTTTGCCTCCTGGTGGCGCCCCAGTTTGCGCAAGAGATCGCCGTGGACACCGTAGAGCAGGTGGTAGTTTTCGAGCGTTTTGCCGCTGCGAAGCTTTTCGACGATGGGCAGGGCCGCTTCGGGGCCCTGAGCCATGGAGACGGCGACGGCGCGGTTGAGTTCGATAACGGGCGACGGGGTGACCTGGTTGAGGAGTCCGTAGAGGGCGGCGATCTGGCCCCAATCGGTGTCCTCGGCTTTGCGAGCGCGGGCGTGGCAGGCGGCGATGGCGGCCTGGAGCGTGTAAGGTCCGGCGATGCCGCCAAGGTTCTGCGCACGGGCTAGTCCGTAGAGGCCGCGGCGGATCATCAACTGGTCCCAGGTGGCGCGGTTCTGGTCCATCAAGAGGACCGGCTCGCCTTTGCTGTTTGTGCGCGCCTTGGCGCGGGAATGCTGAATTTCCATCAGCGCCAGAAGGCCATGCACTTCAGGCTCGTTGGGCATGAGCTGAGCTAGCGTGCGCCCCATGCGCATGGCTTCTTCGCAGAGCTGCGGGCGCATCCAATCCTGGCCAGCGGTAGCGGAATAGCCCTCGTTGAAGATGAGGTAGAGCACGCCGAGGACTGAGGCGACGCGCTCCTCGCGCTCTTCGCCTCGTGGCACCTCGAAGGGCACACCGGCGTCGGCAATGGTTTTCTTGGCGCGGACGATGCGCTGGCCGATCGCGGTGTCCTGGGCCAGGAAGGCGCGCGCGATTTCTTCCGTGGTGAGGCCGCCAATCAGCCGCAAGGTGAGCGCGACACGGGATTCCGGCGGCAGGATCGGGTGGCAGGAGGTGAAGATCAGGCGCAGCAAGTCGTCGCCGACATCGTCATCGAGGGCGTCGTGGAGGGCGGTTTCGGTGTCAGGCACCTCGTCCTCCACCGTGCGGCCGATCTCTTCGAGCTTGCCTGCGGCCATTTTGCGGTGACGGAAATAGTCGATGGCCTTGCGCTTGCCCGCCTGCATCAGCCAAGCACCGGGATTGCGCGGCACGCCCGTTTCCGGCCAGGTGCGGAGGGCAGCCATCAGTGCTTCCTGCGCCAGCTCCTCGGCAAGAGAAATGTCGCGCACCATGCGGGTGAGGCTGGCGATGACGCGCGCCTGCTCGACACGCCAGACCGTGGTGATGGCTCGGTCCGTCTCCCGCCGATCGCGCATAGTCGTGTCGGTCATGAGCTTGTTCTCTTAGTACACAGAACAGGGGAGAGAACATGAAGCCTCGGCTGCAATCGTCAAGTGGCATCGTGTTGACGATTGGCGAGGAGCGGGTTCGACACGAATGAAAGCGGCGCCGAAGCGCCGCTCTCTTATTCCGCCGTATCGGGTTCCACTCTGTCGAAGCGCAGCCCGGTCAGCGGGCAGTCCGCTGCTTCCCCTATGGTGAAGCCGGTTTCGTCCTGCTCCAGCGGACAGGTCATTGGGAAGGTTGCGTTACCGAGACGGCCGGTAGCGTCTGTCAGAACCAACTGGTCCTGCGAAAGAGTATAGGAGCCGGTGACGGTCCGATTGATGCGGTCGCGGAGTTCAAAGGTTTCGTCGTCGTTGAGGGTTAGGGAGATGCCACGGGCAGGACCTTCGGCGCCGACGTTGTAAATCGCGCCGACCGGGGTTGCGGCAGCTTCAGCAGCTGGGATTACAACCGACCGGGCGATCTCTGTCTCGACGTTCTGGAGTTCGCTCGAGCGCTGGGCAAGGGTAGCGGTCAGTTCCTCGACCTGGGGCTGCAGAATGGTCAGCTGTTCCTGGTAGCCGTTGACGTCATTCTGGAGCTGGGCCTGACGCGCTTCCAGTTCTGCTGCCTGCGCCTCAAGGTCGGCAACCTCGGTGCGGGCGGCTTCCGTCTGCGTGCTGCTGTCGGCGAGCTCCTGCTGAGCGGTGTTCAACTCGTTGCGGGAGGACTGAAGCTCCGACTGTGTTTCAGCAAGGCTTGCCGTGGCAGTGGCGGCTTCTTCGGCGATCTTGGCGAGATTGTTCGCAGCGGTTTCTTCCTGGCGGCGCGCTTCTTCGAGACGTGTGCCGACATCAAGCAATTGCTGGTTCGAGCTTTGAATTTCGGCTTGGAGCGATGCTTGGCGGGCAGCCAATTCTTGGGTCTGCGTGGTTGCAGCGGCTAGATCTTCTTCAAAGGCACCCGCTTCCGAGCGTCGCGTAGCGAGGTCCTGGGTGGTGGTGTCAAGCTCGCTGCGACGAGCGGCAAGATCGGTGTTTGCGGTTTCGAGCGCAGCGGCGGCTTCGTCGCGCTGCTGCTGAAGGGTCGCGAGTTCGGCTTCGACATCGGCGAGGGCGCCGTCGGACTGCTCGCGAAGAGTGAGGTCACCGCGCAAGCTGTCGCGCTCGCTGGTCAGGGTTGCAACTTGGCTCTGGAGATTGCTCGACTGGCCCGAGCTGTTGATCCAGACGGCAAGAAAGGCCAGCCAACCGGCGACCGCAAGGACAAGAATAGTCAGGACCAACGGTTCGCGCAGGCGCTGCGACATGTTCGGCATAACAAGACCCCCAAAAGCTCTGAGGGCAGAACGTGGCGCTTATGCTGCTGGTTCCGGGGCCGTCAAAACGAAAACCCCGCGCTGGCGGCGCGGGGTTTTGAAGGAGCGTGTGCTCGAAGGACTTAGGCGACCTTATCGCTGTAGGTCTCGTTTTCGTCAGGTTCGCGAAGCACATAGCCGCGGCCCCAGACGGTTTCGATGTAGTTCTTGCCGCCGGTAGCGACCGAGAGCTTCTTGCGGAGCTTGCAGATGAAGACGTCGATGATCTTCAGTTCCGGCTCGTCCATGCCGCCATAGAGGTGGTTGAGGAACATTTCCTTGGTGAGGGTGGTGCCCTTGCGGAGCGAAAGGAGCTCCAGCATCTGGTATTCCTTGCCGGTGAGGTGCACGCGCTGGCTCTGCACTTCGACGGTTTTTGTATCAAGGTTTACAAGGAGATCGCCCGTCGAGATGACCGACTGGGCGTGGCCCTTGGAGCGGCGGACGATGGCGTGGATGCGGGCCACGAGTTCGTCCTTGTGGAAGGGCTTGGTCATGTAGTCGTCGGCGCCGAAACCGAGACCGCGGACCTTGTCCTCGATGCCGGCAAGGCCGGACAGGATAAGAATTGGCGTCTGCACCTTGGCAACGCGCAGCGTGCGCAAGACTTCGTACCCGCTCATATCGGGCAGGTTCAAGTCGAGCAGAATAATATCGTAGTCATAGAGCTTACCGAGATCGACGCCTTCTTCACCGAGATCGGTGGTGTAGACGTTGAAACTTTCGGACTTGAGCATCAACTCGATGCTCTGCGCCGTGGCGCTATCGTCCTCAATAAGGAGTACCCGCATTATATTCCCCTTGTCATTCGTTCCTGCTGGAACCCGCGAGAAGCAAGGCCAATTGCTTCTATCGCTCCAACCCTACTGGATATGATCAAAGCCTAAGCCCGATTAGTTAACAAAGTTTAATTCCGATCCGCAATACGCAAACTTCGGTAAGGTGAATTAAGTTTAACTTGTTGAAAATGCTCGTAAAACTGGCTGAAAAAATCTTAATGCATTACATTAGGAAGAGCTTCCAAGCGACTCTGTGGACTCAAGCATTCTGCGAAAATGTGGGGGTTTTTGGATGGCCGGAGCGCAGGGCGCATTTCGCCGATCATCATCGTCATTAAGGCATTTCGGTTAACGATCGGTTACCATCCGATTCGATTCGACGGCGGCCCGGAAACCATAATGGGCAGTCCTGGACCCCTTTGATGAACGCATCCTGAATGAAAGCGCTGATCTCTGCCATCGACGCCATCGAAGACGTCGAAGTCTTTGGCCGCGTCAAATCGGTCCAGGGCCTCCTCATCGAAATCGTGGGGCCGGTGCGCGAGCTGCGCGTCGGCGGACGCGTGATGATCGAGGCAACCGATGGACGAGACCTCGCGGCCGAGATCATCGGTTTCCGCGATGGGCACGCGCTGTGCTTGCCGTTCGGCGAATTGGGCGGGGTGCGGCTCGGGTGCCGGGCGGTGTTCCGGAGGCATGACGGATCGGTCAATCCATCCGAGGCGTGGCTGGGGCGGGTCGTCAACGCCAATGGCGAGCCCATCGATGGCAAGGGACCATTGCTGCGCGGAGCGGTCTCTTACCCGCTACGGCAGTCGCCGCTGGCGGCGCATGACCGCACGCGGGTGGGTGAGCCGATCGAGCTTGGGGTGAGATGCCTCAATACCTTTACGACCATGTGCGAGGGGCAGCGCATGGGCATCTTTGCCGGCTCGGGTGTCGGAAAATCGGTGCTGATGTCGATGCTGGCCCGCAATACCGATGTCGACGTTTCGGTGATTGGCTTGATCGGCGAGCGCGGGCGCGAGGTGCACGAGTTCATCCAGGAATATCTGGGTGAGGAAGGCCTGGCCCGGGCGGTTGTTGTCGTCGCCACTTCGGACGAAGCGGCTCTGATGCGGCGGCAGGCGGCCTATATCTCGATGGCGCTGTCGGAATTCTTTCGCGACCAGGGCAAGCGGGTGCTTTGCATGATGGACTCGTTGACCCGCTTTGCCATGGCGCAGCGCGAGATCGGTCTGGCCATCGGCGAACCGCCAACGGCCAAGGGATATCCGCCCACGGTTTTCACAGAATTGCCACGATTGTTGGAACGGGCCGGTCCGGGCATGCCAAATTCGGGGTCTATTACCGGTCTCTTTACCGTTTTGGTGGAAGGTGATGATCACAACGAGCCCATTGCCGATGCCGTTCGCGGTATTCTCGATGGGCACATTGTGATGGAGCGCGGCATTGCCGAGCGGGGGCGTTACCCGGCCGTCAATGTGCTCCGGTCCATCTCGCGGACCATGCCAGGGTGCGTTCCGGACCATGTCCGGCCCACCCTGTCGCGGGCGCGGGAACTCATGTCCATATTTTCGGACATGGAGGAGCTGATCCGGCTGGGGGCTTACCGGAAAGGGTCAGATCCGAACGTGGACCGCGCCATCGCCATCTACCCAAAGCTCGAGGGCTTCCTCGGTCAGCGGCGGGACGAGACGACGACGATCGGGGAGGGCTATGCCGTGCTCGCTTCGATCATCGCCGAGGCGGATGCGGGGGCATGATGGAGCGGTCAGTGTATTTGGCCGATCCGGACTGACTTGGTGTGTAAGGAGTACAGGTCGTGAAATCGCGCAGCGAGAGCCTTATTCGGCTCAAGAAGTTCCAGGTGGACGAAAAGCGCCGCCAGGTCATGCAGATCGAAATGATGGTGGCCGACTTCGAGCGCATGGCGTCCGAACTCGACCAGCAGATCGAGATCGAGCACACCAAGACCGGCATTTCCGATGTCGCCCATTTTGCTTATTCCACCTTTGCCAAGGCGGCCTTGACCCGGCGGGATAATCTTCTCGCGTCGGCCAATGATATGAAGAGCAAGCTCGAGGCTGCGCAGGATGCGCTGGCGGAAGCGCTTGAAGACCTCAAGAAGGTCGAGCTTCTGGATCAGCGCGAGCATCAGCGCGAAAAGGATGAGCAGAGCAAGCTGGAGCAGGAGGGCTATGACGAAGTGGCTCGACTGCGGTTTCGGCGGTAGGTCGGCGCCTGACTTGATGCAGGGGATTGATGCAGCATCGCACACCCCCTTCCGAGCTCCGCTAAGCCTAACGGCTAAGCTTCGCTTGCCTTCCCCTCTGAGGGGGAAGGTAACATCGTGGTGCCGGGCAAACCTGTGCAATGAATACGCTAAACAAAAAGGCCCGCCGAAGCGGGCCTTTCGTTTTTTTGGCTAGAGCCAATTACATGTCGGTAGCGCGCATTGCCGGGGTGTTGGCATAGGTTGCTTCATCGTAATCAGGCAAGGCTTCAAGCTGTTCGCGGGTAAAGTCGCTGTAGATCACGATGTCGCCGCCTTCGTTGGAAGCAAACTCGAGGTTGTCGAGGGCAACAGCAACGGTCTTCTGGCCGATGCCGAGGAAGCCACCGAAGTCAACGAGCATGGCATCGATCTGGCCATCCTGGGTGAGCAGGAGGTCTTCGACTTCAGCGATGTCTTCTCCATCCGGGCCGATGACGGTTGCTCCATCGAGGTTTTCGGCAGTCAGGGCATCACGTTCGATCGTGTTGTAGCCTTCGCGCGGCATCATGCCGGTGGTCATTGCGCCATCAGCAGGGGCAGTTGCCGGATTGGCAGCCGGCGTTTCGGAAACGGCGCCCGGATCAGCCGGAGCCATTGCCGGGTCAGCGGCCGGGGCCATTGCGTCGCCAGCCGGAGCCATTGCATCGGTGTTGGCAGCATCGGCAGCGGCGGCATCAGCTGGGTCTTCCCAGACGAAATCCGGAGCGGCGGTCAGTGCTTCGGCCGTGGTCGGCAGCACCCAGCGCATGGTGTTGTCGGCAGCCATCTCGTAGGTCATTTCCGAGAAGTCGATGGCGACGTTCTTTTCGCCGATGCCGAGGAAACCACCGACGCCGATAACAACGGCGAGGACGTCACCGTCAGCGGACAGGACGAGGTCGTTGACGGTGCCGATTTCTTCAGCGTCGTCGGCAGCGCTCGAATAGATTGGGGCACCGAGGACTTCCGAAGCAATGGCGTCGCCTTCACCAGCAGTGTAGCCGGTGGCGATGCTGGTCGGGGTGCGAGTCGGAGCGGCCGTTGTGGTGGTGTCGGTGGCAGGAGCCATCGCATCGCCAGCCGGAGCCATTTCATTGGCAGGGGCCATTTCATTAGCCGGAGCCATTTCGTTGGCCGGAGCCATCTCATTGGCGGGTGCCATTTCGTTGGCTGGAGCCATCTCGTTGGCAGGGGCAGTTTCGTTGGTGGTCGCAGGGGTCTGTGCGATCGCGGCAGTGCCGAGGGCCAGCGCAATTGCCGTGCTAGTCAGAAGCGTGCGGATCATAGTAGGCTCCAAAGGTTCATCGTTGCGGTGAACAGGGCCATGCGGCGCAAAACTTGCCGGTCGCGCGCCGTATGGCCCCTCTGATGACTGCTCAACGCGATCAAACGCGAAGGTGTTCCGCAGCTTTTTTGAGCAGCCTGCAAAAAGCGAAATCAAAAGGCCGGCTTCCGCATTTATGCAGAGCCGGCCTTTTTCGCCTCCCCATTGTTGGGGTTATTTTTTCCAGCGCGCCCGATCAGTGCCCGGCGCTGCTTTGTTGCCTTGGCGCGCGGCATGGGACGCGCAAATTGGCTGACAACAGGACAATAGCGCAGTTCTGATGGCAGGCCAGTGCCGGCCGGGTTAATGGCTTAACGCAGGATTAATCGACGAGGCGCGCCGTTGCCTTGTCATAGTCGCGCATGGCGCGATGCGGCATGCCGCCGTCCGAAAATTCGGGGCCAAAAGCGACAAAGCCGAGCCGCTCGTAGAAGTCGAGCTTGTCGGACTGGGCGGTGAGGTAAAAGCGGTCTTGGCCATTGGCACGGGCGTGGGCCATGGCAGCGGCGATCAGCTTTTTGGCGACACCGCGGCCCCGGAACGCCTGGCGCACTGCGACGCGGCCAATCTTGACGTGCTCAGGCTGCTCGATCAGCCGCAGCGTGCCTACGACCTCACCGGCCAGGATGGCCACGAAGTGGGTGGCGGTGAGATCATAGCTGTCATTTTCTTCCTCTTCAGGGACCTTTTGCTCCCAGACGAAGACTTCGCGGCGTAGGGCGAAGGCGGCGTTGCAGAGGGTGGAAAAGACGGGGACGGGGAAGATGGCTGGCTCGGTCATGAGCGGGGTTTTAGTTGGTGGGGGTCGGGTTGAAAACCCAAGTTTTGCGCGTGTTGCTCCACCCACCCTTGGTCCCTCTCCATCAAGGGGAGGGAGACGATGAACATGGGCTTCGGGGTGTTGAAGAGACCCCCACCCGGCCTCCCCCTTCAGGAGGGGGAGGAGTTCGGACGGTGGGCTTGGACGGACTTCGCCCCGTCATTCAAGAGGATCAGGTCTATGTTTCTGCCGCTTCGAGTTCTGCCAGTTTGTCGAGGGCGGGGGCCTGGTGGACGAGGTCGTTGATGAAGCTGAGCTTTTCGATGACGGGTGGGCTGAGGATGAAGGGGTAGGCGTCGGGTTGACCGACGGCGCGGTTGAGATTGTTGATGAGGCTCGAAAGCGGGATCCAGTTGTCGATGATGGTCGACATGTCGGGCGCCATGTAGGGGTCGAAGGTCACCGGCGGGATGGCGAGGTTTTCATCGCCGGTGCGGGGGCGGGCGCGGATGCCGTAGGCGGCAGCCATTTCGACGGTATCGACGATGTGGAGGTAATGCGCCCAGCTTTCCGCGAAATCCTCCCAGGGATGGGCGGTGGCATAGGCGCTGATATGGGTGTTGTACCAGCCGTCGGGGGCGCCGTTGGCGTAATAGGTCTTGAGCGCTTCACCATAATCTGCGCGTTCATCGCCGAAGAGCTGCCGAAAGCGGTCTAGGCTCGGCTTGTTGTCGACGAGGAGATCCCAATAATGGTGGCCGATCTCGTGGCGGAAGTGGCCGAGCATGGTGCGATAGGGCTCGCCCATCTGCGTGCGGCGGCGTTCGCGCTCCGCATCGTCGGCTTCGGCAAGGGAAATGGTGATGATGCCGTTTTCGTGGCCGGTCATAACCGGGGAGGTCTGGTCATCGGCGAGGAAGCGGAAGGCGAGGCCGTGCTGTGGGTCTTCGGCGCGGTCTTGCAAGGGCAGGCCAAGGCGGATCAGGGAATACATGAGGCGCTTTTTGGCGCGCTCGATGCTTTGCCAATGCAGCAGATTTTCGGGGTTGGAGAGATCGGGCACGATCTCGTTATGGCGGCAGGCGGCGCAATAGGCTTCGCCGCCCTCGGGCACGAGCCAGTTGCAGGCGGCGTGTTCGGCATTGGCGCAATACACCAGGCGTTCGCCGGGGAGGGCGGGGCTGGTCCAGGCGCCATTGTCATCGGTGAGCGAGACAAGCGCATTGGCTCGCGGCGCATAGCCCAAAGCATGGCCGCAGCGTTCGCACACTGCGTTCTCGAAGTAGATCGTGTTGCCGCAGTGATCACAGGAAAAAAGTCGCATGGATGCGCCCCCAAAAGCCAAGTTGAACAATGCCCGCGGTCACAAGCCCGTTCCAGCGCAACTCCGTTGTGATCGGAGCGTTTTCCGTTCACAGCAAGGGAGGAAGCCATGCGTGTAGACGAAGCCAAAATCCGCGACCGGGCCTATCAGCTTTGGGATCAGGCGGGGCAGCCGGATGGGCGGGACCAGGAGTTCTGGCACGATGCCGAACGCGAGCTGGCCGAGGAAGAAGAGGTCGATATTTCGTCCGAAGCGGCCAAGCTCGACCTGCCGCCGACAGTGCCGGGCGGCTTGCCGATCTAACCCTAGTGCCACGCCCTCGTCCTTCGAGGCTGCACTTTCTTTCGCACCTCAGGATGAGGGCTACTTTGGCCACAGGATGGCCCTAGACGCTGCCGACTGTCTTGAGGCGAATGCGCGGGTGAACCTCGTTCTGGCTCATGACGACCGTTTGCGGGCGGAAGCGCTCGATGATGGAGCGGACATGGGGACGGATCGAAGGTGAGGTGATCAGCACGGGGAGTTCGCCCTGCTGCGCGGCGCGTTCGAAACCCTGCTGGATGGCGCCGATGAATTGCTGGAGCTTTGATGGCGCCATGGCGAGGTGACGGTTTTCGCCATCGCCGATCATGGCTTCGGCGAAATCGCGTTCCCATTGCGGGGAGAGGGTGAGGAGCGGCAGGTTGCCATCGGGGCCCAAATTGGCGGCGCAGAGCTGGCGCGACAGGCGGGCGCGGACATGTTCGATGATGGTTTGCACCGAGCGGCCGGAGCCGGCGATTTCGGCTATGCCCTCGAGGATGGTCGAAAGATCGCGGATCGAGATGCGTTCGGTGAGCAGCGCCTGAAGGACGCGCTGGAGGCCGGAAACGGTGATCTGGCTCGGCACGATGTCCTCGACGAGCTTTTGCTGATCCTTCGGCAGGCCGGTGAGGAGGCTCTGGACGTTGGCGTAGCTCAATAGATCGGCGACGTTGGCCTTGAGCACTTCGGTGAGGTGGGTCGAGATGACGGTAGAGGGGTCGATGATCGAAAGGCCGCGCAATTCGGCTTCGTCGCGCAAAGCAGGTTCGATCCAGGTCGCTGGCAGGCCGAAGGTCGGCTCGGTGGTGTGGTGGCCGGGCAGGTCGATCTGGTTGCCATAGGGGTCCATGACCATGAGCTGGTTGGCATAGATCTGGCCGGAGCCGGCTTCGACTTCCTTGATGCGGACTTTGTAGTCGTTGGGCTCGAGCTGCATGTTGTCAAGAATGCGCACCGGCGGCATGACGAAGCCGAGTTCGAGCGCCAGCTGGCGGCGGAGGGCCTTGATCTGCTCGGTGAGGCGATCGGAGCCGTTTTCGTCTTCCTTGACGAGGCTGAGGAGGCCGTAGCCGAGCTCGAGCTTGAGATCGTCGATCTTGAGGGCATCGGTGATCGGCGGTTCGCTCGGCTGAGCAGCCGAGGTGGGTGCGTTCTTGGCCAGTTCCTGCGCGGCTTCGGCGACTTGCCGGACCTGCTTGGTGCCGGTGGCGCGCCAGGCAAGATAGCCGACGCCGGCGGATAGGGCCATGAAGGGGATGAAGGGCATGCCGGGGAGGAAGGCGAGGGCGCCCATGACGGCGGAGCTCATGCCCAGGGCGCGCGGATAGCCGGTGAACTGGCGCGACAGGGCCTTGTCGGCAGCACCGGTGACGCCGGATTTGGAGACGAGGATACCGGCTGCGGTCGAGACGATCAGCGCGGGGATCTGGGAAACGAGGCCGTCGCCGATGGTGAGGAGGGTATAAACGTTGCCGGCTTCCTGGACCGAGAGGCCTTCCTGCATGATGCCGATCAGCATGCCGGCGGAGACGTTGATAAAGGTGATGATGAGGCCGGCAATGGCGTCGCCGCGTACGAATTTGGAGGCACCGTCCATGTTGCCGAAGAAGGCCGATTCGCCTTCGAGTTCGGCGCGGCGCTTCTTGGCGGTGTCTTCGTCGATGAGGCCGGCGGAAAGGTCGGCGTCGATGGCCATCTGCTTGCCGGGCATGGCATCGAGGCTGAAGCGGGCGGCGACTTCGGCGATGCGGCCGGAACCCTTGGTGATGACGATGAAGTTGACGATCACCAGGATGATGAAGATCACGATCCCGATGACGAAATTGCCACGGGTGATGAAGTTGCCGAAGGCCTCGATGACGTGGCCGGCAGCGTCGGTGCCGTTATGGCCTTCGGACAGGATCAGGCGCGTGGTGGCAAGGTTTAGGCCCAGCCGCAGCATGGTGGCGATCAAAAGGACGGTCGGGAAGGCCGAGAATTCGAGCGGCTTCTGGATGAAGAGCGAGGTCATGAGGATCATGACCGAGAAGACGATCGAGATGGCCAGCAGCATGTCCACGAGGATCGCGGGCAGGGGCACGATAAGGATCAGGATCAGGCCCATGACGCCGGCGGCTAGGGCAATGTCGCCCGAGCGCAGGGTTGCGCTCACCTGACCGAAGGTGGGGAGCTTGAAGGCGCGAGAGGTGGTGGGCAGGTCGGTCATTTTCAGGCCTTACACGGAGCCCCCCTTCTCCCCTTGCGGGAGAAGGTGCCCGAAGGGCGGATGAGGGGTGCTGAGAGCACCCTGAATGCTGCGTTTAGGGCAAAATCCCTACCCCTCATCCGTCTCGCGCGAGGCGCGAGCCACCTTCTCCCGCAAGGGGAGAAGGGAAGGCCGGTGGGGAGGGGAGAGCGAGCCATCAAGCCACCGCGCGGCGTTCGCCGGGTTCGGGCACATGGGTGCCTTCGTCGGCATATTGGTTGAGTTTGTTGCGCAGGGTGCGGATGGAGATGCCCAGGATGGTCGCGGCATGGGTGCGGTTGCCGAAGGTGTGGTCGAGGGTGTCGAGGATGAGGTCGCGCTCGACATCGGCGACGGTGCGGCCGACGAGGGCGCGGTTCATGGCCTCGGCGGTTTGCGCGGCCATCATGGCGGGCGAGGTCGCACGGGCGGCTTCGGCGAGGCCCATGCCGTCGGGCAGGACGATGGCTTCGGTGCCGATGGTGTCGCCGGAGGAGAGCAGCACGGCGCGGTGGAGGGTGTTTTCCAGTTCGCGCACATTGCCCGGCCAGGGGGCTTTCACCAGGGCATTGCGCGCTTCTGCGGAGAGTGCGCGCGGCGGGATTCCGTTGGCCTTGGCGTATTTGGCGACGAAATGCTCGGAGAGGGCGATGATGTCGCCGGGGCGCTCGCGTAAAGCCGGGAGTTTCAGGTTTACGACGTTGAGGCGGAACAGGAGGTCTTCGCGGAAGCTGCCTTCACGCACGGCCTCGCTGAGATTGCGGTTGGAAGTGGCGAGGATGCGGATGTCGACGGGCACGGGCTTGGTGCCGCCAACGCGGTCGATGACGCGTTCCTGGATGGCGCGCAGGAGCTTGGCCTGGAGGCGCACGTCCATTTCGGAAATTTCGTCGAGCAGGAGGGTGCCGCCAGAGGCTTCCTCGAACTTGCCGATGCGGCGCGCGACGGCGCCGGTAAAGGCACCCTTTTCGTGGCCGAAAAGCTCGGATTCGAGCAGTGCTTCCGGGATCGCGGCGCAGTTGACGGAGATAAAGGCTTTCGACGCGCGCTTGGAGCGGGCGTGAACGTATTTGGCGACGACTTCCTTGCCGGTGCCCGATTCGCCGGTGATCAGGATCGAGGCTTCCGAGCCAGCGATCTGCTCGGCCATCTTGACGACGCGCTCCATGGCCGGGTCGCGATAAAGGAATTCCGAGCTTTCGCGGGCGACGGCGGCGATGACGGCGGCGATCAGCTCGGCGTCAGGCGGCAGCGGGATATATTCCTTGGCGCCGGCGCGGATGGCGTTGACGGCGGCGGCGGCATTGGTCTCGACGCCGCAGGCGACGACCGGCACGGCGATGCGCTCGGCTTCTAGCCCGGCAATGAGGCCCGAGATGTTCATCATCACGTCGACGAGCAGCAGGTCGGCCCCCTTGCCGGCGCGGAGGGCGGCGAGGGCAATTTCGATCGAGGGGGCATGGGCGACCTTGGCGCCGCCGTCCATGGCCATCTTGGTTGCGGTGGAGAGCTGGCCTTCGAGGGCTCCAATGATGAGCAGACGCACGATCAGTTCTCCCTTACTGCGGCTTGATGATTTCGGTCATGGTGACGCCGAGCCGGTCTTCGACCAGCACGATTTCACCACGGGCGACGAGGCGGTCGTTGATGAAAATCTCGACCGCTTCGCCGACCTGGCGGTCAAGTTCGATGACGGTGCCGGCATCCATCTTGAGCAGGTGGGAGACCGGCATCTTGGTGCGGCCGAGGACGACCGAGACGCGCACAGGAACATCGAACACCGCTTCAAGATCGGCGGCAGTCTTTTCGACATAGTGTTCCTGCCCGTTGCGTTCGGGGGCAGCCATTTCGTCGAGGCCGAAGCCTTCGTTTTCGGCACTCATTGGTGGTGCTCCCTGGCATGGTGTGCGGCAGCGGTCTTGGAGCGCGCGGCAAGGTAGGTGGCGATCTGGCGATCGATGTTCTTGGAGGTTTCGGCGATGTCGCGAACGAGGCCGCCATCGACCCATTCCAGGCGGCCATCGCCAAGGCGAATATCGGGATCACCCATAACGACGAGGCGACCGGCAAAACCGGCATGAGCCATTTGCGCGGTGGCTGCTTCGCGGATGGCGTCGGCGAGGTCCGGATGACAGCGGATGACGAGGTGCGGCACGCCATCAAGGCTCGGGAGACACTCGCGCACCAGAGCTTCCAGCTCGGTCAGCGGGTGCCGGGCGACGAGATGGAGAGCAAGCTTGCGGCCGACGGTGACCGCCAGGTCCACGGATTCGCGATGATTGCTGTCGCGCGCTTCGTCGAGTGCGGCCATCAGCTGGGCAGTCTGCGTCGCCAGCGTTGCTGAAGCAGCCGCAATGGTTTGCGCGGCCATGGCGGAGGCGTTCTGCTCGCCGGCGCGCATGCCTTCGGCATAGGCTTCCTGACGAGCATTGGCGACGAGCTGGGCGACAACGTCTTCGGGGATCGTCGGCACCGGTGGCGCGGAAACGCGGCCGGGGCGGTGCTCCATGTTGAGATCGAAAAGGAAGCGGGCAGGGGCGGCCATGGGTTAAGCCACCATCTGGTCGTCGGACTTGGACTTCATGATCAGGATTTCGCCCTTGGCAGCGAGGTCCTTGGCGGTGGCGACGAGGCGGGTCTGGGCTTCGTCGACATCCTTCAAACGCACCGGACCCATGCCGGCCATGTCGTCCTGCAAGAGCTTGGCGGCGCGGCCCGACATATTGGAGAAGAAGCTTTCCTTGACGGTTTCGTTGGCACCCTTGAGGGCCAAGGCGAGGTCGCGTTTGTCGAGCTTGGAAAGCAGCGTCTGGATGGCGGAAGTTTCAAGCTTGGCGAGATCCTCGAAGGTGAACATCAGCGCCTTGATGCGCTCGGCATCGTCGCGATTGAACTCTTCGAGATTGGTGATGAAGCGCGCTTCGGTCTGGCGATCAAAGCTGTTGAAGATTTCGGCCATCTGCTCGTGGCTGTCGCGGCGCTTGGAGTGATTAAGCGTCGACATGAATTCGGTGCGCAGCGTCATCTCGATCTTTTCGAGAATTTCCTTTTGCACCGGATCGAGGCCGAGCATGCGCTGCACCACGTCCATGGCCAACTCTTCAGGCAGGACGGCGAGGACCTTGGATGCGTGGTCGGTGGCAATCTTGGAAAGGACGACGGCAATGGTCTGCGGGTATTCGTTCTTGAGGTAGGCGGCGAGAATATCGGCCTGCACGTTGGAAAGCTTTTCCCACATGTTGCGGCCGGCCGGTCCACGGATTTCTTCCATGATGGCGTCGACCTTGTCCTGGGTGAGGAAGCTCAGGAGCAGGCGCTCGGTGGTGTCGGTATTGCCCGAGAGCGAGCCATTGGACGAAATCGTGGTGACGAATTCGATCATCAGGTCATCGAGCATTTCCTGGGTAATCGGCCCAAGGCGAACCATGGCGCGGGAAAGCTGCTTGATTTCGAGTTCGTCGAGTTCGTCGAAGATCGGCTTGCCATAATCGGGGCCGAGCGCGAGCAGGAGCGCGGCGGCCTTTTCGTCGCCCTTGAGCAGGCGGTTTTCGCCACCGACCTGAAGCTGGGCGCCCAGGGGTGCAAGGGAGGCGTCGGGTGCTTGGGAGATCAGGGACATGGCGGTTACGCAGCGCTACCGAGCCAGTCGCGCACGATCAGCGCGGCCTGCTTGGGATTTTCTTCGACCAGGGTGCCGACGGTCTTGAGGGTCTGGAGCTGGGTTTCGCCCATGGACTTGGCGTTCTGGACCCAGGCGGGAGTCTTGTCCCTCGGTTCGTCTTCGACGATGACCTCGACCAGACGCCCATCGGCGCCGACCACGCCATTGTGGCCAAGTTCGGCGGCGACCGGCAAAGCCAGCGGCTTGGGCTCCGGCGAGAGAACCTTCTTAAGAAGCGGCCGCATGACGAAGAAGACGAGCGCCAGGGCGATAAGAAGTGTGACGGCCATTTCGGCGCCGTCCATGATGTCGTCGCGGGTGAAATCGAGGAGGCCAGCGCCCGAGTCGGTGCCAGCAATGGCCAGATCCGGACGCTCGGCAAACTGCATGTTGACCACTTCGACGCTGTCGCCGCGATCGGCGGAATAGCCGACGGCCGAGCGCACGAGCGCCAGGATCTGCGCGACTTCATCGGCGGTGCGCGGCGTATAGGTGAGGTTGCCGGCGCCATCGTCATTGTAGACGCCATCGACCACGACCGCGACCGAGAGGCGCTTCAGGGCGCCGGCTTCGGTGATGTTGGTCTGGGTGGTTTTGGAAATCTCGTAGTTGACGGTTTCGGAGTTGGACGTGCCCTGTTCGGTCGCGGTGCCGGGGGCGTTGGAGGCGCCCGGCAGCTCGTTAGCGACGCTGACCTGGCCGTTGGCGGCGCCGGTCGTGTTTTCCGTGTCGCTGGTCTGGGTCGAGCGAACGACCTGGCCTTCAGGATCGAAGCGCTCTTCGGTGACGGTGGAGCGGTTGAGATCGAGTTCGGCCGAAACCTCGACGCGGGCGCGGCCGGCGCCGACGACATTGGCCAGCATGTCTTCGAGGCGCGTGCGCAGACGGTTTTCGTAGCCAAGGGTGCGCTCGTCGGCCTGGGCCGACATCATGCCGGCTTCATCCTGGCCGGTGCCGGAGGCCAGGAGATTGCCCTGGTCGTCGACGATGGAAACGCGGCTGGGCGAGAGGCCTTCGATGGCGGAACCGACGAGGTGCTGGATGGCGCGCACTTCGCCGTTGGAGAGTTCGCCACGGACCGAAAGAACGATCGAGGCGGAGGGGTCCTTGCGTTCGCGGCGGAAAAGCTCGCGTTCGGGCAGGACGAGGTGGACGCGCGCCGACTTGATGCGGGTGAGGGATGAGATGGTGCGGGCCAGCTCGCCTTCGAGGGCGCGAACATTGTTGATGTTCTGGACGAAGCTCGTGGCGCCCAGGGTGGACTGCTGGTCGAAGATTTCGTAGCCGACCTGCCCGCTGGTGGGCAGGCCTTCGCTGGCCAGCGACATGCGCAGGGTCGTGATCTGGTCGCGGGGGACGAGGATGGTGTCGCCGTCGCCACGCAGTTCGTAGGGGATGGACTGGGTTTGCAGCTCGGTGAGGATGGCCGAACTGTCTTCAAGGCTCAGGCCCGAGTAGAGCGGAGCAAGATTGGGCGTCTGGCTGCGCATGATCAAAAAGCCAAAGAAACCCAGCATGAGCACGGCGACCATCACCATGGCGGCGATGCGCGGCATGCCGATCCGGTTAATGAGGTTGCTTAGACTTTCCACGCCGTCACTCTGGTTTCGTGGCCGCGCACCAGGCGCCCCACTCTCGTCTCGGACACCGGCATGTGTTGGCCCACAAACCAGTGGGCAAAAATTACCTAGCGGATGGTAAACATTGTCTTAACTATCGGCTGAAGAATGCTAATTGCGGCAGAAATTGCCGGGCTTGACGAGGAGGAATTTGATGGTTCGCGTGCTGGGCCGGGTGACGTCGATCAATGTGCGCAAGGTGCTTTGGGCGCTGGACGAGATCGGCGAGTCTTATTTGCGGGAGGATTGGGGATTGCCGGGGCGTGATCCGAAGGTGCCGGAGTTTTTGGCGCTGAACCCGAACGGGCAGGTTCCGGTGCTGATCGAGGACGACGGCAGCGTGCTCTGGGAGAGCAATGGGCTGCTGGTTTATCTGGCGCAGACGCGGGGTGCGCTGTTGCCGGAGGATCGGCGTGCGCTGGGGCTGGCGCTGCAATGGCTGGGCTGGCAGGCGAGCGAACTCAATCCATCCTGGGGCTATGTCGTGCCGGGATTGTTGCGGCGGATGCCGGGCTACGATGATCCGGACAAGATCAGGGAGGCGATCGGGCGCTGGACGGGGACGATGGGAATTTTGGACCGGGAGCTCGAAAAGGGGCGGCCGTTTTTGGCGGGCGATGTGTTTTCAGTGGCAGATATCGCGGTGGGCCTGAGTTGTCACCGCTGGTTCAAGACGCCGTTCGAGAAGCGGGAATTTCCGGCGGTGCGAGATTATTACGAGCGCTTGCGCGGGCGAGAGGCAGGGGCGCGCTGGATGCCGGAGGACTATGGGTGAGGCGGACCCCCAACCAGCCTCCGCCGTTAGGCGGGGGAGGAGTTCGATCGTGTTCGGGGCAAGATAATTGGCCTACTTAAGCGCAACAAAAAGGCCCGCCGGATTGCTCCGGCGGGCCTTCTTTTCACGACCGGGAGTGTTAGCCCTCGCGGTAATGCTGGATCCACGTTGTCCGCAGTCCGGCAAGGCCGTGTTTGTCGATGGCGGCCTGCCAGTTGAGGAATTCGTCGACACTGAGCGTGTAGCGCTCGCAGGCTTCTTCAAGGCTGAGGAGGCCACCGCGGACTGCGGCAACGACTTCGGCCTTGCGCCGGATAACCCACCGGCGGGTATTGGCTGGCGGGAGATCCGCGATCGTCAGCGGACTTCCATCCGGGCCGATAACGTACTTCACGCGTGGACGCATCTGGACGGTCATTCTACTCACTACTCAAACCTGACCATGGCTTGGAGCGTAGCCGAACGGGCTTAAAAAACCCTCAAGGGGAAACTTACAACAGGTTAAGAATGAAGGAGAATTTTGATCACTTTGGCATGGGCGAGGCCAAAGGATGCGACCCTCCCAACATGTGCTGGGAGGGCAAAAGCTTGTAGCGGCGATCGCCGGGCTTAGCTGCCGGAGCCGGTGGCCGGGGTGGTGGCGGCCTGCAGGCGGACGTCGGTGACGTCGGACAAGGCGACCTTGTTCTTGCCGACCGTGAGCATGGGCTCGGTGCCGGAGAAATCCACGGCGGTGACGGTGCCGATGGAGGACGTGGAGACCGCCACTTCCTTGCCCGAAAGGTTGGTGCCCTTGATCTCGATCGTATAAACCCCATCCGGCTTCTTGTTGCCGTCCGAGCCCATGCCGTCCCAGAGGAAATTGCCCGGGCCCTGATTGAGTGCACCGTTTTCGGTATAGACAGTGTTGCCCTTGGCGTCCTTGATGGTGACGGTGGCGTTGGCGACGTTGGCATCGGCGGTATAGGCCCACATGGCCCCGCCGTCCTTGAGTTCGCCGGTCTTGCCGGAAGCGGTGACCTGTTTGCCGATATAGCTCACGGCATCGGCGCGGAAACCGTTTTGGGTATTGAGCAATAGCGCTTCGAGGAAGTCGTTGGTCTTAAGTTGCTGCTCGACGCCGGTGAACTGCACCAGCTGCTGGGTGAACTGGTTGGTGTCGAGCGGATCGAGCGGGTTCTGGTTCTTGAGCTGCGTCGTCAGGATCGACAGGAAGGTGTCGAAATTGTCGGCAATGGTGGAGCGGGAGAGATTGCTGACGCCGGATGTATTTGCGGCGCCGCCGACGCTATCGATGGCCATCAATGGTCTCCCTAAGCGATGATGTTGACGCCGCGCGCTTGCAGCGTGCCGCGATAAAGGTTGACGGTGGGCGTGGGCTCGGGGGTTTCGTCGACCGGCTTGCCATTGTCATTGGCCGTGCCGTGGCCGGCGTTCTGGCCCTTCTGGCCATCCCCCATGCCGGGCTGGCCGGCGAAGGGGTTTTGTTTCAGGGAAAATTCGAGATTGGTCTTGCCGGCATCGACACCGGCCTGTTGCAGGGCGCGTTCGAGGCCGCGTTGGTCGCGCTGCATGAGGTCAAGCGTTTCGGCTTTTTCGACCGTGAGACGGGCGCTGACCGATCCGGCATTGTCGATTTCGAGCCGCACGTCGATGCGGCCAAGTTCGGGCGGATCGAGGCGGATCTGAAAGCGGGTATTGCCGCCCTCGACTTGGCGCGCCATTTCGAAGGCGATCTGCGGCAGGTTGAGTTGCTGCTGGCTGGTCTGGTAGCCGGGCTGGGTTACGACGCGGGTGGTGGCGGCGGAATCGATGCGGGGCGTTGCGGGCTGCTGGCTGGCCTGCGGGTCGACGGGCGCCGGCTCGTTTGCCGTTGGCGCAATGAAGGCCTGAGGATTGGCGGGTTCGCGGCGCGCTTCGACGCGATCGCGCGGGGCCGAGTCCGCCGGTTGATCGGGTTTAGCGTCGGGTTTTGGCGCAGCATCGACTGGGTCGCTGAGCTTGGCTGCCGGGGCAGGAGCCTCCGCTGACTCAGCGGTCTTTCCGGCCAGCACCGGCTCGGTGAGTTTCAGTGCCGGGAGGGCAAGCTCGGGCTCCTGTGGCACCTCCGTCTTGGCGAGGCCCGCGGCGACGCGGGCGAGGGCTTCGTTGATTTCGGCAGATGGAGGCTGGCCGGGGGGCATGCCGATGGCGGCAAGCTTCTCATCCGGCACGGCATCGGCATCGAGCGCCGCAAGCATCGCGCCAAGCTTGTCGCCGACCTGCTTGAGCTTGGCGAGGGCGGCGGCTTCGCCGCTGATCGACGCAGCATCGTCGGCCTTGCTCGCGACGGCGATGGATTGTGCCAGCGGCGCGAGAAGCTGGGTCAGCGCACCGGCGAGCCCGGTATCTTCGGCGCCGGTTTCGAGGAGGACAGCAAAATCCTCGGGGACGGGCAGGGTGGCGAGATCGAGCCCCAGAGCATCGGCCAAGCCGGTGAGGGCCGTATCGACTTGCTTCAGGAGATCGGGATCGAGCGGCCGGCCGGCATCGAGGCTGGCCTTGAGCGTGCCCAAGGCCTCGACGAGATTGAGGACGGGCGCTGGGTTGGGGGCCATGACTGGTGCGGCAACCGGATCAACGGTTATGTCCGTTTGTGCCTCGGCCTCCGGCTCGCCAGCACCTGTTTCCAGGCCGAGCGCAAAAACGTTGCCGATGGCGCTGTCGAGGGTGACCTGGCCTGTCGGGGCTGCAATTTCCGGCGCGGTGTTGCCGAGCAGGGCGGCAAAAAGGGCGAGCGCGTCGCTGCCCGCGGTGGCGGCTTGCGGCGCGGCGCCGAGTTGCGCCGCAAAGGAGTGCGTGGCGGCGGGGCTGATAACGGTCAGGTGTGAAGCCACGATGGGCATCCTCGGACAGACATATTCCGGATCATCGATGCAAGTGGCTTGCCAGTTATGATTATCGAGCGCGGTCAACCGGTTGGCGGTGAGTTGCTAACGATCAGTCGTCGCAGGGTGGTCATCCCTGCCGCCCAATCGGCAAAAGCTGCCGGGCGGTGGACAGGCTTTCTTTGGGAGCGTAAAACGCCCGCACATCGTAGCCGCTGGCCCTTGACCCCAACCGGATACCCAGGAAATGCTGAACTCGCTTGATATCGCCAAGCGCCCAGAGGACACGCGCGTTGTTGTCGCCATGTCCGGGGGCGTGGATTCTTCCGTCGTTGCCGGCCTCCTTGCCAAAGAAGGCTATGAGGTGGTCGGCGTCACCCTCCAGCTTTACGATCATGGCGAGGCAACGCACCGCAAGGGCGCCTGCTGCGCGGGGCAGGACATCCACGATGCCCGTCGGGTCGCGGCAAAGCTGGGCATTCCCCATTATGTGCTCGACTATGAAGAGCGCTTCAAGAATGCGGTGATCGAGCCCTTCGCCAATGCCTACCAGCAGGGCGAAACGCCGGTGCCCTGCATTGCCTGCAACCAGAGCGTCAAATTCGTCGACCTGATGACGGTGGCGCAGGAACTGGGCGCCGACGTCTTGGCCACCGGCCATTATGTGCAGACGCGGCTGGGCGCGGACGGCCGCCGGCACTTGTTCCGGCCGGTCGATAGCGACCGCGACCAGAGCTATTTCCTGTTTGCGACGACGCAGAGCCAGCTCGATTTCCTGCGCTTTCCACTGGGCGGCATGAGCAAGGCCATGGTGCGCGAACATGCGCGGGAAATGGGGCTCGAGATTGCCGAAAAGCACGACAGCCAGGACATCTGCTTTGTGCCGCAGGGAAAGTATGCCGACATCATCCGCAAGATGCATCCCGAGGCGCTAGCCACGGGCGAGATCGTGCATCTGGACGGACGCGTGCTCGGCACCCATGAGGGCATCGTTCATTATACGATCGGCCAGCGCAAAGGCCTTGGGGTCGCGGCGGGCGAGCCGCTTTACGTGGTCAAGCTCGAGCACAAGACCGGACGCGTCGTGGTCGGTCCGCGCGAGGCGCTGAAGACGCACACGGTGCGGCTGCGGGATGTGAACTGGCTGGGCGCCATGCCCCTGGCGGAAGCGGCGTCGGGCAATGGCGCGCCGGTCGAGGTCAAGGTGCGCTCGACCCGCGGGCCGCAGCCGGCGGTGATCCAGATGGTGGGCGGGCAGGTGTTCGTGACGCTGGTCAGCGGCGAATATGGTGTGTCGCCGGGACAGGCCTGCGTGTTCTACACCGATGACTCGGCGACCAGCGAAGTGCTGGGCGGCGGGTTTATCGCCGAGGCCGTGCCGCAGGCGCTGGTCGCCTAGGGCCTCCTCATCCGCCCTTCGGGCAACTTCTCCCGCGAGGGGAGAAGGCGATGGTGCACCATCTCGAACAATCTTCGCTTCTCCCCTTGCGGGAGAAGGTGGCGCGGAGCGCCGGATGACGGGGATATTCCCGCAATTTCAGTGTTGTGGAGGATCCCCCTCACCGACTCGGCTGCGCCGAGCCACCTCTCCCCGAGGGGGAGAGGAATAGAGAGTTCAATTCCCGCCGAGCTGTTCCGCCGTCGGGTTTTTCGCGGCATTCGACGCTTCCTTGAGGGCGTTGTAATCGCCCAAACCCCCCATCATCATCGAAATGGTGATGAGCAGCACCAGCGCGCCCATGCAGAGCAGGAAAATGCGGGTGCGGTTGAGGCCAAGTGGGCCTTTGGGGTCGTCGCTCATAGGGGCCTCTAAGAAAATAGCCTGCCCACCCAAAGGAAGGGCGCGGCAGGGGCGTCTTAGGCTTAAGAATAGCCCGTCGAGCAAACAAGTGCATGCATGAAGTGTTGGGACTGACCGCCGCACCCAAGCCGGACCCTGAGGCGCTCACCCGAGCGCTGCTTACCCGCGCGTGCGGCGGCGATGGCACGGCTTTCGGCGAGCTGCTTGCCGGGCACTATGACCTTATATTCCGCGCCGCTTTTCGCTGGTGCGGCGACCGCAGCGACGCCGAAGATATCGCGCAGGATGTGTGCGTGAAGCTCGGATCAGCCATTGCCGGTTTTGATGGGCGAAGTGCCTTCTCCAGCTGGCTCTACCGGATTACGCTTAATGCCGTGCGTGATTTCCAGCGTGCCCGCAGCCGGCGCGGGCGCCACGCAGATGCCTTTGCCGAGATCACTTCGGCGGAGCAGGCGGCCGATCAGGAATCGACGGTGACCCATGGGCAGCTTTGGGCTGCGGTGCGGCGCTTGCCCGAGAAACAACGAGACGCGGTGCTCCTGGTTTATGCCGAAGAGCTCAGCCATGCCGAAGCCGCCACCATCATGGGCATCAAAGAAGCCACGGTCGGCTTTCATGTGCACCAAGCCCGCAAGACCTTGAGGGGGCTGTTATGAGCTTTCCCGACGACCACGATCCGTTCGACAGCCTGCGCAACGGGCCGGTCCCACCCGCGAGCGAAGCGGCGCGTGCGCGTGCCCTTGCACAAGGACAGGCGGCCTTCGAAGCGGCAAGAAAATCTGACGAGCCAACCAAAGAAGCAGCATGGGGCACGCGTCTAACTTCCATCATCACGTCCCTTAGGAGGATTTCGATCATGGAAATGCGTGTTCCCGTTGCCACGGCGGCAATTGCTCTTCTGGTGTTGCCGCTCGGCTGGCAGCTCTACAACTCAACGGCGCTGACCCCGGCCGGTGACCGGAGCCAACAGGTGGTTGTGCCGGCAGCCGAGGTCACGGAAGCGGAGGCGCCGGTTGCGGCAAAGCCAGTGCCGGAAGCGGAGATGGCTCGCGAGGAGGTGGCTGCGGTCACCCTGGATGCAGCGCCGGCTCCCGAGCCATTGGCCTTGCCTGCCCCAGCGGTTCCTGCTGCGCCATTGCAGGCGCAGGGCAGGGTGGCCGAAAGTTTTGCCGACCAAGCCATGCCTGTCGCGCCCCGTGGTATCTTGTTGGAAAGCGAAAGCTTTGTTCCGCCGGCGCAGACGGAGCCGTCTGGGGACAGCTTTGCAAGCTTTGACGAGCAGCGCCTCAAGGTCGCTGCGGAGGAGCCGGTCTCGACCTTTTCGATCGATGTGGACACAGCGAGCTATTCTTATGTGCGCCGCATGCTGGAGGACGGTTATGTGCCGGGGGCCGATGCGGTGCGCATCGAGGAGCTGATCAACTATTTCCCTTATGACTATCCCGAAGCGGAAAGCGCAGACCAGCCGTTCCAGCCAACGATCAGCGTTTATCCGACGCCCTGGAACAAGAAGACGCAGATCCTTCAGATCGGCATCAAGGGCTTTGAGCCGCCTGTAACTGACACCAGGAGCAATCTGGTGTTTTTGATCGACACGTCGGGGTCGATGGACGAGCCGGACAAGCTGCCGCTGTTGAAGCGCGCCTTTGCACTGTTGCTGGACCAACTGGGGAATGACGATACGGTGTCGATCGTCGCCTATGCAGGATCCGCGGGTGTTGCGCTGGAGCCAACCGGGGCGGACCAGAAAGCCAAGATCCTTGAGGCGCTGGACCAGCTTTGGGCGGGGGGCAGCACGGCGGGTGCGCAGGGGATCGAACTGGCCTATCGCCTCGCCGAGGAGGCGCGGATCGCGGGGGGCACCAATCGGGTGATCCTTGCGACTGACGGTGACTTCAATGTCGGGATCGACGATCCGGAGGCGCTGGAGGATTTCATTGCCGGCAAGCGCGCGAGCGGCATCTCGCTCTCGGTGCTCGGCTTTGGGCGCGGCAATCTCGATGACGCAACCATGCAGGCCTTGGCGCAGAACGGGAATGGCAATGCCAGCTATATTTCGAGCTTTGCCGAAGCGCGGAAGGTGCTGGTCGAAGAGATTGGCGGCACGCTCCATACCATTGCCAAGGACGTCAAGATCCAGATCGAGTTCAACCCGGCGCAAGTCGCGGAATACCGGCTGATCGGCTATGAGACGCGGGCGCTCAACCGGGAGGATTTCAACAATGACGCGGTGGATGCTGGCGATGTCGGTGCGGGCACGACCGTGACGGCGCTTTATGAGATCACCCCGGTAGGCGAGGGGCAGGTCGATCCGTTGCGCTATGGCGAGACCGTGGCGCCCCAGAGCTCGGACGAGATCGCGTTCTTGAAGATGCGCTTCAAGCTGCCGGAGAGCGATGTCAGCCAGTTGATCGATGTGCCGGTCAGGGCCGATGTTGTCTATGACAATATCGAGGATGCTGGGGTGGATACGCAGTTTGCTGCGGCTGTTGCGGCATTCGGACAGAAGCTCAAAAGCAGCGCCTATGGTTCTGCAATGACCTGGGACGAGATCGCGGACCTGGCGCGGGCTGGCCGGGGTGCCGACGATGGCGGCTATCGGTCCGAGTTCGTCCGGCTGGTGGACAGTGCCAGGCTCCTAAAGCCGGACACCGCGACGACGCGCTGATTTTTGTGTTAGGCATGCCTGGGAAGACCACTGGCGTGCCTGACACCGGATCGGCGGCGATAACGCTTTGCAGCCCATAGACCTCGTGGATCATGGTTTGGGTAATCACCTTCCGGCCATTCCAGACGGAAGCTCACTGGTCGCGCCTAAAGGGCAGAGGTAGCGCTATCTGCCGGCCAGATTGGCAAAAGCAGACGCCCTATCGGCGCAAAGAACTCCTGCGCGACTTGAGCCGACGACTATCACAACTGAAAGCTACGGCACAGAAGACGGGCTGAGCGGGTGGGCGCCGGTTATCGGCTCGAAAGGGGTAACTTGATCGGGCCGATGAAGGTACCAGCATGGAAGAATGACCGGTTTCGAGGATCAGGTGTCAGAACCTGAATGACCGAAATGCCCCATATCGGCCGATCGGGGGCTCAGGAAAATCCTGAAAGCCGCCATTGAGCTCCGGTTTAACGGCGTGTTCCTATTCAACGCCGCGAACCCTCACCAGTGGCTTGGAACTCGGCATTATCGCTATCTCCCTTCCCGAAATTGATAAACTGGCAGACGACCTGAAGATTGCCGACCTTGTAGTGGCCTGAGTCGTCGACCCGATCGAGCAAGGGCAATAGGTTTTTGTCAGCCGTGGGGCTGAGGAACTCGAAGGGGATACCCGTTAGGGCGCAGCGATTGTCCTGGAGATCGAGAAGAGACGCGATCAACGTCTCCAGCTCGGCCGTGGTCATCCGTAATTGCTTATTCTTCAGGACGCGCTGGACAAGCTGGCCATTAGCGTTCTTGACGGTGTTCTCGACGGATACGGCCCCCTAAAGGCCATCGCGTCTTCCACGATCTGCTGTCTGCTTCTGACTGCGCCACCAAAAGCCGTCAGTCCGCTTCCGGCCCCAATGCTCGCCTTGAAGTTGGAATGCGAACGGCAAAAATGGGGTGGGAAGCAGATCGTCTACTCCTGGAGCATTATGCCTTCTATGGGCTTATATCAGGGTCCCTTACGCATGCGGGCATGCTTCCGCCTACTGACTTTGGCCTGAGCTGTTTCGTCCGTAAGAACTTGAAATATCACCAAGACGAGATAGAGCGTGCAACGGGGGCGGGCCTAATTTGGAGCGCTCAATTGGAAGTTGCCTTCGTCACACAGCTCGAGAGAAAGCTTCATCGGATCTATTTGTCCGTTCTCGCTCCAGAGCTCTGCTGCAAGGTCGACAGCAGTGTCTTCGGCGGCCTCGGCTGCCGCTTCATTGCTGTCTTCATCGTAGGCGGCTTGCGCTACGGGCGAAGCAACCTCGCCCTGTCGCATGGCGTCGCACTGCTCCTGAACTTCAGCAATTTGATCTTCGGGAACTGTCTTGCCGCCGATCCGATGCTCGACGTCTTGAGCAAGAACCGCGCTTGACAACATCAATGTCGCGCCAATCATCGCGATAGTTTTTGTAAGCATGATCTATCTCCTACCTGGATAAGATGAAGGGCTCGCCAGGCGAGCCCCCTAAGTTCAATCGCCTTCCTGATCGGTGAGGCCGGCGTCCTGGCACTGCTCAAGGGTGACGGTGTTCAGATCGATAGCGCCTTCGATCGCCTCGTCCATGTCGCCAGCGGCGGTTTCGGCCTGCTCTTCGGTCATCGTGGATTCAGGTTCCTGAGTACCGGTCAGCCCTTGCTGGGCCTGCAGTTCCTTGCACCAGTCCTCGACAATGGTCATCTGTTCGGCGGGCACGACTTGCTCGCCCAGGGTGACTTCCTGTGCCGATACGGCAGCCGGAACCATAAGGGCTGCAAGGGAAAAAGAGGCTGCAATTGCGAGCGTTTTCATCGTGGTCTCCTCGATAGCGTGTCCGGCTCAACGGCTATGGCTCCAGCTTGTTGCGAAGTTTTTCACGCTGCAAAGAGATGCCTATCGCCTGAGGCGCCAAGACCCTAAAGGTGTGCGTCTAATCAGCGGGTGGCGGCGTGCAGATACTTGGAGAGCTCAGCATCGGCGGCATCGTTTCGCGCCTTGCCGCGGTGCTGCTTTATGCGACCCTGCAGGGCGCGATCCTTGCGGCGCTGGCATGGAGTTTAAACGACCGGCGGCCTCAGCACGATGGGAGGCTGACGCTCAATCCTTTTGTTCACATTACGGCCTGGGGCGCGGCGATGGCGGCGCTGTTCGGAGTCTCCTGGATACGCAGCATCTGGTATGAGCCGCGATCCAACCGGCTCGGCCGTTGGGGCGTGATCCTGGTCGTCGTCGTGGGACTGGCGCTGATCCTCGCCGTCATTCCGGCGGTCGATCTTGCGCGCCGGGCTGCGCTGCTGCTGCCGCCAACCGGCGCCTCGGCTGCGCTATTGGTCCTCGCCCAGCTTCAGGCAATCATCCTGAGCTCAACCCTGCTGAACGTTTTGCCGATCCCCGGCCTGATCGGCGGCGGCATGCTTCAGGCCATTTGGCCCGATGCGGAACGGCGCCTGCGTCGCGCCGAACCGATCTTTATCGGCCTCGTCATTGTCGCCATCGTCGTCTTTGGCTTTCCCGATCCGGCCAAGCTCCTTGCGGGCATGACGCAGCTATTCGCCCGCTGACCCCTCGTAGCCATACTCGGCCATCAAGGCGTCGATGGTGCCATCCGCCACAAGCGCATCGATGGCCTGATCCATTTCGCTGCGCAAAAATCCGTTGCGGCTCGAGACCAGCGCACCAACGCTGACGGCAGCACCCGGTATCGGCGCGCTGTCGATGATGCGCAGCGCTTCCGTCTCCGGCCGCTCGGCCTGCAACCGTGCCAGAGCGGGCTGCCAGAGGATCATGCCGGCAATGGTGCCATCGAGCACGCGCGTCGCCATCTTGATCGGATCGGGATAGGGGTAACGCACCCAGCTCTGCCCTTCCGGCTGCTGTTGCGCCCAGGTGATATATTGCATCTCGCCCATGCTGGCCATGGCAGTGCCGAGCGGACGGTCCTTGGGAATGTCGCCAAGGCTCTGCCATTCGGGGTCGCTGACCGCAAGCACGAAGGGAATGGTCGCATAGGGCCGGGTCAGCGAAAAGGCTTCGGAAAAAGGCGAGTTGGCCGAAACGCTGACACCCATGAAAACGTCGCAGGTATTATTCATGGCAAGCGTCAGCTCGTCCATGAAGCCATCGCCATTAAGCGGAAAACCGCCGAAACCTTCGACAACGTTGACCTCAAGGAACAGCGCGTCTCCTATTGCCTTGGCGACGGCTTCGTCGAACGGGCGGCCGAGGCTCGTGACGTCGAAACAGGCATTGATGCTGTTGCCGGCCAGGCGCCGCGTATTGGTGAGCTCTTCGGGGGGAATGCCGGCAGTCTGCGCCTGGGCAGCGGTGGCGCTCAAAAGCGTCAAGGCAACGGCTAGAAAACGGAGCATTGAATAATCCTCATAAAAGCGAAAAGGGGCCGAGGCCCCTTTTCTTGCCGTTTCAGCCCGCCTTAGTTGGCGCTGGCCGTGGTCGTGTCGCTTGGCAGCTTGAACACGAAGATCGAATTGCCCGAACCGGTCGGCAGCGGGATCTCCGGGAAGGCCGAGGAGATCGAGCTTGCCGAGTTCGAGTAGCCCGTGGGGACCACCAGATACTGCTCGCCATTAAGCGCATAGGTCATCGGGTAACCGCCGATCGGCGCGTTTAGGCGCTGCGACCAGACGAGTTCGCCGGTTTCCTGATCCCAGGCCTTGATCTCGCGGGCGGCGTCACCGCCGAACACGAGGCCGCCGGCCGTGGCCAGCACAGAGCTGGTCGGGCTCGGGCGGTAGCGGTACTGCCACTTGCTTTCGCCCTGTTCCGGGTTGATGTCGAGCGCCTGCATCAGGCCGGCATCGGTGATGCCTTCGGGCAGGACGCGCGGGCCGAACTTGACCGAACCAACGGCATTGCCGGCGGTGAATTCGGTCTGCGTCGGAGCGACGGTGTTGCAGGCTTCGGTCAGCGGAACGAAGAAGGCGTTGGTCATGGGGCTATAGGCACCTGCCTGCCAGAGTTTGCCGCCGGAAACCGACGAGCAGACGAGGAATTCTTCGCCCAGGGCGTTGAAGATCAGGTCTTCGTTCGTGTGCACAGTACCGTCGTCGTCGATGCTGGAAACAACGTTCTGGACGATGGTTTCCTTGCTCCAGAGATATTCGCCGGTGTCGCGATCGAGCGCGAAGGCAATGCCGTTCTTGCCCGGCACGGTGACCAGCATCTTGTGCATGACGCCGTCGATTTCCTGGTCGACCAGAACGCGCTCGAACGGCGAGTCGAGATCCCAGTTATCGCGCGGCAGGTGCTGGTAGTACCACTTGAGTTCGCCGGTGGCCGCATCGAGCGCCAGCGTCGAGTTGGTGTAGAGCACCGAGCCATCGCCTGAACCGCGGATCAGCTCGGCATAGGGGCCTGGCATGCCGATGCCCCAATAAGTGGTGTTGGTTTCCGGGTCATAGGCACCGGTGGTCCACGGCGTGCCGCCCCAACGGTTTTCCGGCGGAACGCCGCCCCAGCTGGCCTGCTGTTCGGGATTATTGGGATCGTCGATGGTGTTGAAGCGCCAGACTTCGTCGCCGGTTTCGACGTCATGGGCCATGATGTAGCAACCACCGGCAGTGCCGGCGATCGAGCAGCCCGAAATGGCCGAGATGATCTTGCCATCGGCGATCTGCGCACCGACGGTGTAGCTATAGCCCAGGTTATAGTCGAGAACCTGCTTTTCCCAGGCGACCTTGCCGTCGGCGGCGTTGAGCACGACGATCTTGGCGTCGACGGTGGTGAGGATCACCTTGTCTTCGTAGAGCGCGATCGAGTTCTTCTGGCGGCGGGCCTGGTTGGCCTGGTAGCTCCAGCTTGCCGGGATCTCGGCAACCGGGTGACGGTACTGCCAGATCAGGTCGCCGGTTTCGGCGTTGAGCGCTTCGACGATATTGTTGTTGGTCTGCAGGAACATGATGCCGTCGTGAACGAGCGGCGCGGTTTCCTGAATACCGGCTTCGGCCATCGGCCAGGCCCAGGCGAGCTCAAGGTCACCAACGGTGTCCTTGTTGATCATGTCGAGCTCGGAATAGCCCTGGTTGTTGTACTTGCCGCGGAACATCAGCCATTCTTCGGCCGGCGGGTTGGCGAGCATTTCGGCGGTGACGGGCGCGTAGTCCTCGATCACGTTCTGGGCAAAAGCCGGGGCCGAAAGCGTCGCAAGAGCGGTACTGGCGGCCAGCAGGGCAGGCAAAATTCTGCTTTTCATTTTAGGTCCTCAAAAAAGGTGGGGCGGCTTTAAAAGCGCCCGTTAGTTTGCGCCGGCGGCCGGCAATTGCTGACCCCAGGTATAGGCCTGTGGAACGGTGGATGCCGGTGTGGCAGGTTCGGTGGCAGCCGGAGCTGCAGGCGCGGCGCCGCCCGGAAGCTGCGTGCCCCAGGTATAGGCTTGCGGAACAGCCGTGGTTTCTTCCGCGGGTGCAGCATCGGCAGCCGGAGCGGCAGCGGCGCCACCGGCATCCAGAGCTGCAGCGGCCTGGCTAGCAGCGCCGGCAGAGGTTTCGGCCACCAGCGAGACGGCATAGTCGCGATCGGTGGTCAGTGGCGTGTCATCGGGGACGGCGCCATTGAACTGCATGATATAGGCGACGATGTTGACATAGGTCTCCTCACCCAACAGGCCGGGTGCGGATGGGGGCATGGCCACCGAGATGAAGTCGTAAAGACCGCCGGCGGAGTCCCAATTGCCCATGACGTCCTGGCCGGCGAGACCGGGCGCATCGGGGCCTTCGAGCTGACGCCCATGGCACTGCGCACAATTGCTGTTATAGGCCTGCTGGCCGGCCGCGGCCTGTTCGGCCGTGAAGTTGCCGGCGAAAGCCGGCGTTGCGATCAACAAACCTGCGAGCATCGGAATGACTGCGCGGGCGGTGATCCTTTCGGGGCGTAAAGGCACCGTGACCTCCCTTTAGACAAATATTTTCAAAAACACCCCCGTCACAAAGCGCGCGAAGCGGGGGCGAGGGAGAAGGCCACTATTTCACACACACTGTGACAGCGCAACGAAACTCGCGGCGAAAAAGCGGCGAATTCGTTATCGATATCATAATCTTAGTTCATGATGACAAAGCAGTATCAACGCCATAGCTGTCGCGCAGGCGCTCGGAAAACCCACTCTGTTCAAGCTCTCCAAGGGCCGAATCGACAGCCCGTTTGAGCGTTTGATCGCCTTTCCAGAGCCCCAAGGCCATAGGCACGGAGCCAAAACCAGGAGCATCGAGCCAAAATGGCTGAAAGGCATTTTCATCAAGGTCAATGCCGCTGACGAGAAAACGCTCCGTGATTGCTGCCTGCGCCGTGCCACTTTCGAGTGCCTGGCTCAACTCGGCCGGGTTGCGCACCAGGACCGCTCGCAGATCTTGGCTGCGCAGCCACGTCGAAAGCGCCACGCGATTAAGGCCGGACGTGCCGGGCAGAACCGCAACGCTGGAGCCAGCCTCTGGCAGGGTTCCGGTCGCGGAAATGCCCATCCAGCCGGTGCGTGCCTGTGTCGGAATGGTTTGCAGAAAGCTTTGCGACTGCACCGAGTCGGCGACGCCGCCACCCACGAGATCGCATTGCGCGCGGGTCAGCGCCCAGTTGCGCGGATTGAAGTCGCGCCCGATCGACGGCAAGCGGTTAACCTGCAGCCGCAACTCCATTTTCCCGGCGATTGCGCCGGCCAGTTCGACATCATAGCCCGGCGCCGCCGCATCTTCGGTCACCAGAGGCGGAAAGCTTTGCGGCACGCAAAGCTTCAGCACCCCCGACTTTTGCCGGTCACCAAGCGACGTGTCGGGTGGCAGAAAGGTAGCTGCGCCCAGGAGCAGGACCATGGCGCCGATATTGATCGCCGCCAGGCGCCAGCGATGCGGAGGCCGCGTGCTCATGAGCGGGAAAAGCCGATCATCGCCACGACGAAGAAGATGCCCGCCATGCCGAAGATGACGCCCAGGCCATAGGACGGTGGAAACTGGTTGAACCCGATCAGCACACCGCGCAGGGCATCCACCGCATAGGTGATCGGATTAACCTGCATCATAAACACCAGCCACTCGGGATAGGTCGTGACCATCTGCGTGCGGGTCAGCGACGGATCGAGCGGAAACACCGAGGACGAGGTGAAGTAGAGTGGCAGGATAATGGTGTTGGAGAAAACGCCAAAGCCTTCGAAGCTGCGAATGCGCGCCGCAAGGATCACGCCAAAGCTGGTCAGCCCGAATGCCAGGACGAACATCAGCGACAACGCCGTCAGCATATCCGGGATCGTAAGGGTGACGTCGGCAAACCGGGCCAGGATCAAGACCAGCCCGCCATGGAGGGTCGCAATGGTGCTGCCACCCAAGACCTTGCCCAGAAGGATCAACGGCCGCGGCATGGGCGACACCAGCACTTCGCGCAAGAAGCCGAATTCGCGATCCCAGATCACGGACACCGCGAACTGGATCGAGGTGTACATGATGTTGAGGACGATCACGGCCGGAAACAAGAATTGCAGATAGGTATAAGGAATGACGAAGCGCACTTCGCCATAAACCTCGCCCCGGAAGTAGGGATTAAAGCCCACGCCCAGGATCAGGAGCCAGATCAAGGGCCGGCTGACACCGCCGATAAGTTGCGCACGGTCGCGGGTGGCGCGGGTGACCTCGCGCAGCCAGACGCCGTAGACACCGCGCATAAGCATGATGGGTGTCATCAGCGCCGCCCTCCGCGCCGTCCGGCTGCCTTGTCCGCATCGCGTTGTCCATCTGCACGATCGCGCAACTCCTTGCCGGTTAGGGACAGGAATACGCTTTCGAGCGTCGGTTGCTGGAAGCGAACCTCAAGCAAACGGTCGCGAAACTCGGTCAGTAGCGCATCCACCTGATCATCCTTGTCTGCCGGAACGGCCAGCGCCGCGCTGCCCAAGGCTTGTGCCTCCGGAAAGCGGCTCTGAACAATTGCCAGCGTCTCTGCGTCCCGCGGCGTAAGATGAAGCCAGCGCTTTCCATGCTGACTCTTGAGGGTCTGCGGCGAGCCTTCGGCAATGATCTTTCCGCCATCGATGATGCAGACGATGTCGGCGTCCTCGACTTCCTCGATGTAATGGGTGGTAGTGAGCACGGTAAGGTTCCGCTCCTGCCGCAGCCGGCCCAAATAGTGCCAGATATGCTGCCGCGTTTGCGCGTCGAGGCCAACCGTCGGCTCGTCCAGAAACAGGATCTTCGGCTCGTGCAGCAAGGCGCGGGCGATCTCGAGCCTTCGCCGCATTCCGCCCGAGAAACTGCGCACCACCTCATGCGTCCAGTCTCCGAGCTCAACCAGCTCGAGCACCTGCTCTATCATCATCCTACGCCGCTTAGGCGCCATGCCATAGACAAGACCGTGAAACTCGAGGTTTTCCCAAGCGGTCAGCCGATCATCGAGGCTTGAGTCCTGAAACACGACGCCTATCGATCGCCGCGCTTCGGTAGGGCTTTTCACGACATCCGCCCCGGCTACCCGCGCCGAGCCTCCATCGGGACGGCGTAGCGTCGAAAGAATGCTGACCAGAGTGGTCTTGCCAGCCCCATTCGGCCCCAGCAGCGCAAAGTGCGTTCCCGCCGGAACATTCAGGCTTACGCAATCGAGCACCTGCTTGCTGCCATAGGCCGCGCTCACCTCCGAGATGATGATAGCCTCTTCGCCCATACTGGAATGTCCTAGCCCATGCGCAGATCGCAATTTACTGCTTGATGAACCATCGGGAGCAATTTGCAAACGCTCTAAGTTCTTGGGTGAGCGAACCAGAACATTCTTGTTCAGAGTCCCGCCACCGCCGCGAGCCAGAAGAAGCGCCTTCCCGCTAACAGCTGCTAGGCCTAATCGTCATCCGCAGCAGTTCGCCAAACAGTTAGGGAGCGTGATCAAGGTCAACTGGATCGAGCCGCGTTTGCTGCTCCTTACTTCGTTACTCCGGTCCACCATAAATCCCCAGTAAGAATCGAGTTGGGCCGTTTGCTGCCGGCCCCCGTCAGTAAAATTTATAGACGGACATGAACAGGAGTCCGTTGCCGGGCACCAATGTGCGAGGAAAGCTTAGCATGTAACTTCCATCGGGACCGGCGCAGCTCACATACCTCTGCGGCGATCACCGTGCTGCTACCTGTATGCTACTTAGCCCGTGTTATTTCGGATAATAGCGAATGAGACTAACAACAAAAAACCCCCGGTTTCCCGGGGGTTTGATTGGTAGCGAAGCCCAGATTTGAACTGGGGACACACGGATTATGATTCCGCTGCTCTAACCAACTGAGCTACTCCGCCATAAGGCTGATCGGTGTTTAGCCGATGAGGGTGATTTAGTTTTGGCTGCCGGGGCTGTCAAGCGTTACGGCGTTTTTTCCAAGGCGGCGATGGCCTCGCGGACCATGACGAGATCGGCTTCGAACTTGGCGCGTTCGCGGGCCTTACCTTCGGCGTCGGGGATGCGGAGCAGGTAGGAGGGGTGGTTGGTGATGAAGAGGACGGTGCCGTCCTCCATTTTGATGGGCGCGCCACGCATCTTGCCGATGGTGACGCTGGCTTTGCCGAGTAAAGACTGGGCGGCGGTGGCGCCCAGGGCGACGATGACTTTGGGCTTGACGTATTCGACTTCAAGATTGAGCCAGAACTTGCAGGCCTGGACCTCGCCGCCGTCGGGGCGCTGGTGGATGCGGCGCTTGCCGCGCGGCTCGAACTTGAAGTGCTTTACGGCATTGGTGACATAAACGCGCTTGCGGTCGATGCCGACTTTTTCAATAAACTCGTCAAGCACTTGTCCGGCGGGACCGATGAAGGGTTTGCCGGCCAGATCCTCCTGGTCGCCGGGCTGTTCGCCGACGAACATGACTTCGGCGTGTTCCGGACCTTCGCCGAAGACGGCCTGCGTCGCGTGTTCGTAGAGGGGGCAGCGGTGGCAGGACTGAACCGCCTCGCGGGCTTCGGCAAGCGAGGTAATCTCTTGAATTTGCTGCGGTTCGGGCTTGCGGGCCTCGCGGCGCATGTGATGGGCCGGGGGCTGGGTGGCAGCGCGCTCGATCATGTCCTGCTCCATCGCCTTGGCGTTGCGGATCAAAGGAGCAATGTTTTCTGCTTCGGGCAGGTTGCGCCAATACTTGACCGGCATTTCTGATTTCATCATCGAGACTTTGAGGCGTGCCGGATTGAAGATCGAGGCGTAGTAGGTTTTCCAATCGTCCTCGACGGCGTCTTCCGCAGGGACGTCGGACTTGCGGCCGCCGGGGCCAAAACTTAGGTTTTCTGTGTCCCACCAGGCACTTGCATAGGGGGTGACGATGCCCCAGTTCATGCCGGCAAAGCGGCGGGCGAAGAAGGAGGCGGTGGCTTCGAGGACGTAGTGGTCGGGCTCAAACCAGGCGATGAAGCGTTCCGTCTCGCCCTCGAACAGCGAGCGGAAGCGCACGAAAGCTTTCATTTTGTGCGCATCTCGCCGCACCGCAGAGGCCATGCGTGCCAGATCGGTGTTGTCACTATCGCCTGCATTTGAGAGCAGTTGATGGTCCTTCTGCAAACGCCAGAGCACACGATAGAGACGGGCGAAGCGTTCCGGATCGGAATGCTGGATGACGCCGGCGGCGAGCTCCATGAACTGTCGGGGGACGGTGCCGACCGGACCGTCGGGGGTGGGGAGCATTTCGTCGCCGCCTTCGAAGAGGCCGTTCTCGTCCGAACCGGTGCGCCAGACGATCTGGCTCGGCTCCATACCGGCGGCGAGCAGGCGGCGGGCCTTGCCGCGCCATTCGTCGAGGTCGTTGAGCTTTTCGAGACGGATGGCCAGCATCAGAAGAGCGAGAGTTGCTTGGGCTGCGGCGTCAGCTTCTGGCGCAGGCGCTGATCGTCGATGGCGCCGCCGGGGGACCAATCGCCGGTGACGATGAAGGGGCGGACCTTATCAATGGAGGCGGTCATGCGCGCGACATCGGCAAGGGTCAGGCGATGGTGGCGGCGGGAGCGGATGATGCGATCGACGGCGTTGATGCCGAGGCCGGGGACGCGCAGCAGCATTTCGCGGTCGGCGCGGTTGACGTCGACTGGAAAGCTCTGGCGTTGCTTGAGAGCCCAGGCGAGCTTTGGATCGATGGCAAGATCGAGATCGCCATTTTCGCCACCCTGGACGATTTCGGGAACATCGAAGCCATAAAAACGGATCAGCCAATCGGCCTGGTAGAGGCGATGTTCGCGCATCAGCGGTGGTGGCCGCAGCGGCAGCTTGGAGCTGGCGTCGGGAATGGGCGAAAAGGCGGAATAGTAGACGCGCTTCAAGTTATAGCCGGAGTAGAGGCCGGCGGCGCGGGTCAGAATGGCGGAGTCGTTAGCGGCATCGGCGCCGATGATCATCTGGGTCGATTGGCCGGCAGGCGCAAATTTTTGCGGCTTGGCCTTCGGCTTGCCCTCGGGCTTGGCTTCATCGAGCTTGCCCCGCAGACGGGCCATGGCCGTGCGAATTTCCGCCGGTCGCTTTTCGGGTGCGAAGTGCTCGAGCGCCGTATCGGTGGGAAGCTCGATATTGGTGGAAAGGCGATCGGCCCAGCGGCCGGCTTCGGCCAAGAGTTCCGGGCTGGCATTGGGGATGACCTTGAGGTGGATGTAGCCCTGGAAGAGGTGCACTTCGCGCAGGGTGCGGGCGACGCGGACCATTTCTTCCATCGTGTGGTCGGGCGACTTGATGATGCCGGACGAAAGGAAGAGCCCCTCGATGTAGTTGCGGCGGTAGAAGTCGAGGGTGAGCTGCACGACTTCGTCCACGGAAAAGCGGGCGCGCTGCACATTGGAGGACGAGCGGTTGATGCAATAAGCGCAGTCGTAGATGCAGAAATTGGTCAGCAGCAGCTTGAGCAGGCTGATGCAGCGACCGTCCGGAGCGTAGGAGTGGCAAATGCCGCTGCCTTCGGTCGAGCCGATGCCCTTGGTGCCGGCGCTGTTGCGTTTTTCGCTGCCGCTCGAGGCGCAGGAGGCATCGTATTTGGCGGCGTCGGCCAGGATCGCGAGTTTTCGCGTGAGAGTGAGAGCTACCATCGTTCGTCCTTTGTTCTGTGTTTAGGACATGAAGAGGGGGATTGCACATCACAATGTTGAACGGAGGAAAGAGGCCCACAGCCGCCGGAGAGACCCCCACCCGGCCTCCCCCTTTAGGAGGGGGAGGAGTGGATCGGGGGTGGGGAGGGGCTGGTGCTATTGCGCGGGAGGGGTGGGGGCGCCGTTTGCGGGGCCGACGGCGGGGGCGATGTCGGTTTGCGGTGGCTCGGGGGTGCCTTCGGTTGGGACAGCTGGGGTTGCTGCAGTTGCCGGAGCAAGAGCGGGTACCTCAGCTGCCGCAGCGGGCGGGGTCACGCGGTCGGTGGGGATCACTTCGGCGATAGCGGTGCCGCCTTCAGCGGCGACGCGCCAGACGGTGTTGCCGGCGTCGTCGGCAATCAGCAGGGCGCCGGTGCCGTCCATGGCAAGGCCGACGGGACGGCCGTGGGCATTGTCGCCATCGAGGAAGCCGGTGACGACGTCGATCGCGGGGCCGGAAGGCCTGCCATCGGTAAAGGGCACATAGATGACCTTGTAGCCGTTGAAGTGGTCGCGATTCCAGCTGCCGCGATTACCGATGAAAGCGCCATTGAGGTATTGCTCGGGCATGGCGCTGTCGTCGGTGAAGGCGAGACCGAGGGCGGCGACGTGACTCGAAAGCGCGTAATCGGGCTTGATGGCGGTTTCGACGAGATCGGGGCGCGGCGGGGAGACGCGCGGGTCGACGTTCTGGCCGTAGTAGCTGTAGGGCCAGCCGTAGAAGCCGTCTTCCTGCACCGAGGTCAGATAATCGGGCACGAGGTTGGGGCCGAGCTCGTCGCGCTCGTTGACCACGGTCCAGAGTTCGCCCGTGTCGGGGTGGAAGTTGAGACCATTGGGGTTGCGCAGGCCGGAGGCGAAGACGCGGGAGGCGCCGGTTTCGCGATCGATCTGCCAGATGGCGGCGCGGCCTTTTTCGGCTTCGATGCCGCGTTCGGCGGCGTTGGAGTTGGAGCCGACCGAGGCGTAAAGGAACTGCCCGTCCGGGCTCAGTGCCAAATCCTTGGTCCAATGGTGGTTGATCGGGCCGCCGGGCAGGGGCGAGAGCACGGTGGGTTCGGCGGTGATCTCGGTATCGCCCAGGGCATAGGGGTAGGAGATGACCGCATCGGCTGCGGCGACATAGAGAGTGTCTTCGTACCAGGCGACGCCGAAAGGCGAGGTCAGGTCGCGCAACAGGTCGAAGCGTTCGTCGACCGTGCCGTCGCGATTGGTGTCGCGCAGCAGGGTGATGAGATTGGTTTCCGGGGGCGGTTCGCCGCCACCGCCGCCCGAGGCGATGGACATGATGAAATCGCGGATGATGTCCTTGGGGCGCTCGACCGGCTTGCCGGGAGGAGCCTTGGACTGGACAACAAGAATGTCTCCGTTGGGGAGGGTATGAACAGTGCGCGGGTTGGCGAGATCGGTCGCATAGGCGGTTACGACCAAGCCTTCGGGCACGGTCGGCGTCTCGCCGTCTTCCCAGCCCACGACTTCGGCGACCTTGAGGTCGGGCAGGAGGGGCTGTTCTGGAGCCGGCAGAACCGGATCGGCACCGATCTGCGATGCCGTGTCGAAGGGTTCGCTGCTGCAGGCTGCGAGGAGGGTTGCGGTGCCGACGCCAAGGACGAGGGTGGATGCAAAGCGCTTAAGCATGGATTTCGCCCTCCCGGCCGAGCCAGGCGGTCAGCAGCATGGCCAAAACGGTGGCAGCGGACAGCGTCAAGCCCATCGGCACGACGGCGGTCCAGCCATCGGCGGTGTGAACAAGATTGTTGATGAAGGCGAGAACGAAGATGACAACGCCCATCAAGACGGCGGGCCAGGCGGGGCGTAGCTTGCGGATCGGCAGTTCGATGAGGCTGAGCAAGAGATCAAAGCCGACGCCAACGATGCCCACCAGCAGCAGCCATTCGGAAAAATGTAGCCAGAGCAAGTTCGAGGTTTGCACATAGGCAATGTCGGTTGCCAGGGCCATGGTGAAGGCCGTTATCGGCAGGGCGCGCAGGAAACCATGCGCCAGCCGCAACAGCCAAGTTGAAAAGGATATGTGTCTCGCCATTTGCGCCCTCCCCACGTGATGTCAGAAAAAAGCGCCGTTCGGTATTTTGGTTCCAAGCTGGCGCAAGCTGTTCAAGGATCGGCACCAATCCGTTGTGATTAGCGCGGTATCTCGCCCGCCGCTTCTGCCCTACATTCCACTCGAACACGGCGCCCATCGCGCCGCACGAGGAGATTTCCAAATGACCCTTGAACTTGGCGGCATCCACCATCTGACAGCTGTGACTGCCGATGCGCCGCAGAACCTTAAGTTTTACACGCAGACGCTGGGCATGCGGCTGATCAAGAAGACGGTGAACCAGGACGACACCACGGCCTATCACCTATTTTATGGCGACGGCGTTGCCTCGCCCGGTGCGGACCTCACCTTTTTCGATTTCGACACGCTGCGCGAAAAGCGCGGCAACCACACGGTAGGCCGGACCGGCTTGCGGGTGGACAGCGAAGAAACGCTAAAATGGTGGAAGGAACACCTTCAGACCAACAATGTCGGCACCAGCGCCATCAAGGAGCGCAATGGCCACCTTTCGCTCGACTTCGAGGATTTCGAAGGCCAGCGTTTCCGGCTGGTGGTCGATCCGGCCGGCAAGGTCGTGCCTTGGGCGAAATCGCCGGTGCCCGCCGATAAGCAGATCGTCGGGCTTGGCCCAATTACGCTCTCGGTGCCAAAGCTCGAACCGACCGAGGCCATGCTGACGCGGGTCATGAACATGCGGCAGGTGCGGCATTATCCGGCGCGCGAGCGCAATGGGGAGACCTTCGTGTTCGAGATGGGTCCGGGCGGTCCGGCAGCCGAGCTTCATGTCGTGGTCGACCCCAGTCTTGGGCGGGCGAGCCCCGGCGCCGGTGGCGTGCACCATGTCGCTTTCCGCACGCCGGACCAGGACAGCTTGCGCGAATGGGTTCGTCACGTGAACGGGTTTGGCATCCGCTCTTCAGGCGAAGTCGAGCGGTTCTATTTCACCTCGCTTTATTTCCGCGAGCCGAACGGCATCCTGTTCGAGATTGCGACCGACGTTCCCGGCTTTGCGGCGGATGAGCCAATGGAAAGCCTGGGCGAAACGCTGAGCCTGCCGCCGTTCCTGGAAAGCCGGCGCGCGCAGATCGAGGCTGGCTTGAAGCCGCTGGTTTGATCAAAGACAGGGCCGTCACCCGGGCAATCCGGGTGGCGGTTTCAGGCGGCGGACTGGTCCGCCGTGAGCAGTTTGGGGCCGCGCAGGTAGGTCGGATCGAACTCGGCGATATCGACCAGACGGTCCCAATCCACGATCGTGATCTGATCACGCTCCCAGCGGATGACGTCGTCCTTGCGCAGCATTTGCACCACCCGGTTGGTGTGCACGGTGGAAAGGGCAAGGCATTCGCTGAGGAGGGTCTGCGTCAGCGGGAGTTGGAAGCTCCAGCCATCGGTGAGGCCCACCTGCTTGAGGCGCAAATAGAGTTCGCAGAGGAGATGGGCGAGCTGCTGGTGGCCCTGGAGGCTTCCGAGCGCGACGGCCCATTTGCGGTGGATGCCGCCATCGACGAGCGTGCTGAGCCAGAGCAGGCGGGTGAGGTGAGGGTGCGTCTCGGTGATACGGGTGAGCCCGGAATGGGGTACGACCGCGATCTGGCAGGGGGTGAGAGCCGTGATGCTGTGATCCATCGGGCGCATCAGGAAGCTGTGTAGGTCTACGAAGTCGCCGGAGATGTGAACGGCGGTAATCTGCCGGCGTCCCTCGGCTGTCACATTGTAACGTGCGGCAAAGCCGCCCAGCAGCAGGGTGCTGTGTTCGGGCGATTCTCCTTCGACGACCATGTCTTGGTTGACGTCGATCTCGCGGATGGAAGAGACCGCAGCTTCGAGGACCTGCTCCTCTTCTTGGGACAGGGCATCGAATTGACGAAGCTTGGCGGCAAGGGGCTGAACGGCAGATTGGATTGAAGCCATGGTGTTTTCCGATTTAGCCAAGAAGCAACGCAGCTGTTCCCTACTCGCTCCCCTTTACACATACCCATATCGCAGCGGAACGGAAGTGGCAGGCAACTTCCCGCTCAAAGCGCCGTTGGCGCATGGCAGGAACGGAGCCAAAAATGCCAAGGTATTTCTTCCACGTGGTCAATGGCGAGTTTCTTCCCGATGCCGAGGGAATGGAAATCCACGAGCTCGATCGGGTCAAGGCCGAGGCTATCCGCGTTGCGGGAGAGATGATCCGCGACCAGGGTTTCAAGCTTTGGCAGACGGGGCGCTACGACATGTATGTGGTGGACGAGCACAACCGGACGCAGCTCAAGCTATCGTTCGAGGCCGAGGACCTCACTGGAGAGCTCAGCGGCGAACCGGACACGGGGCTGAAGGGCACGGGCTGACTTCCCCTAGAGCATGAAATCGGAGAGGTCATCCTCCGGTTGACCGCCGTTTTCGTTTGCGGGGGCGGCGGCGATGACCTGACCGAATAGGCGGGCATGGACTTGGCGCTCGGACTCCATCGTATAGGTCTTGCGCAAGGTTTCGAGCAGGGCGTCAAGGCTTGGCGAAAGCTCGGTGGGGAGCGGCGCATCGGTGAGGCTGGCGATGGCGAACGTGATGTCGTCGAGCGTCTCGGCGAGGGCGGCCTGGCCGGACAGACCCCGGGCGGCGGTCTGGAGCAGGGTGATGACCTTCGGGCCATCGGTGTTGAGCTTGCCCAGCGCTGCAGCAATGGTTTGATCGAGTTTGCCGAGAATTTCTAGCGCCAGATTGGCCTGATCCTCCAGTGCGCCGACGGCTGAGTTGTCGCCGGCCGAGGCGAAGGCGCCGGCCAGGGCTGCCGATTGATCGAGCTGGCGCATGGCGGCTTCCGCGGCGACCACGGTCTGGGTGGTCAATTCGCGCAGCTGCTGGGCGATGACGGTGAGCGAGGCGCCACGTGGGCCGAGCTGGGCGCAGCGGACGGCAGCGTTAAGGCTCACAAGGCGCATGTTGTATTCGATTTCCTGCACCGCCTCGACGTGTTCGAGGAGAATGCGGACCGTGCCTTCGACGGCGCTGGCGACGGTTTCGAGCTTGCCGCGCTCGGCTTCGAAATCCTTGAGGATGGTGACGGCGGCGCGCAGCTGGGCATTGAGGCTGGCGATGGCGGAGGTCTTGACCCCATCCTTGCCGTGGAAGTCCCGGCTTCGGGACATGATGGTGCCGGCGTCGGCGGCGAGCTCGCCGAGCGCCTCATCGGCGAGAGCGACGTCGTGGAGGAAGCTCGTGGCGGTTTCGCTGAGCTGGCTTTGTTCGAGCGTTACCAGGGCAGCGATTGCAGCGGGGAGGTCGTCGCCCTCATAGGTGCCGGTGGCAAGATCGGCGAGGCGGGCGAGGCCGGTTTCGACATGTTCGAGGCGCTGGCGGGTCGCGTCGCCGACCTGGAGGGCCATGACGGCATTGCCGATGCGGCCAACAATCTGGCGGGAGATGCGGCCGGTTTCGGCGCTGCTGTCGACGGCGGAGCTGCGTTGCTGGGCGATGGCGCCGATAGTGTCGGCGAGGCTTTGCGCGAGGCCGGTGAGGGTATGCGCGTGGGCGGCTTCGAAGCGGGCGCGCTGGGCGGCGGCGCGGTCGACTTCGGTGGTCAGCTGGCGATAGACCTGGGCAAAGTCCTGGATGGTGCGGCTGGCACTATCGGAGAGCGTCGCGATATCAGTGGTGAAGACGGCAAAGTCTTCGTTGTCGCCGACAATGCCGGCTGCGGTGACGCGGGCATTGACCGAGACGATGCCCATCATCTTGACGGTACGGCGGAGGTCCGAGATCGGCGAGTTGGCGGCGGCGACGACTTCGGTGAGCTTTTGAAGATCGGCTTTTTCCTGCGCGAAGGTGTCCGAAAGCGTTGCGGCGCGGGTGGCGACGGCGTGGAGGTGTTCGACGGCTTCTTCCACTTCTGCGCCTTGGAGGGCGGTGGGGAGCGCGTCGAAAAGCTTGCTCAGGGTGTTGAGCATGGCAGCGCCTTCGGTGAGGCGGGCGCCAACGGAGACAAAGGCGTGCTCGATGGCTTCGCGCGGGCGGGCGAGGTCCTCGAGCAGACGATGAATGCGGGCGGGGTCGATTTCGGTCATGCCGTGGCTCCCAGGGCGGCGCGGCGGCCGAAGGTGGTGATTTCGGCCGCCATCTTGCTCAGTGGCAGGGTGCGAGCGGCAGCGCCGCGGGCGATGGCTTCCTTGGGCATGCCGAAGACGACGCAGGAGGCTTCGTCCTGAGCGAGCGTGGGGCTGCCCATCTGGCGCATCTCGAGGAGGCCACGGGCGCCGTCATCGCCCATGCCAGTAAGTATCATTCCAAGCGCATTGGCGCCGGCGGCCTGCGCGGTGGAGCGGAAAAGAACGTCGACCGATGGGCGGTGGCGCGAAACATGCGGGCCGTCGGCGATCTTTACGGTGTAGCGCGAGCCGTTGCGAACGAGGAGCATGTGGAAGTTGCCGGGGGCGAGCAGCACCTGGCCGGGTTGAACGAGATCACCGTCTTCGGCTTCCTTGACCCGGACGGCACAGGTGTTGTCGAGGCGGCGGGCGAAGGCGGAAGTGAACTTTTCCGGCATGTGCTGGACGATGAGAATAGGTGGGCTGTTGGCGGGAAGGGCTTCGAGCACTTCGCGCAGGGCTTCGGTGCCGCCGGTCGAGGCGCCGATGGCGACGATCGGTTCGGTCACCGGCATGCGGGCGATAAGGCTCTGGCGGCGGTGCTCGGAGAGAGGCGGCAGGATTTCGTCGGCGCTGAGCTTGGCTTCGACCTTGAGATCCGGGGTCGGGGTCGGCGCCTCACGCTTGACGCCGCGCATCCTCGCGTGGGCGGCGCCCTTGGCGGCATCGCAGATGCGCATGCGCGAATCCTGGAGGCGCTGGGCGGTATCGATGCGCGGCTTGGCGACGACGTCGACGGCGCCGGCTTCGAGCGCCTGCATGACGGTGTCGGAGCCTTCCTGGGCGAGGCTGGAGCAGATCACGACCGGGATGGGTCGCTGTGACATGATCTTCTTGAGGAAGGTGATGCCGTCCATGCGGGGCAGTTCGATATCGAGAAACATGACATCGGGCACTTCCTGGCGGATGCGCTCGACGGCGATATAGGGATCGGCGGCGGTGCCCATGACTTCGAGGTCCGGGTCCGAGCCGATGATGTCGCTGAGCGTGGTGCGCACGGAGGCGCTGTCGTCGACGATAAGGACGCGGATCTTTTTGGCTGAACTGGTCATGGCGAGCTCAAATCTTCTGGAACACGGCCGGCGCGATCTGCCGCATGCTGATCGACGTGCCGATCATGGACTCCGAATGACCAAGAAGAAGATAACCGCCGGGCCTTAAATGTCCGACGAGGCGGGTGATGACCTTGGCCTGATCGACCTTGTCGAAATAGATCAGCACATTGCGCAGGAAGATGATGTCGACGTCGCGGTCGATGCCGTAGTTCTCGGCCATGAGGTTGAGGCGCTGGAACTGCACGAGACGGCGGAGTTCCGGTACGATGCGCACTTCCGGGCGGGCCCCCTGGCGGCGCGCGAACATCAGATAGCGCGACTGCATGCCGGGTGGGACCGGGGCAATGAGCTCGGCGGGGTAAACGCCGGTGCGGCCCTGTTCGAGCACATCGGTGGAAATGTCGGTGCCAAGGACGGCAAAGCGGAAGTCGTGGCGCTGGGCAGCCTGGTCGGCAAGGACCATGGCGGTTGTGTAGGCCTCGGCGCCGGTGGAACTGGCAGCGCTCCAGACCTTGATCAGCGGATTGCGCTCTCGTTTTGAGATCAGCTCGGGCAGCAGCAGCTTTTCGATAATTTCGAAATGCTCGGGCTCGCGGAAGAAGTCGGTCTTGTTGGTGGTGACGGCGTTGATCAGGAAAGGCAGTTCGCTGTCGAGCCCGCCCTTGCGGAAGAGGTAGTCGCCGTAAGCGCCGAGATTTGCGAGCTTGAGCGTGCGGACGCGCTTCCGCAGGCGACCCTCGACCATCAGCCGCTTGGCCGGGGGCAGGCGAATGCCGACTTCGCTGCCGATCAGCGCCGAGATGCGGTTGAAATCGGTGAGGCTCAGGTGATCGTCGTCGGTGTCGGTCAGGGTGCGGGCGAGGGCGGTCACGGCAAACTCCGGTCAGGCGGCGGCGAGGTCGGGCATGTCGCCCAGGAGACGATCGAGGTCGAGAACGGTGACGAAGGCCCCGTTGCGGCGGCCGATGCCCAGCATGCAGTGGTTGCTCCAGTTAGCGCTTACGGCAGGAGGCGGGTCGAGCACGTCGCTGTCGAGCACGGTGACCTCGTAGACGCGGTCGGCACGGAGGCCGAGGGTCACGGGATCGACGGGGCCATTGACGGTCAAGACGACGATGCGGGTGTTTTCTGTGTCCGCTGCATCGGGGAGGCCGAGAGTCTGGCGCAGATCTAGGACCGGAACGCCCTGGCCGCGGACGTCGATCATGCCCAGGAGGTTGCTCGGCGCGCGGGGCAGGCGAGCGATCGGTTGCATGTCGAGGATTTCCTGGACCTTGCTGACCGGGGCAGCAAAGAGCTCACCGGCGACGCCGAGGGTCACGTATTGGGAGTGTTCGGGCATGTTTGTTCCCTGTTGCGCGGGCGTGTGGCTGATTTCAGCCTGCCCACTGCGTGTCACCCCGGCGAAGGCCGGGGCCCATCTTGAGATCTCAGGATGGGCCCCGGGTCGAGCCCGGGGTGACAGCAGGTGGGTGGAAAGGCTTTGATGGTCAGGCCCTTAGGCCGAGCGGCGGGTGAACTCGCTGTCGAGGTCGTCGCCGTCGCCGCCCAGATCGAGGTCGAAGCCGCCGCCGGTTGCCATCTTTGGCTTGCTGCTCTTGCGGGGGGCCATGTGCGGGGCCTGGGCGAAGATGGCGCGCTTGAGATCATTGGCGGGCTTGTCGACGATGGCTGCGACCGTGGATGGTGCCGAGGCATCGGTGCGGAAGTAGCTGATGGCGGACTGCAGCTGTTCGGCCTGGCTCGCGAGCTCTTCGGAGGTCGCCGACATTTCCTCGGCGGCCGAGGTGTTCTGCTGGGTGACCTTGTCGAGCTGCTGGATGGCGGTGTTGATCTGCGCGGCGCCGGCATTCTGCTCCCGCGAGCCGGCGGAGATTTCTTCCACCAGTTCGGCCGTGCGCTGGATGTCGGGCACGAGCTTGGAGAGCATTTCGCCCGCAGACTGGGCAGCCTTGACCGTGGTGCCGGAGAGCGTCGAGATTTCGGCGGCGGCAGCCTGCGACCGCTCGGCGAGTTTGCGCACTTCGGAAGCGACGACCGCAAAGCCGCGGCCATGTTCGCCGGCACGAGCGGCTTCCACCGCAGCGTTGAGAGCGAGGAGGTCGGTCTGGCGGGCGATTTCCTGCACGACCATGATCTTTTCGGCAATGGTCTGCATGGCCGTGACGGCGTTGGTCACCGCTTCGCCGGAGGCGATCGCATCGGCAGCGGACTGGCGAGCGATCTTTTCGGTCTGCGACGCATTGTCGGCCGACTGCTTGATGGTGGCGGCCATTTCTTCCATCGAGGCGGAAGCCTCTTCAGTGGAGGACGCCTGTTCGGTTGCGCCCTGGGAAAGCTGTTCGGCGGTGGCCGACATTTCCTGCGAGCCAGCCGCGACGTTGCGGGTAGCGGCGGTCACTTCGCTCACCACTTCGCGCAGCTTGGTGGTCATGGCGTTGAGCGCCTTGATGAGGTCGGTGACTTCATCGTCGCCCTTGACCGAAGCGGTGGCAGAAAGATTGCCGTCTGCCACTTCGTTGGCGAGGCGCACGGCGCTCGACATGGCACGGGAGATCGAGACGACGATCCAGGTGGCGGCGATGGCAGCGATGACGGCGGAGCCGACCAGAAGCGCAATCAGCAGCATCATGGACTGGCTATAGAGGGCGTCGGCCTCGATGTCGGCTTCCTGCAGCAGCTCCTTGTTGCGCTCGACCATGGAGTCGAGCAGATCGTCGGCAGCGGTGCGGATGGTGGCGGCTTCATCGGCCAGCACATTGGCGTTGTAGTCGGACTTGGTCAGCGCGACATCGACGGCCTTGTTCATGGCAAGGACGAGGTTTTCGTAAGCGGACCTCGCATCGTTGAAGAGCGCCATTTCGCCCATGGGCATGGCGCGCTGCAGCACGGGGAGGGCTTCGTTGATGCTAGCAAGACCGGTGACATAGTCGGCGTGCCACTTGTCCTGGAGTTCGGGATCATTGGCGGCGAGCAGGATGTTGCGCTGCTGGCGGAAGATGTCGGTCATGGTGAGGAAGCTGTCGGTCGCCATCTGGTAGGCGAGGAACGCTCCCGGTTCACCAGCAGTGGCGCGGGCGGCGAGGGCGGTCTTGAGCGCGCCCATGGTTTCTTCGACCTGGCCCAGGGCATCGCTGCCTTCCGAGCGGGAAATGGCCAGCGAAACGGTATCGCTGTTCTGGACGGTCAGCGCCTCGATCTGCGGAATCATGGCGCTATACTGATCGAACTTGAGCTGAAAATCGGCGAATTGCTGGCGCACGGTCGGATCGGCGATATTGCCATCGAGCTGGTCGACGGAAGCGGCAATGGTCGAAAGCCTGCTGTCGATGATCGCCTTCTGCTCGTTCATGACCTCGACGTCGTTGGTGATGATCATGGCGCGGAGGCGCGAACCGACGCTTTCGAGCGAGGTCTGCACATCGGACATGGCGATAGTATTGGCAGCGCGCACATCGACGATGGTGCCCAGCGAGTCATTGAGCTTGCCCAGGCTCTGGATGGCCAGGAACATGCTGGCGCCGGAAAGCGCGACGACAACGGTGAACACCGTCGCCAATTTTGCCTTGATAGTCAGTCTCACGATGCAGACCTTTCTTCTGATGCTGCTGCGGGCGCGCTTCTGCCGCCTTGTGTTTCAAAAATTCGCCCCAGATCGGGGATGATGATGAAGCCGCCATTGCGCTTGCCGATGCCGCGAACGAATTCGGGGCGCCAGCGCATGCCGACCTTGGGGGCTTCCTCGATGGAGTCGGCCTCGATGTCGGTGACGTCATGGACCTTGTCGGCGAGGATGCCGGCGATCATGGGCTCGCCGTCGAGGTCGAATTCCATGACGACGATGCGGGTGTCCTGATCGGGCTCAGGCTGCGCCATGCCGAACATGACGCGCAGATCCGCGAGCGGCACGACGCGGCCGCGGACATTGATGAGGCCGCTGACGAAGGGCGAAGCGTGCGGCACTTCGGTGACCGGCACGAGATCGAGGATTTCGCGGACTTTTGAGGCTTCGACGGCGAAGAGTTCGTCTTCGAGGCGGATGGTCAGCGCCGTTATGGGCGTGGCGGCGGTCATGCGGCTTTCCCTTCGATGGTGCGATCGACATAGGACTGGCCGGAAGCGACCAGATGCGCCGTATCGAGAATGAGGGCGACGGTGCCATCGCCGAGGATGGTTGCGCCGGAGAAGGATTTGATGCCGGAGTGAAGTTTGGAGAGCTGCTTGATGACGGTCTGGTTGTTGCCGATGATCTGATCGACCACGAGACCGATGCGGCCTTCGCCGGAAGAGACGATGACCACCTTCTGGTGCAGTTCGGCCGGGCCGGGCGTGGCGAAAACTTCACGCAGGCGAAGATAGGGGACGAGGCTGCCGCGAATATCGAGGAAGTTGCGGCCCCTGGCATGGGCGGCGGCGTTTTCGGGAAGCTCGACGCATTCTTCGACGGCGGCAAGGGGGATGGTGTATCGGCCCTTGCCGACACGGACGAGCATGCCGTCGATGATGGCAAGGGTCAGCGGCAGGCGCAGGGTTGCAGTCGTGCCCTGGCCGGGGACGGTCGAGAGTTCGATAGTGCCGCGGAGGCCATCGATGGTGCGCTTGACCACGTCCATGCCGACGCCGCGGCCGGAAAGCGAAGTCACTTCCTTGGCGGTAGAAAAACCGGGGGCGAAGATCAGCTGGTAGAGTTCTTGTTCGGTGAGCTTGGTGTCGGCGGTAATGAGGCCATTTTCCTCGGCCTTGGCGCGGATGCGGGCGGTGTCGAGGCCGGCGCCGTCATCGGAGACGGAGATCGCGACTTCGGCGCCGGAGTAAACGGCGGAGAGGCGAACGGTGCCCTTGGCCGATTTGCCTGCAGCGGCGCGACGGTCGGCGCTTTCGAGGCCATGGTCGACGGCATTGCGGATGAGGTGGACCAAGGGATCGGCAAGGCGCTCGATCATGGTCTTGTCGAGCTCGGTATCTTCGCCGGTGGTGATGAATTCGATGGGCTTGCCGAGTTCGCCGGAGAGGTCATGAACCAGGCGCCGGAAGCGGGAGAAGAGTGTGCCGATGGGCACCATGCGGATGCCCATCGTGGTGTCGCGGAGGCCGGAGGAGAGGCGCTCGAGCTCTTCGGCGATGGTCTTGAGCGCGGTGTCGGAGCTCAGGGCCGCGATCTGGCTGAGGCGGGCCTGGGCGATCACCAGCTCGCCGACGCGGTCCATGAGCTCGTCGAGGCGTTCGGCGGGGACGCGAAGCGAGGTGGCGGCAGGGCGCTCGACGGCTTCGGGTTTTTCGATGAGCTTAGGGAGTGCGGCGATCAGTTCGGGCGCGGCTTCGATGACGGGTTCTTCGGCCGCCAATTCGGTCAGCGTCAGTTCCATGTTGTCGCGCAGGAACAGGAAGACGTCGTCGATGGCGGCTGCGGGATCGTCGGCGACAATGTCGACCTGCCAGCCGATATGGGGGACTTCGGGGTCGAGGGTTTCGAGCACCGGCACCCGGTCGGTGAGCGCGGTGACGGTGCAGGGGCCGATCTGCGCCAGCTCTTCGAGCAGCAGCAGGGGATTGGTGCCGTAGACCAGGGCATCAGCAGGAAGGAAGAAGACAAGGCGCCAGGTCTTGGCAGCGGAGGCGGGCTTTTCGGTCTTTGCCGGGGCTGGCTTTGCGGTGGGAGTGGGTGTGCCGCCGTCGACGACGATGCGCAGGGCCGCAAGGATTTCCGAGCCACCGGCGATCTGGGCTTCGGGCGTTTCGATGAGGCGGTGGATGTGGTCCTTTGCGTCGAGGGCAATGCCGATCAGCGCCGTATTGGCCTGGCTCTGGCCCTTGCGGACGCGATCAAAGGCGGTTTCGAACTCATGGACGAATTCGGCGACGGCGGTGAAGCCGAACATGGCGCCCGAGCCCTTGATGGTGTGGAGGGCGCGGAAGGTGGAGTTGATGAGGCTCGAATTGGACGGGTCCTGTTCGAGATCGAGGAGGCCGGCTTCGAGCTGGTCGAGCAGCTCGCGCGCTTCCTGCCGGAAAGTTTCGGTGGGGTCGGCGATGTTCATGCGCCGGTGACCTTCTTGATGATGGCGAGGAGCTGGTCCTGCTTGAAGGGCTTTACGATCCAGCCGGTGGCACCCGCTTCCTTGGCCTGGCGCTTCAGGTCCTCGTCGGATTCGGTGGTGAGGAGGATGATCGGGATGCCCTTGGAGGAGGGGTGCTGGCGGTATTTCCTGATGAACTCGATGCCGTTGAGGACGGGCATGTTGAGGTCGGTCAGGACCGCATGGACAGTATTGGCCACGGCCTTGTCATAGCCGTCGGCGCCGTTGACGGCTTCGATGACGTCGAGGCCGGCGCCGGTCAGCGTCATGGCGACCATCTGCCGAATGGAGGCGGAGTCATCGATGGTGAGGATGGTCTTGCTCATGCGATAACGTCCCTATGCATGGTCTGAAGATGCGGCCCAGAAGGCGCGATGTGGCTGTGCCGGCGCGAGAAAGCCTGCGGCGTCGAGGAGCGAGCGCAGGGGCGGTCCGAGCGGAGCGAGAAGAGAGAGCGTCTTGCCGGCGGCTGCGGCACTGGCACGGGCGGAGAGCAGCGATTGCGCCGTGGTGAGGTCGGCGGCGGTCAAAGCCTGCGTGTCGATCTCGATGTGATCGTGCGCGGCGAGCGCCTGCTTGAGGCTCAAGGCGATTTTGGCGGCGGATTTGATGCTGCCATCGCCCGAAAGGACAAGGGTATGCGGTCTTGTACCGGCCATTGCTATGGCCGTACGCAAAGTACTAGGGGGGACATAAGGTGGTCTCTACCGAGAACGAGATACTGGGAAGCGGTAGGCGAAAATGTTATCGCGGAGCGCAGCTCGCTATGCTGAATGGTTCAAACTGACTTCGCCGTATTCCCATCCGGCTTAGTATCTAGAATGGCAGCTTCTATTTAACCGATGGTTACGCTGACACTATTTGTGTCAGCTCATGCCCAGATGGCGGGATCTATACTGAGCAAGTAGATCGTGTGCATGCAGGTAAGATTCAGAAGGGGGCTGAATCGATTCGCTTGATCGCAGAATCCCGGCATGGTGACTCTGAGTCTTCGTGGAAGAACAGGGAGGCCAATACTGTTTGTTTGATTGTCGCTGCCGTTGAATAGGCGGCAGAAATCCTGTGGCTAGAAGCCGACAGCTTGCTTTGGCTCTTCGGCCTGCATGATCGCGCTGATCTCAGTCCACTTGGCGCGGAAAGCGGCAACGCAAGCTGGATCGAAATGGCTGCCGCTGGAGCGAATTATTTCTGCATAGGCCTTATCGATCGGCCAGGCCGCTTTATAGGGGCGTTCAGAGCAGAGGGCGTCGAAGACATCGGCGATGGCGACGATGCGGGCCTCGATGGGGATATCGGTACCGGAAAGCTGGTCGGGGTAGCCGCGGCCGTCCCACTTTTCGTGATGGCTCTGGGCGATCAGCTCGGCTGTGCGGATCAGGTCGGAGCCGCCTTGTTCGAGGATGCGGGCGCCGATGGTGACATGTTCGCGCATCACTGCCATTTCGCCATCGGTCAGCTTGCCGGGCTTGGAGAGAATGGCGTCGGCGATGCCGATCTTGCCGATGTCGTGCAATGGCGAGGCAAGATAGATCATGCGGCAGCGATCGGGCCCGAGGCCGATGCCTTCGGCAATCAGCTGGCTGATCTGGGCGACGCGGGAAACATGTTCGCCGGTACCGCCGTCGCGATATTCGATGGCGCGGGCGAGGCGATAGATGATCTCTTCCTCACGGGCGAGAAGGTGGGCGGTGGCGCGCTCGACTTCGCGGGTGAGCCACTGGGCGCGATCGGCCAGCTCGACCTGGGCCTGGCGGAGAGCAAGGAGATTGGCGACGCGCGCCTGCAGCTCGGTGGGATCGAATGGCTTGTGCAGGAAGTCGGTGGCGCCGGCCTTGATGGCTTCGATGCGAACATTCTTGTCGCTGTCGGAGGTCACCATGATGACCGGCACGGTGCGATATTCGGCGCGGCCCCTTAGGGCAGCGGTGAAATGGACGCCATCCATTTCGGGCATGATGTGATCGACGACGATCAGGTCGAACTGGGTATCGGCGCAAAGCTCGAGGGCCTTGAGCGGGTTGAGGCAGAGCTCGACCTCGCCGGTCACCGTTTCCCTGACAATGGCGCCGATCAAGGCAAGGCTCGATCGGCTGTCGTCGACTATCAGCACGCGCATCCAAGAGACCCCCGCCCGTGGTTGGCCACGTTAGGCCACAGGTCTTATGCGAAGCTTAATTTCTGGCCGCGAAGGCGGCGGTGGGTTAAGCGAGGCGAAACGGAGTTTCTTCATGGGCCAGAGCCGCATCGGCATTATCGGAGGCGGACCGGCGGGGCTGATGGCGGCCGAGGCTGCGGCAGGGCAGGGCGCGGAGGTCGTGGTGTTCGAAGCCATGCCGACGGTGGCCCGCAAGCTTTTGATGGCCGGCAAGTCGGGGCTCAATATTACCCATGGCGAGGAGCATGCGCTCCTGCGCGGTCGGTTTGGGGCGGCGGGCGAGCGACTGCAGGCGGCGCTGGATGTATTCGATGGCGCGTCGCTGAGGGAGTGGTGTGCCGGGCTTGGGGTCGAGACCTTTGTGGGGTCGTCGGGCCGGGTGTTCCCCAGGCAAATGAAGGCGTCGCCGCTGTTGCGGGCTTGGCTGGCGCGGCTGGCGGAGCAGGGCGTCGAGATCCGGACGCGCTGGCGTTGGGCTGGGTTTGCGGGTGACAACCTCGTATTCGAGGGCGGAAGGCAGGAGCGGTTCGACGCGGTGGTGCTGGCGCTCGGTGGCGCGAGCTGGCCGCGGCTCGGATCGGACGCGGCCTGGGTGCCGTGGCTGGAAGGGCGCGGCGTCCACGTGTCGTCGTTCCAGCCGGCAAATGTCGGGTTCGAGGTGAACTGGAGCCCGGTCTTTGCGGAGCGCTATGCGGGCGAGCCGGTCAAGGCGGTCACGGCCAATGGGGTGGCTGGCGAGTTCGTGGTGACGCGCTGGGGCATCGAGGGGAGCCTCGTTTACGCGCAGTCGGCAGCGTTGCGCGATGGGTTGGAGCAGAATGGAGCGGCAGCGCTGACGCTCGATCTGGTGCCCGGGCGGACGGTGGAGCGCTTGGCCAAGGATCTGGGGCGGCAGCCGGCCAAGGCAAGTTTTTCCAACCGGCTGCGCAAGGGTGCGGGGCTCGATGGCGTGAAGCTGGGCCTGGTGCGGGAGCTTTTACCGGACGCGGCGCGCCTCAGCGCCGATGCGCTGGCGGCGGCGCTCAAGGCGTTGGTGCTGCCGGTGGCGCGGACGCGACCGATCGCGGAGGCGATTTCATCGGCAGGGGGTGTCGACTGGGCCGGAGTCGACGAGCGCTTTATGCTGCGGGAACTGCCCGGGGTTTTCGTGGCGGGGGAAATGCTGGACTGGGAGGCGCCGACGGGTGGGTATCTGCTCACCGCGTCGTTTGCGACCGGCCGCGCGGCCGGGCTGGCGGCTGCCGCTTATGTGGGGTGAGCGGAGACCGGACCGGGGCAGCCGGCACAGGCGCCGGACCAGTCGATCTCGATGGTGGCGTGGCTGATCTTTTCGGCCAGTAACGCCGAGCGGGTTTGCGCGGTGACCTGAGCCGGATCGGCGCCCGGTTGCAGGGCGATATCGAGCGTTGCCATCGCCTGGCCGGAGGACAGCGACCAGACATGGAGGTGGCCGACGCTGGCGAGGCCGGGCACGGCGGCGAGCAGCGTGTTGCGTAAGGCGGTGGGCTCTACGCCTTCGGGCGCGCCTTCCATCAGGATGTTGAAGGTGCGGGTGAGGAGCGCCCAGGCGCTGCGCAGGATCAGGAGGCTGACGACGAGCGAGAGGATGGGGTCGATGGGCATCCAGCCGGTGAGCCAGATTATCACCGCAGCGACGATGGCGCCGACGGAGCCGAGGAGATCGCCGAGTACATGGAGCAGGGCGCCGTGAATGTTGACGTGATCCGCATCGGCGTTCGAAAGAATGCGGAAGACGAGGAGGTTTATGACGAGGCCGATGACCGCAACGACCAGCATGGGACCGGCAAGCACTTCCTCGGGCCGGAAGAAGCGCTGAACGGCTTCGTAGGCGATCCAGCCGACGAGGGCGAAGAGGCTGAGTGCGTTGATGAGGCCGGCGAGCACTTCGAGACGGGAATAGCCAAAGCTGCGGCGTGCGTCGGCGGGGCGGCGGCCGAGGCGGAAGCCGAGCCAGGCGAGGAAAAGGGCGACGGTGTCGGTCAGCATGTGACCGGCATCGGCGATCAGGGCGAGCGAGCCGGAAAGGACGCCGCCGAAGACTTCGGCCACCATGAAGGTGCCGGTGAGCACGAGACCGATGAGGACGGCGCGTTCGTTGCCGGCGCTGACGGACGGGGCGTGGCTATGGCCGGCATGGTCGTGATCATGGTCGGCATGATCGTGATGGCCGTGATCGTGTGTGTGGTCGTGCGCCATCGTGGTCCTCGAGTGGGAGGAGATATGAACATGTATTCATATGATGGTCAAGGGGTGGATGGTCAGTGAGCGGATGACGGATTGTGGGTAGAGCAAGCATGGGTGTCTTGCGGAGACGCCCACACCCCCTTCCGAGTTACGCTAAGACGCTTTGCGCCTAAGCTTCGCTTGCCTTCCCCTCAAGGGGGAAGGTGACATCGCGGTTTGGCACGGTCCTTCAACATCCACTGGGTCTACCTTCCCCCTCTGAGGGGAAGGCAAGCAGAGCTTGGCGAGGGACGAGCCTAGCGGCGCTCGGAAGGGAGTATTTTCTTATTCTGGATGACCGGTGTCAGTCTTCATCGCCTTCCCCGTCTTCCATGGCATGCGCGACCATGTCGGTGAGCATTCGGGCGATGTGTTCGTCGGCGGCTTCGTAGAAGACTTGCTTGTTTTTTCGGGTGCCGCGGACGAGGCGGGCGGCTCTCAGCAAGCGCAGGTGGTGGCTGACGAGGGATTGGCTGGCACCCGTGGCTTTGGCGATGTCGCCGACGGCGATGGGGGCTTCGAGGCAGGTGAGGAGCACGCGGAGCCGGGTCGGGTCGCCGAGAAGGCGGTAGGTCTCGGCAATGACGGTGATGTGGTTGTCTTCGGGCAGCGCCATCAGCGGTATCCTGCAGCTTGCAGTTCGAAGAGTTCGGCATAGCGGCCGCCCAGCGCAAGCAGTTCTTCGTGGCTGCCGGCTTCAAGGATCGCGCCATTGTCGAGGACGAGGATGCGATCGGCCATGCGCACGGTCGAGAAGCGGTGCGAGATGATGACGGCGGTCTTGCCGGCAGCGAGGCCCTTGAAACGCGCGAAGACTTCGGCTTCGGCCTTGGCGTCGAGGGCGGCGGTGGGTTCGTCGAGGATGATCAGCTCGGCATCGCGCATATAGGCGCGGGCGATGGCAACCTTTTGCCATTCGCCCCCGGAAAGGTCGCGGCCCTGCTTGAAGAGGCGGCCGAGCTGCTGGTCATAGCCTTGCGGCAGCTTGTCGATGACGTCATCTGCAAGGCTCTGCTCGGCGGCGCTTTCGATGCGGGCTAGGTCGTCCTTGGCCTCGATGCGGCCGACGCCGATATTATCGCGGGCGGTGAAGCTGTAGCGGATGAAATCCTGGAAGATGACGCCGACATGGCGATGAATTTCGTTGGCCGTCATGCTCTTGAGGTCGACGCCGTCGACGGTAATGCGGCCTTCGCTGGGATCGTAGAGGCGGGTCAAGAGCTTGACGATTGTGGTCTTGCCGGCGCCGTTCTCGCCGACCAGCGCCAGGGTTTCGCCGGCGGCAAGGGTGAAGCTTAGATCGCGCACGACCCAGTTTTCGCTTTCGGGATATTTGAAGCCGACGCCTTCGAAGCGGATGCCTTGGGTGATGGGCGCGGGGAAGGGGCTCGGGTTGGCGGGCGCCAGGATGGTGGGCTCGATCTCGAAGAAGGAGAAGAGATCGTCAAGATACATGGACTGGCCGGCGATGGCGGTGAAGCCCAAAAGGATGCGCTGGAAGAGGCCGTTGAGGCGCAGGAACGAGCCGGAGAGGAAGGCGAGATCGCCTAGGGTGAATTCGCCGGTAATGGTGCGCCAGACGATATAGGCATAGGCGGCGTAATAGGCGACGCTGGCGATGGCGGCAAAGACCGAGCCCCAGGTGGCACGCAGCGTCGTGACGTGGCGATTTTCGAGGTAGATGGCGTGGGCCAGGGACTTGAAGCGGGTGATGAGATAGTCGCCGAGACCGAAAAGCTTGACCTCCTTGGCGGTTTCGGCGCTGGCGCCGATGTGGCGGAGATATTCGAGTTCGCGCCGCTCAGGGGTGCGCCAGCGGCTCATCATATAGGCGAGCGTGTTGAAGCGGGTTTCGCCCCAGATCGAGGGAATGAAGCTCAGCGGCAGCAAAAGGATCAGCCAGGGCGCGTAGACGAAGAGGCCGGCTGCGAGCGTGGCGACAGTGAGGATGTCCTGCGCCTGGCCGAACATTTGGCTCAAGAGCGCATTGCGGCCGGCGGCCTGGCGGCGGGCGCGTTCGAGGCGGTCCTGATATTCGGCACTTTCAAAATGCATGAGGTCGAGCTTGGCCGCGTGGGCCATGAGTTCGACGCTGACCTGATTGGAATGCAGTTCGGAGAGAATGGAGTCGACGAGGCCGGTAACGCGCATAATGACGTCGTTGGCGAGCACCAGGGCGAATTCGAACAGCAGCAACAGCAGCATGTGTTCGAGGAGACCGGCATTCCACCAGTCGAGGATGGAGGGGCCGGGGGCTTCCAGCGCGGTAAGGCGGACCACTTCGTCGACGATCAGCTTGGCAGCGTAGAGCACCGCGACGGGCTGGAAGGCGGCGATGACGCGAAGGCCTATGGAGGCGGCGGTCAGCGGGCGGCTGGTGCGCCAGATCTGCGCGACGAGGCGCCCGAGATGGCGCAGGTTTTCGAGGCGCTCGCGGAAAGTTGGGGTGCTGTCGGGAGTTGGCGGCGGACGGCGGCCAGGAAGATCGGTCATGGGGACAATGTAGTGCGCGGAAGGGGTCGGCGGGAATAGGCTGCGGTTGCAACGCGCGGAATGGGCGGGCGTTCATCTTCTTTCAGGAGGACGAAGATGCTCAAGGACAAAGACAGTGCCGCAATCGTGGCGGTGAAGGACCTGGCGCGGGCCAAGGCGTTTTATGCCGATGTGTTGGGGCTGGAGCAGGTGAACGGGCAGGACGAGCAGGTGGCGGAGTTCCGCACCGGGAGCACGAGCCTTGTCGTCTATGTGTCCGAGTTTGCCGGGACCAATCAGGCCAATGCGGTGGTCTGGGGTGTTGGTGAAGAGATCGACGCGATCGTTGCGGCGCTACGCGAGAAGGGTGTGCGGTTCGAGCGATATGAAGGGATGAATTTTGCGGATGGGATTCATAGCGCCGGCGGGTTCAAGATGGCTTGGTTCAAGGATCCGGACGGCAATATTTTGCATCTGAACAATATGTAGGGGGGCAGATTACCCCCACCCTAGCTTCGCTAAGCCTTTGGCTAAGCTGCGCTACCCTCCCCCTGAAGGAGGGGGAGGAGCCGGTCGAGCCGTGAGAGCTAGGGCAGGTTGCGGAGGAAGCCGGCGAGGTCGGCGGTGATGTGGTGGACGTGGGGGCCGGTGGAGCGGCCGAGTTCCCAGCTGTCGACCTGGTCGTGGAGGAAGCCTTCCTGCGGGACGACCTGGACGGTGGACATGCCGACTTCGTGCGGGACGACGAGGTTCTTTTCGAGATCGTCGAACATGGCGGCGCGGGTGGGGTCGATGGCGTGCTTCTGGAAAAAGCCGTCATAGGCCTCGCGGTGTGGCTTGGGCACGAAGGTCATGGCGCGGATGTCGTGCACATGCTCGAAGAGATGGTCACCGCCGAGGCGCATCAGGACGTTGCGGGCGTGGCCCACATCGCCATTGGTGAGGATGAACTTGCGGCCGGGAAGCGCGGTGATGGCGTCGATGAGTTCCGGGTGCGGCGCGACCGGGGTGTAGTCGATGGCGTGCACGGTGTTGAGGAAATGGTCGGCGTCGATCTCGTGCCGGTGCATAAGCCCGTTCAGCGTCGTGCCGAAGTCGCGATAGTAGCCCTTCTGCAGATCGCGGGCGGCGGCGAAATCGAGCTTGGTGACGTCCATCACGTAGTTGGTGATCAACGTGTCGATCTGCGCGAAGAGATTGCACTCGCGCGGATAAAGGGTGTTGTCGAGGTCGAACACCCATTCGGTGACGTGATCAAAGCTGGAGCGAGGCAGGGGCAGTGCGGTCATAGGGTGACCATGACAGAAAAAGGTGAAGGCTTCATCTGTGTGCCAAAAGAGTGAGGGCCCGTTGCCGGGCCCCCATCAGGATTACTGGTTGGCGGTGACCGTGAGGCCCAGCGCCTGGATCAGGCCAGCCGGGTTGGCGGCGGCGGCAGCCAAGACGAGGAAGCTCGTGGGCGAGGCCGGAGCCACGGCAACCTCGAAGCTCTGCGGATTGTCGAGGAAGGCGTTGACGGCGGGGACGACAAGATCAACCAGTGCCGGGGCGTTGAGGTCGGCCATCATGGCGGGGACAACCGGCTTGATGCCTTCGACAAAGGCGGCGCGATCCGTGCCGGACTGGGCGGCAAAGAGGTCGAGCAGCTTGGGAGCAAGGCCGGCATCGTCGTAGCGGATGGTCGCGCCGGAGATCGACAGGGCCTGGGCCATTTCCATGCCCATCATCATCTGCTGGGCCTGGCCTTCCTCGGTGGTCGGGTCAATGTCGCTCCCATTCATCGCATAGATCTTGTCGAGCACTTCGGTGGTGAAGCCCGTGATGTCGAAGGTGAAGTTGAGCTTGCCGACATTGGCGAAGTCGAGGAGCGATTCTTCGAGCGCCAGGTGGCCATCGGCGAGGGTCCAGGTGCCGGACTGGCTGATATTGCCATCGATGGTCGTGAGGCCGAGGGCTTCAATCACGGCACCGGCTCCGGGCTGTTCTTCGCCAACGGTCGAAAGGTCGGCCCAGATGTTGGAGACAGTGAAAGTCGAGCTGATGGATTCAAGGGCATCCTCAGCGTCGAAGGCGAATTCTGAGCTGTAGTCGAGCCCGTCATAGCGGATGACTTCCTCGCCGGCGCGGCTGACGACCAGCGGGCCGGTGGCGACACGTTCGACGGTCTGCAGCAGGAATTCGGCACCGGTCTCGCCTTCCGGCGGCAGCCAGAGGCCTTCGGCGACCATGCCGGTGAGGCTCACATGGCCGACCGGATCCTGAGCGAACTCGGTGTCGATATCGGGGACGGTGAGCTGTTCGGCATAGTAGCTGCCGTCTTCATTCTCGACGACGCCGGTAAAGGTCAGTTCGACGTCGAAAGTGGTGGGTTCCATGCCTTCAGCGTCCGGGCCGGCAAAGCCAACAGTGACGCCATCGACGGTGACCGTATCACCATTGAGGGTGGCGGTGCCGAAATCGAGATCATAACCCATGACCGCATAGACGGCCTCGAAGCGATCGATGAAGGCCTGCGCTTCGAGCGCGGAAGCGGGCTGCATCAAGGCGAGTGTCGTCAGGCCGCTAGCAAGCATCAGGCCGGCGGTCTTGGTGGTCCGGATCATGTTCTTCTGTCCCTTTATTTGTAGATTTTCGCCTTTGGTGCACCCCAAAGGCCGATGATCAAATGCAAATTGCTCCAGGCCCGACCAATTGCAACTGGTTCGGGGCGGAAATACGTCAGGTGGTGTAGATGCGGTTTATTTCAGAATGAAGTCGCCGCCCATTTGGGTGGGGACTATTGGCGATCGAGGAATTGACGGTAAGCGGGATTGTCGGTCTCGTTCCAGTAGGGGAAGCCGATTGCATCGATATGGGCAAAGAAGTCCCCTTGTGTCTCAGCTGGCACCTGGATGCCGACCAGCACGCGTCCATAGTCGGACCCATGGTTGCGATAGTGGAACAATGAAATGTTCCAGGCATCGTTCAGTCCTTCGAGAAATTTTAGGAGCGCGCCAGGACGTTCGGGGAACTGGAAGCGGAAGATCATCTCGTCATGGAGGCCGCCGACGCGGCCGCCGACCATGTGACGGACGTGGAGCTTTGCGACTTCGTTGTCGGTCATGTCGGTGACATCGAGACCGTTGCTGGCGAGCAGCTCGATGATTTCGTGCTTTTCGGCATCACCATTGGCAAGCTTGATGCCGACGAAGATGCCGGCGCTGTTGCCGGGGGCGAAGCGGTAGTTGAACTCGGTGATGGCGCGGGCGCCGAGGAGGCGGATGAAGGCGCGGTAGGAGCCGGGGCGCTCGGGGATGGTGACGGCGAGGAGGGCTTCGGCGCGTTCGCCGATCTCGGCACGTTCGGCGACATAGCGCAGGCGATCGAAATTGACGTTGGCGCCGGAGTTGATGGCGATCAGGGCGCCATCGGGGGCGGTGCCGTTGTCGATGTCGCGGCGCAGGCCGGCGAGGGCGAGGGCGCCGGCGGGTTCGGTGATGGCGCGATGGTCGTCAAAAATGTCCTTGATGGCGGCGCAGATTTCGTCGGCAGTGACGGTGACGATGCCGTCGAGAAGATCGCGGCAGAGCCGGAAGGTTTCGTCGCCCACCTGACGCACGGCGACGCCATCGGCAAAGAGCCCGACTTGGTCGAGCGGCACGGGCTTGCCGGCGGCGATGGCGGCCTTCATGGAGGCGGCTTCTTCGGGCTCCACACCAATGATGCGGATCTCGGGGCGGAGGAACTTGACGAAGCTGGCAATGCCAGCTGCGAGGCCACCGCCCCCGACGGGGATGTAGATGGCGCCGATCGGCTCGGGGTGCTGGCGCATGATTTCGAGGCCGACCGTGCCCTGGCCGGCAATGACATCGGGATCATCGAAGGGGTGGACGAAGACGTAGCCATTTCGCTCGGCAAGAATCGAGGCATGGGCGGGGGCCGCGTCGAAACCATCGCCGAAGAGCACGACCTCGCCTCCAAGACGACGCACCGCGTTGACCTTGATCACCGGTGTCGTCGTCGGCATGACGATGACGGAGCGGATGCCAAGGCGGGTGGCGGAAAGGGCAACGCCCTGCGCGTGATTGCCGGCAGAAGCGCAGATGACTCCACGGGCGCGTTCTTCAGCGGTGAGATGGACGATGCGGTTATGGGCGCCGCGGATCTTGAAGGAAAAGACCGGCTGGAGGTCCTCGCGCTTGACGAGAATGTCGTGGCCAAGCCGCGTGGATAGCAGTTCCATGCGGTCGAGCGGGGTTTGCTCGGCGACGTCGTAAACCGAGGACGTCAGGATCTTTTTGACATAGTCGGTCATGGCCGCACTCCGTATTTTGCGGTGATGGACGCCTGCTGACAGCAAATGTCAACCGCAGGCGCTAGCACGAGTCATGCAGCGGCTGCAGGGCAACAATGCCTCAATCAAGTGATTGATTATGTCTTGCCTGAGGCGTAGAGCGGCGGCATGAGTGTAGAACAACAAAAGCGTGGATCGGGCGACGACCGGCGGGCGGCTATTGGCCGAGCGGCCCGTGAGATCATTGTCGAGAAAGGACTCGAAGGTCTGCGCACACGGGATATCGCGGCGCGGGTCGGCATCAATATCGCAACGCTGCATTACCACGTGCCGAGCAAGGAGGCTCTGGTCAGCCTCGTGGCGGAAACCATCCGCGACCAGTTCAAGCAACAGGCCGCGCGTCACCCACGCGAGGGCAAGACGGCGCTCGAACTCCTGCGCATGGAGTTCGACGACTTTGCCGAAACCATGGACGAGGCGCCCGACCTCATCATCCTATTGGCTGAACTTACCGAGCGGGCGCGCCGGGATGTCGCTATCTCTGCCATCATGGCGCCGATGGGCAGCTACTGGCGCAGCCAACTGGCCGATATCCTGCGGCTCGGGATCGAAGACGGTTCGTTTCGCGCCGACATCGACCCTGTCTCAGGCGCACTTCTGATCACCGGGGCGCTCTCCGAACTAGCCCGCACGCGCGGCAAGTTCGGCCCGGCACCCCAACTTTTCGCTGAAATCGAGCGCGCCTTCGTGCGCCCGTCCAACAAGTCTTGAGGGACAATCATGTCTAGCTATGGGGCCGCACCGGCCACTCCACCCGATCCGCGGCGCTGGCCGGCGCTGATCGTTCTGCTGATCGCCAATTTCATGAATCTGATCGATGTGACCATCGTCAACGTCGCCTTGCCATCGATGCGGGCTGGCCTGGGCGCAAGCGACAGCCAGATCGAATGGGTGGTGGCCGCTTTCGTCCTCGCCTTCGCATTGGGCCTGCTGCCGTTTGGGCGCCTGGGCGACATCGTGGGCCGCACCCAGATGTTCCTCTGGGGTGCAGTGGCCTTTACTGCGGCCTCGGCGCTGTGCGGCTTTTCGGGTTCGATCGAGATGCTGATCGCGGCGCGCGTGCTGCAGGGCCTAGCCGGCGCGATGATGGCGCCGCAGGTTTTGGCGATCGCGACCGTCACCTTCCCCCCGGAAGAACGCGGTCAGGCATTCTCCCTCTTTGGTCTTTCGGCAGGTCTCGCCGCCGTTTGTGGCCCAATTTTGGGTGGCGTGTTGATCGATGCGCAATTGTTTGGGCTTGATTGGGAGCCTATTTTCCTCGTCAACGTGCCGATCGGCCTGATCGCCATCGTTGCCGGCTGGCTGGTGATCCCGCGCGTGCCTGGTCACCGGGAAATCCGCAACGACTATGTCGGCATCGGGCTTTTCGGCACCGGCATCGTCGCCATCGTCTACGGCATCGTCGAAGGTGAGCCTCTGGGTTGGCCGCTGTGGATCTGGGCGCTGATCGGCGCCGGTCTCGTGCTGATCGGCATGTTCTACCTTTGGCAGCGCCATAGGGCACAGCGCAACGAGCCGCAACTGCTCAACTATAGCCTCCTGCGCAACCGCGACTATATGTTCGGCGCCTTTGTGGTCACGATCTACGCATCGGGCATTCCGGGCATGTTCCTCGTGATCTCGCTGCTGCTGCAATCGGGCTTTGGCTTTACGCCGCTTGAATCGGGCCTCACCAATACGCCGTTCTCGGTGGGTGTGCTTCTGGCGTCGTTTATCGCTGCGCGCTTCGGGTCGCATTATCTGCGGGCTCGTGTGGCGGTGGCGGGTGCGATGCTGGCGGGCGGCATTTTGTGGCTGCACTTCATCATCGACAATGCTGGCGCCACCATCGATAGCTGGAGCTTCTTGCCACCGCTGTTGATCGCAGGTGTTGGGCTTGGTACCGGCTTCTCGTCCTTGTTCCAGCTGGTGCTGCGCAATGTGCCGCCGCGCGATGCGGGTGCCGGGTCGGGTGCGTTGCAGGCGTTCCAGCAGGTGGGCGGCGCGGTGGGCGTGGCCGTGGTCGGACAGTTGTTCTTTACCCAGCTTGCTAGCAACTTTGCCGCTGGTGCAGCACCCAATGCGGCCTTCGCCGACGCCGCGGCGCTGGCGCTCTGGTATCAGGTCGCGTCCTTCGTCGTGGTGCTTCTTCTGGCCTTCCGCTTCCGGCCTTCCAAGCCGCAGGAACATGGCGGGCCAGCGCCGGTCGTGGTTGAAGCCTAAACAAAAGGGCCGCTTCAAGGAGCGGCCCTTATTCATTGGTGAACTGGATAGTCCTAGCGGACGATCAGGGTGCCGGCGCCGAATTCGGTGAAGAGCTCGACAAGCACCACATGCGGCTGCTTGCCGTTGAGGATGACGACGCCTTCGACGCCGTTATCGAGGGCTTCGAGGCAGGTTTCGACCTTGGGGATCATGCCGCCTGAAATGGTGCCATCGGCGATCAGGGACTTGGCTTCGCGCACAGATAGCTCGGGGATGAGCTGGCCGTCGCGATCAAGGACGCCGGGCACGTCGGTGAGGAACAAGAGGCGCTTGGCGCCGAGCGAGCCGGCAATGGCACCGGCAAAGGTATCGGCGTTGATGTTGTAGGTATTGCCGTCGCGGCCGGGAGCGACCGGGGCGATCACCGGGATCATCTCGGAACGGGCAAGGAGATCGAGGAGAGTGCGGTCGACTTCAACGGGCTCGCCGACAAAGCCAAGGTCGAGCACGCGCTCGATGTTGGAGCCGGGATCGCGAATGGTCTTTTCGGCCTTCTTGGCGAAGACCATGTTGCCGTCCTTGCCGCAAAGGCCGATGGCCCATTCGCCTTCGGCATTGATCAGGGCGACGATTTCCTTGTTGATCGAGCCGGCCAAAACCATTTCCACCACTTCCATGGTGCGCTGGTCGGTGACGCGGAGGCCGCCCTCGAACTTGGATTCAATGCCGAGGTTCTTCAGCATCGAGGCGATCTGCGGACCGCCGCCGTGGACGACGATGGGATTGACCTTGGATTGCTTGAGCAGGGCGATGTCGCGAGCAAAGGCCTGGCCGAGCTTCTGGTCGCCCATGGCGTGGCCACCATATTTCACCACGACGGTCTTGCCCTCGTAGCGTTGCATGTACGGCAGGGCCTGGGCCAGGATGCCGGCATCATGGCTGAAGCGGTCCGTTTCGGAGGCGTCGTTGGACATGGGCGGGGGGAGCTCCGGTTGGTGGGCCGCTGGGGTGAAAGCGATCTAAAACATTTTGGGCGACGATGAAATCGTCTTTGCCGACATTTTCATGGCGGGATGATCCCTTTTTGCGCCCGGTGCGTTATGCTCGATATCCGGGAGGGCAATCCCACATGCCAACGTCATCCGCCAGCGCGGATATCGCTGACCTTATCACGCGCTGTTCGCTGCGCGACCGTGGGGCGTTTCGCACCCTCTATAACCGCACCAGTGCGAAACTTTTCGGCGTGGTGCTCCGTATCTTGAGGGACAGAGCGGAGGCCGAAGAGGCGATCCAGGAAGTCTATGTCAAGATCTGGCAGCGGGCCGATCGGTTCGTTGCAGGACAGTACAGCCCGATCAGCTGGCTCGTGGCGGTGGCGCGCAATCATGCGCTCGATATCGTGCGGGCGCGGCGGCCGGCCAGCCAGGAGCTCGACGAGGCGATGGAGATCGCCGACGAAGGGCCAAGCCCGGAAACGCTGGTGGGTGCCAGCGAAGATGGGCAACGAATAGAAGCCTGCATGGCTCAGCTGGAGCCGGACCGGGCGGAGGCCGTAAAGGGTGCTTACCTTGACGGCTATAGTTATGAAGAATTGGCAGAGCGCTATGCTGTGCCCTTGAATACGATGCGAACCTGGCTGCGACGCAGCCTGATCAAACTGAGAGAGTGTCTGACGGCATGAGCGACGAGCGGGGCATAGACGGGGACGAGGGGCGCCACACGATGGTCGCCGAATACGTCCTGGGCCTGCTCGGGCCGGAAGCGCATCGGCGCGCCGAGCGCCTGATCGAGGCCGATCCGCGGCTTAGGGCGGAGCGGGATTTCTGGATGGCGCGGTTTTCGTCGTTCGATGCGGATTACGCGGAAGCTGCGCCGCCGGCGCGGGTGATCGAGAGGATCGAGAGCCGACTGTTTGGCGCCGAACGCAAGACCAGCTGGATGGACAGCCTGATGCTGTGGCGCGGGCTGGCAGCGGGGGCGCTCGCGGTGGCGGTGATTGCCATCGGCGTCAACGTCATGGAGCCGCGGCAGGATGTTTCGGCATTGACAACGCAGCTTGTCGCGGCCTTGCAGGCCGAGGGCAGCGATGTGCAGTTCGTCGCGCTTTATGATGGCGCTGGCACGGTGCGGCTAACGGCGCTTTCGGGCGAGCCGGTGGATGATCGCGACCTCGAACTTTGGGCGATCCAGGGTGGGAACGATCCGATTTCCATGGGTGTGATCCCGGTGAACGAGCGGTCGTCAGTGCCGCTGAGCGACACCGTGAGGGCAGGCTGGGGCGAGGGGTCGGTGCTGGCGATTACGCTGGAGCCAAAGGGCGGCGCGCCGGGCGGCATTCCGAGTGGGCCGATCGTGGCGTCCGGCGAAGTGCATCAGATCTAGTCGTTTGAGTGCCACGCCCTCGTCCTTCGAGGCTACACTGCGCTTCGCACCTCAGGATGAGGGCTACTCGCGGTTGAGTAGGGCATCAGTCGATCAAAAGCTCGACTTTTACCCGCTCGTCGAATGACCAGCCGCCCAGGGCCAGCATGCTCCCTTCGGCGTCGCGGACCAGGGGCGCGGTGCGGATGGCTTCGGCTGGGGTCGTGACCTTGAAGCCGAGGACGTCTTCGAGGCGGTGGCGCGGGAGATGGTCGGCGGCCGCAGCCGTGAGGCCGATTTCGTCGGACGTGTTGGTGATGAGGAAACGCTGGTCCCAAACGAGCTGGCTGCCCGGGGGAAGGGCGGCGTCGGACGGAAGGGCGCGGCCGGGCTCGCGCGAGATGACGATGTGTTCGTCCTTGAGCCGGGTAACGGCGCCGAGCAGCGTGGCGGCACGGGGAAGATCGTTGGCGAGGATCTGGTCGTAGAGGCGCTCGACCTGACCCAGGGCACGTGGTTTTTGGCGACCACCGACGATGTTGAGCACGCGGCCGAGCACACGGCGCCCGATGGCGGGGCTGAGCGCGGCGAAGGTGTCGCGGGCGAGCGAAGCGGCACCGAAACCGTCGAGGGTGACCATCTGCGTGAAAGCGAGATCGGTCACCTGCGCAAGGGCGGCATCCGCTTCGGCCATGCGGCTGGCGAAGCGGGAAAGAGCCGCGCTATCGAGACCTTCGGCGGCAAGGCTGGGCAGGAGTTGGCGCCAGCGGACGCGTTCATAGCTGGGGTCGTCATTGCTGGGATCGCGTGCCGGGCTGAGGCCGGCAGCGTCGACAACGGCGGCCAAGGCGGTGGGCTCTACGTCGAGTAGGGGACGGAAAACGGGAACGCCTTCAACCGCAGAAAGTGCGGTCATGGCCTTGAGGCCCTCGATGCCGCTGCCATGGGCCAGGCGCATCAGCACGGTTTCTGCCTGGTCGGCACGATGATGTGCGGTCAGCAGCATGGTGGCGCCGTCCGCAGTCATGGCCTCCGCGATAAGGCGGTAGCGCGCCTGGCGGGCAGCTTCCTGAAGGCCGGTCTGGGGCTTTTCGCCGGTCCATTCCAGACCGCGGGCGGGGATGCCGAGAGATGCGGCGGCGGCGAGAACCATGGCAACTTCGTCGCGCGCTTCGTTACGGAAGCCATGGTCGAGGCTATAGACGAAAACTTGCGGCGGACGGTCGACACTTGTGGCCCAGCGTTGCGCCAGGAGCATCAGCGCCAGGCTGTCTGGCCCGCCGGAGACGGCGAGGCCAATGGCCCTCTGGTTGGCGGCCGGCGCGAAGAGGCGCGCCAGCACATCGATGTCACCCAGGTCGGGTGTCAGGCTGGCGGGCATTCGGCCTTGGCCTTTTCTTCGGCGAGGCGGGCCTGGAACGCTGGGATGATTTCGGGATAGCGCGTGCTGACCTCGGCAAAGGTGCGGCAGGCGGTTTCGCGTTCGCCGACGCCGGCCAGCGATACGCCGAGCTTCATCAGAATATCGGGGGCACGCGGATGGTCAGGCGCTTTTTGGTAGGCTTCTACCAGAACGTCGGCCGCCTCGGCATAGGAGGATTGGGCGATCAGGGCCTCGCCCCGCCAATTGGCGGCGTCGACGAGCTGCGGATTGTCCGGATAGAGCTCCATGAACTGGCCGAACTGCTCTTCGGCGAAGTCATAGTCACCGGCGACCAGCGCTTCGTAGCCAGCGCGGAATTGGGCGTCGGCATCGGCATTGCCGCTGGGATTGGCTGCGGGATCAAAGGCGAGGTCGAGCGGTTGGCCGGTGGCCAGATCAACGCCGCCGGCTGCGTTTGTGCCGACAAGCGGATCGGCCGATTCGCCGGCAGTGCCGTCATCGAAGGTCGGGTCGAACTCCACTTCGCCGGGGAGGGGCTGGACGCCTTGGGCAGGAATTTCGGTGGCGGGCGCAGCATCGTCCGGGGAGGCCGGTGTCTGCGGCGCGGCGGCAGGCTGGGAGGCGGCTGCGCCGTTTTGTGCTTCCTGCAGGCGGTTGAGGATTTCCTGCATCTGGGTGAGCTGGAAGGTCAGCCCCTCCATCTGCCCGTTGAGCGAACGGATCTGCTCTTCAAGCTGCTGGACGCGCACCATGAGCTGGGCGCTGTCGGCCTGGGCGACAAGGATGCGGTCGCCATTGGTGAAACTCAGGCCGCTCAGCTCCCCAGGAAGGTTCTGAGCCATTGTGGCCTGGGCACCAACGCCGAAGGCCATGGCCAGCGCGCATAAGGCGGCGCGGCCCTTTCTTGCGAGGGGATTTGCGATCAAGCCGGCCTCCGGAATTGTTGATCATCAGCAGATGGGTGTTCGGGGCTCGGCGATAAAGAGCAATCAAGTCAAAAAGAAAGCGCCCGGACCATTTTGTGGTTCCGGGCGCTTGCGGGGTTCCAGCTTGGCTGGAAGGATGCTCCGGGAGGAGCTTACTGGACGACGGTGACAGCGCGGCGGTTCTGGCTCCAGCAGGAAATGTCGTTGCAGATGGCAACCGGACGTTCCTTGCCGAAGGACTGGCTGGTGATGCGCTGTGCATTGACGCCGCGCGAGGTCAGGTAATTGACGACCACCGAGGCGCGGCGGGCGCCCAGCGCAATGTTGTATTCGCGCGTACCGCGTTCGTCGGCATGGCCTTCGATCATGATGCGGTAGTTACCGTACTGGTTGAGCCACTGAGCCTGCTTGTCGAGGGTAGCCATGGCTTCGGTGGTGAGCGAGCTGGAATCGGTGGTGAAGAAGACGCGGTCACCGACCGAGACGATGAATTCCTGCTGGCTGCCGGGGGCGCCGGCGCCGGTATTGCCAACGCCGGTCATGCCGACCTGATCGGTGGAAGCGCTGCGCGAACAAGCAGCAACAACCACGACAAAGAACATCATCGCGACAGCGCGCAAAACGGTATTGAGTGGGGCGGGGAGGACCACGGGCGGCTCCATAAAAGGCAACAATCTTAAGCGCAGCATTACCGCGCTTATTCTTAAGGCCCGGTGTGCCGACGTGGTTAATCTTGTCTTATTGGGGCGGGGATGTGGCCGGAATCCGGGCTTTTCTGTGACGTGGCCTTTTGGGCACAGCTTACGGGTGTGATCACGTTAAGGTTAAGTCGTGCCGGCTAGCCTTCGGTCAGCTTGAACTCGATGCGGCGATTGCGGCGATAGGCTTCTTCGGTATCGGCCGGGTCAAGCGGGGCAAATTCACCAAAGCCAGCAGCAACGAGGCGTGCGGGGGCGACGCCGCGGCTGACCAGATATTGGGCGACGGAGATGGCACGCGCCGCGGACAATTCCCAGTTCGAGGGGAAACGGGCATTGCTGATGGGCCTGACGTCGGTATGTCCGTCGATGCGCAGTACCCAGTTGATATCGTCGGGGATTTCTTCTTCGAGCTGGAGGATCGCATCGGCCAAGGCATCGAGGCCTGGCAGGCCCTCGTCGGTGATTTCGGCTTGGCCCGGATTGAACAACACTTCGGACTGGAAGACGAAGCGATCGCCAACGACACGGACATCAGCGCGATTTTCGAGGATCTGGCGAAGGCGGCCGAAGAAGTCGGAGCGATAACGCGACAGGTCCTGCACGCGCTGCGCCAGGGCAAGGTTCAGACGGCGCCCCAGATCGGCGATCTGAGTGCGTGATTCAGTGTCCCGGCTTTCCGAAGCTTCAAGCGCCGTTTCCAGCGCACTGATCTGGGTGCGCAAAGCGGCGAGCTGCTGGTTTAGGAGGGCGACTTGCGCATTGGCCTCGTCGGACAGGTTTTCAGCTGCAAGTAATTGCGATTCCAAGCCGGAAATTGTGGCATCCCGATCACCGAGGCCCGCGCCGATTCCGGCGAGCTGACCGGCTAATTCGTCGTTTTCGGCCTCGGCACCGGCCAACGTTGCGGTGAGGGAGGCGAGCTGTGAGGTCAGATCGTCGGAATTGGCGCGTTCAAGCTGCAGCAGGTCGGTCAGCTCGGCGATCTGCGAGTTGAGGCGCGACAGAGCGGTATCGCGGCCTTGCAGCTCCTGGCCCAGGAAAAACTGGGTGAGCATGAACAACGACAGCATGAAGATGATGACGAGCAGAAGGCTCGACAGGGCGTCGACAAAGCCGGGCCAGTAATTGGCCTCCTGCCTGCGGCGGGAACGGGCGCCCGGCATGGTTTAGTTCCGCCGCTCGTTGTCGGCTTCGTTGAGCATGGCCTGGATCAGGTCGCGCAGCTTGCGATTGGTTTCGCCCTGCTCGTTGATATAGGCGCGGAGGTCATCCTGCTCGGTGCGAATATGCTTGACCAGGCCGTCAATGCCGCGCGCCAGTTCGGCCATGGCGCGGATGGCGTTCTGGCTCGAGTTCTGGTTCTGCATATTGGCGCCGAGCCGTTCGATGGCGGCCGTCATGTCGGGACCGCCGGCATTGGCCTGCATGGCGCTGACCGGATGGTCGAGCTCGGTCATCGAGGTCATCCAGTCCTCAAGATCGGTATAAAAGGCGTTCTGCGCCTGACTAGTCTGGAGATCGAGGAAGCCAAGGATCAGCGAGCCCGCAAGACCGAACAGCGAGGACGAGAACGCCGTGCCCATGCCACCCAGGGGAGCGGCCAGGCCTTCGCGCAGACTAGAGAATTGCGACGCTGTATCGCCGGATGACACATCGAGCGCGTTGATGACGCCGGCAACGCTGCTGACGGTTTCGAGAAGGCCGTAGAACGTGCCCATCAGGCCCAAGAACACCAGAAGGCCGGTGAGGTAACGCGACGTGTCCTTGGCTTCATCAAGACGGTTACCGACGGAATCGAGGATGGAACGCATGGAGGAGGGCGTGATCACCGCTTCGCCGATGCGTTCGCGCAGGAGGCCGGCGACGGGGGCGAGAAGTACCGGGGGGCGGACGTTGGAGACGTTGCCGTCCTGGAGCGAGTTCACCCATTTGACTTCGGGAAACAACCGATAGAGCTGCCGGAAGCTGAGGAAGATGCCGATGGCTAGGGCAAAGAAGATCATCGAGTTGATGAACGGATTGGCCCAAAAGAAGGTGACGATATTGGTGAAGAGGATGGCGGCGACCAGGCCCGCCAGCACCAGGAAGATGATGATCTTGACCAGATAAACGGACGGGGTCGCGAGATGGTAGGGATCGTAGCCTTGCGTCATCGTCTTTGCGTGTCGCCCTTGGTGCGGCAAATCATGGGGCGAAGAGTAGAGGCGGGCGATTGGCGTGACAATGGAAAAGGTTAACGGGCCGAATTAAAGCCCCCACCCAACCTCCCCCGTAAGTCGGGGGAGGAGCACGGCCGGTGGTTGAAGCTTGATCGAACTCCTCCCCCTGCTTCGGGGGGAGGCCGGGTGGGGGTCTTTCGACCTACTGGATGGGCCGCAGGGTCTTGAGCAGCTGGCTTTGCAGGGTTTCGTTGCCGGCAACGATCTGGCCGTTCCAGACGGACCCCTGCGCGCCGGCAAAGTCGGTGACGACGCCGCCGGCTTCCTTGACGAGAAGTTGGCCGGGCGCCACGTCCCAGGGTTTGAGGCCGGCTTCCCAGATGCCATCGAAGCGGCCGGCAGCGAGCCAGGCCATGTCGAGGCAGATCGAACCCGAGCGGCGAATGCCGGCGACGGCGGGGTTGATCTCGGCAAGCTGACGAAGCTGCAGCGTATCGTTGGCGGTGCCTTGCGTTTTGATGCCGGTGCAGATCACGGCGTCGGAAAGGTGGCGGCGGTCGGCAACGCGGAGGCGCTTGCGGTCGGCCAGCCAGGCGCCACCGCCTTTTTCAGCAGTGAAGAGTTCGTCCATGATCGGGTTGAAGACGACCGAAGCCACGATGTCTTCGCCGCGCTGCAGCGCGATCGCGACGGCAAAGAGCGGAATGCCATGGAGGAAATTGGTGGTGCCATCGAGCGGGTCGATGATCCAGGTGTGCTGGCCATCGGTGCCGGAGACCTCGCCGCCTTCTTCCATGAGGAAGGCGAAGGTGGGGCGGGCCTTGCGCAGTTCGTCGAAAACGATCTGCTCGGCGCGCAGGTCGGCCTTGGACACGAAATCGGCCGGGCCCTTGCGTGAGACCTGAAGATTTTCGACTTCGTTGAAGTCCTTGGACAAGGAGCGGCCGGCCTTGATGGCGGCATTGACCATGACGTTGAGAAGGGCTGACCGTGCCATGATGAGTGCTCGCTAGCTCATGCGGCCCAACGAGCGCGACGTGTTCCGCTGCCCGCTTGCATGGAGCCTGGCTCCGCCGCTGGATTGATGTGTGGCGGGCTTATTGCCCCAGATGCGGTTGCGGTTCAAGGGTCTTGGGCTGCAGGTGCCTCTGGTGTCAGCTCTGCGGGTGCGGCAGGCGCCGTTTCGGCAGCGGTTCCCTCGGCGGGGTCGACCACCTGGCTTGGCGCATTTTCGGGATCGACCGGCGCGGGCAGGACTGGTCCCTCGACCGGCGCGATGCTCGGTACCGTGGCAACGGTCTCGATATTGAGGGGCGTCGATGGCCAGAAGCGCGCACGTTCTTCGGCACGCGCCAGCGTCTCAGGGGGAATGGACACCAGGAGGCGATCGAGGTCCGGATCGACAAGACCCTGCCGGCGGGCAAGGGCGCGCCACATGGCAGCGTCTTCAAGGTTGGCCTCGATGCCTTCGCCGACGGCAAGGAGCTTGGCATAGCGGTTTTGGGCTACGGCGCTGCCGCTTTCGGCGGCGCGACCATACCAGAGGGCGGCGTCCTCGACGTTCCGCTCAACACCCTGACCGAGATAGAGCAGGGTCGCAAAATCGACTTGGGCGTCGGTCAGACCCTGGCGGGCGGCAAGCTCGATATAGCGGGCGCCTTCCTCATTATTTGGGGCGACGCCGGCGCCTTCAAGCAGCATCGATCCATAGTCATATTGGGCTTCGGGAAGCTCGGCTTCGGCGGCTTCCCGCATCAGGGTGGCGGCCGTGACAAGGCTTGGCTCGGCATAGATGCCTTCGACGTGGAGCAGCGCCATGTTATATTTGGCGGGAACATATCCGGCGTCGGATGCGGCTTTGAAAAGCTCGGCCGAGCGTTCGCGGCTCTTGGGGACGCCGAGGCCGGCCTGGTAGAGCATGCCGAGTTCAAAGGTTGCCAAGCGGTCGCCGTTGCGCGAGGCCAGTTGGTACCAACCGGCAGCACGCTCGTGATTTTCCGGAACGCCCAGGCCCTTGGCGTAGATTTCGGCGATAAGGGTTTGCGCGGCGGCATCATTTTGCTCGGCGCGGGGAAGGGCAAGTTCGAAGGCGGTGAGATAGTAGCCGCGCTGGAAGGCGCCGAAGGCATAATCCACCGGCGCGCGCGGCCCGAGTACGGCCTCGCTGATCTGGTCGGCCGGTGTTTCCTGCGCGAGGGTGGGCAAGGAGGCGAGGGCGGCCACAAGGGCAAGTACGGGCAGGGGGCGGATCATGCCGCTTCCTTTGCCGCGCGGTCGAAGGCAGCCATGGTGGCGACCGGGTCGGGGGTGGACCAGACGCAGTCGGAAACGGCCAGAAACTCCGTGGCCAAGATACCCACTTCTGCTGCATTGGCATTGGGATCAGAAAGCACCGCCGGCACTTCGAACGTTTCCGCCCACCACTGCGCCAACTCGCTCGCTTGCGCATCGCGCTCACCCCCAAGGGGGCCGAACATCACGTAATCGACGTCGAGTTCACCATAGCTCATGGCATCATGACGGGAGTTAATACCGCCGACGCCGACAATGCCGTCGGGCTTCAAGGCCTCGATGGCAGCGCGAATGGCTTTTGCACCGCCCCGGGTGACGTGGACGCCGTCGGCACCAGCGCGGCGGGCGAGGGCGACGTCGTCTTCAACGAGAACGGCGGCGCCGGAAGCCTGGCCGATCTGCACGAGACGTTCGACGAGGTCGGCATAGGCGGTGTCGTCCATGTCGCCACGGCGGACCAAGAGGGCGGCGACTTCGGGGCCGGTCAGCACGGCCATCAGCTGGCGCGGGAAGCGCTCGAGATCGGGATCAGCCGGAGTAATCAGATAAAGCTGGGGGGCCATGGCCGTCCTATGCGTCGACGCGTTGCTCCCTATGAGCGGATTTTGGCGACAAAGGGACGGACCTCAATAGGGCGCCGGGGCCATGGCTGCAAGAAGAGACGCGCGCCCCGGAGGAGGCGCGCGTCGTTGCGACGTTGGGAGCGTCGGTAACCTCTTAGGCGGCGCGGTCGACCGCGTTGGTCCATTCGCCGGTGGCGGCGAGGGAATTCATGTGAGCGCGGTGGGCGAAGGCCTGGCGCGCCTGGGGGAAATTCTCGCGGCGGCCGGCCCAGGTGCGCAGGGCGACGTTCTGGAGGGCGCGGCCATAGGAGAAGGTCAGCGGCCACGGTTTGCCTGGGATGCGGTTCATCGCCGAAAGGTGCGCGGTGGCTTCCTCGTCGGTCTGGCCGCCGGAGAGGAAGGCGATGCCGGGTACGGCGGCGGGGACGTGCTCCTTGAGCACGGCAACGGTGCGCTGCGCGACTTCCTCGACGGTGGGGCGGTCGCGGGAATTGACGCCGGGAAGGACCATGTTGGGCTTGAGCAGCATGCCGGCAAGGTCGACACCGGCGAGGCGGAGTTCCTTGAACACGTTTTCGAGCACGTCACCGGTGACCTGGGCGCAGCGTTCGAGCGAGTGGTTGCCCGGCTCGCCATCGCCGACGACTTCCGGCTCGACGATGGGGACGATGCCGGCTTCCTGGCAGAGCATGGCGTAGCGGGCCAGGGAATGGGCGTTGGCGCGGATATTGTTGCGGGTGGGGGCGATGTCGTTGATGGTGATCACGGCGCGCCACTTGGCAAAACCGGCGCCCAGATCTGCATAGGCGGCGAGGCGCTGACGAAGGCCATCGAGGCCTTCGGTGATCTTTTCGCCCGCTTCGCCCGGCATGGGGAAGGCGCCGCGGTCGACCTTGATTCCAGGGATGACGTCGGCATCGGCGAGGATGGCGCGGAAGGGGGTGCCGTCGGCGGCGGATTGCTTGAGCGTTTCCTCGGTGAGAATGACGCCGGAAATGTAGTGGCGCATGGCGTCGGTGGCGCCAAACAGCATCTCGCGATAGTCGCGGCGCAAATCAAGCGTATTGGGCAGGCTGATCTTGTCAAAGCGCTTGCCGATCGTGCCTTCGGACTCGTCGGCAGCAAGGATGCCCATGCCGGGGGTCATCAGTTTTTGGGCGATGGCATTGAGCGACTTGGTCATCGAGATCCTCGGTGGTTAGGACCCGACCTTAGACTTTCGTCAGCTGCGTTTCGATTAGACCTCCGGATATGCGACTAACGTTCTACTTCTTGAGTGCCTGAACGCCGGGGAGGGGTTTGCCTTCCATCCATTCGAGGAAGGCGCCGCCGGCGGTGGAGACGTAGGTGAGCTTGTCCTTGACGTCGGCATGGGCGAGGGCACCGACGGTGTCGCCGCCGCCGGCGACCGAGACGAGGTGCCCATCATGGGTGCGCTTGGCGACGTGCTTGGCGATGGCGACGGTGCCGGCATCGAAGGGGGTCATTTCGAAAGCGCCGACCGGCCCGTTCCAGACCACGGTATGGGCATCGTCGATGGCGCCATTGATGCGCTCGATCGATTGCGGGCCGATATCGAGGATCATGCCATCGGGGTCGATCGAGTCGACGCCATAAAGGCGGGTCGGGGAATTGGCCTTGAAGTGCCAGGACACGACGGCGTCGACCGGCAGGATAATGGCGCAGCCGGATTTGTCGGCCTTGTCGAGAATGCGGCGGGCGGTATCGGCGAGGTCCTTCTCGCAGAGCGACTTGCCGACCCCATAGCCCATGGCGAAGAGGAAGGTATTGGCCATGCCGCCGCCAATGACGAGGCCATCGACCTTGGTGACGAGGTTTTCGAGGAGGTCGATCTTGGACGAGACTTTTGCGCCGCCGACAATGGCAACGACGGGCTTTTTCGGCTTGCCGAGACCGGTTTCGAGCGCCTCGAGCTCGGCCTGCATCGCAAGGCCGGCGGCGGAAGGCAGGAGGTGGGCAAGGCCTTCGGTCGAAGCATGGGCGCGGTGGGCGGCGGAGAAGGCGTCGTTGACATAGAGGTCGCCGAGGCTGGCCATCAGCTTGGCGAGTTCGGGATCGTTCTCTTCTTCGCCGGGATGGAAGCGGGTGTTTTCGAGCACGAGGACGGAGCCGGCCGGGGCTTCGTCGATGGCCTGCTTGGCGGCCGAAACATCGACCCAATCGGTGGCAACGAAGCCGACCGGGTGGCCGGTGGCGTCGGCAATGGCGGCGCAGACCTGTTCGAGCGAGAATTCGGGATCGACCTTGCCCTTGGGGCGGCCGAAGTGGCTCAGAAGAATGACCTTGGCATCGTGCTTGACGATTTCGCGGATGGTGGGGACGAGGCGCTCGATGCGGGTGGCGTCGGTGACCTTGCCATCGGCGACCGGCACGTTGAGATCGGCCCGCAGGAGGACGCGCTTGCCGGAAAGGTCCAGTTCGTCGAGGGTCTTGAAGCTCTGGCTCACGGGTTTGTCCTCCGGCAGGGTTGGTCGTTCCCGTGGGGTAGCAGAGTGGCAAAGCGGGTGGAAGCGGGGACCCATGAAAAAGAGGCGTGCGGAAGCGCCGCCCGGCCGGATCGGCGGGGCGGTTCAAGCACGGTGAGAAGCGGCTTTCGCCCCGGATGGTTGTATAGTGAAGAGGCGAAAGCCGCTTCGCACGATCGGGATTTTTTGCGCATGCCTCGGGCAGCCCACCATAGGGGTGACGGCGATCGTTGAGGCTTAAGGCGGGTGCGCGAGTTCCCATCTCCCCAAGCCAGAACGCTCCCCTGGCCGGCGTCGGCATCCACGCACTCCCTCAGGCGACCCCGAAAGACCCGTCCCCCCGCCCGATGCTTCGTCGGCACCGCGTGTGCGGCGGGAATGAGGGGAGAGTAGCGCAAGGTTTTGGGGGAGGGGATAAGGGGGATAAGTCAGGAATTGGTCGGCAAAAGAGCGCTTTGCAGCCGTTAGCAAAACCGGACTTCAAAAACACTTATCGGCGTCGTTATTCGAAAACCCTTCGGCCTTACAAAAGCGGCTATTGAGCACCATATATGTGCATGCGTTTCAAACGCCTTTGGCCGCCGGCTCCTGCCGCTTTCCTTGGATCATGAACGTTGCGCCCCGCGGCGCTCGATTTCGCCCTCTTTCAAGGAAACACCGATGACCAACTACAATGCGCCAGCCGAACTCTATCCTGGACGTCGCCAAAGCTCGCCCCGCGTGGCCCGCTATCAGCGCTTCCCCTCACTTGCAGAAGCGGTCCAGTTCACGGTCGAGGAACTGCCAGTTGGCGTCCAGGCAAGCTCCCTCATTGAGGCTAGCGAAATTCGCTATAACGGTGACGCTATTCGCAGCCTGTATTTTTCGGAGGACTACCCGCTGCGTCGTGCGTTCATTCAGAACGTCGATGGCAAAGGCGGGCGTCTATGAGCGCAAAGGTCACGACACGGCAAATTACCTTCAACCATCGCTTTGCCCTAGCTAACATGCCTGAAGCTCATGCACCGGGGACGTTCGATCTGGTGGTGGAGCAGATCCCGTTAGACGTATCGTGGGAAGCCTATCGTGCCTCTTGCCAGTTGATGCTGGTGGACGGTGGGACAACTAGCGCGATTTCGGTCACGATGGCAGAATTGGAAGCCGCCTTGCTGGCGGACAGCCAGCATGACGTCAATTCAGGCTTGTCCTAGAGGCGTGCTGCGCCAACTGCCTCTTCAATCGATTAGTCATAGCTTGAGGGGTCAAGGTTTGCCAGAACACCATAGACGAACAATGGCGATTGCTGCCGCCAACAAGTATGCCCCTTGGCCTGAGGGATCCGCGTTCACCTACGGCCTAATTGCAATAATCCTGGCCTTCTTGATGCTCGTGATCTTTGGCATGTTCTACGATGTCGAGGTGCTAGCTCATCCTGTCGCCATTGGGGCAAGCTTCGTGCCGATTTTTCTGCTAGGCGTGTTGCTATGGCGACGTCGCCGACGCTTGCATCGCGACGCTTTAGACCATGAGCTCAGCGACAGAAGTAATTACAAGTAGGTTTAACAAGAAAAACTTGTAATTTTATTCGGTGTCCTCTGCCTTCCCATCACCACTATTACCTGCAATAAGCCTTTATACGCGTTTTCAGCCCAAGTCGGCTGCCTTTGCCGGTTCTTCCGGTCCTTGGCTCTCTGATCCACTTTGCGAACGTCTATGCTCCCTCTCGCATGTCGCGAAGGGCAACGCTCGCTTTGCTTCGGCTCCGAGCTCAAGGAATATCAAAATGGCCACCATCAACGGCACCGTTAAATTCTTCAACGCAACCAAGGGCTTTGGTTTCATTACCCCGGAAAATGGCGGCAAGGACCACTTCGTCCACGTCTCCGCTGTAGAGCGCTCCGGTGTTTCTGGGCTTTATGAAAACGATAAGGTGACCTACGAGGTCGAAACCGGTCGCGATGGGCGTGAATCTGCAATCAATCTCATGCTGCAGAAATAATTCTGTAACAGACCGGCGGCCTCTTGGCCGCTTTATGACCCGCCGTCGCGAGCGTCGGCGGGTTTTTTGTATCTACAAGGAGCGTCCGCTTTGCACGCGGCAGGAACGGACGACTCGCGCTAGATCAAGTTGTTGAAGGACTCGGGAACGTCAAGCTGGCGTCTACATTGTTGTCCGTCACCGTCCAAGCAAGGCAATCGGTGCTTGAGAGATGAAACGCGCTACCGCCATAGTGGAGCACGTGCATGCCTCGATACTTTTTTCACGTCAGAGATGGCCAGTATGCACCCGATCTTTCGGGCACTCTGTGCGAGAGCGACGAACACGCTCGCTCTGAAGCGATTTTGTGGGCTATCGCGATGATTAGTGAGTTGGGCTCGCAGTTCTTCGACATCCGTGGGTGGCAGATGCGTGTTGAAGAGGAGGGCGGAAGACAACTCTTCACCCTCTATTTCTCCGGACTGATCGTCGCGGCGGAATGATCAAATCTTAGCCTCGCATGCAGTCGCTATCGCGCAGCGAGAGGGATTTAGATGACAGATAGCGAAAAGCTTGGACCCGGCTCGGCCCTTTTGCACCACGATGTGTTGGTGGAAATTACACGCTTATTTGGCCAAAGCTTTGCTGCCGTATAGACGGTTGATGAGATTGCCTCTTTGCCGATTCCAGTGAACCAAGCATTCGCGATTGCAGAAGCTTGGTGGACTGGATTGGGCCTGAAGCGCATTGTCGTTCGAATTGAAGATGAAAATTCTGGGATCCTGTTTGGGGCAGGCTGGCGGAGCCTTTGACGTAAAGGCAGCTTTTTGCCGGGATGCTAGGCAGCGCTTGGCTTTAAGAAGATGAGTTGGCTCTTCAGGCTGAGGCATTCTGTTTGCTTTCTACCTTCCTTGCCCCTCGGAATGTGTCAGTAGACTAGAGTTGTCGTGCAAACAGCCCCGGATAGTCCGTCACCAATCCATCCGCATCCACCGTCAGCACCGCCTCAAAATCTGCTGATTGGAAGCGGAAGTGGGTGGGGTCGAGTTTGGTGTAGATCTGTTCGGAGCGCTTGAACTCCAGGGTCGTCGCGTCGATCCAGGCCATGGCGAAGCGGATGGGTTGGTCAGTCCATTCGGTGCGCCAGATGGGCAGGGAATTGGTCATCGGGGTGGGCCAGATGTCGACGTCGATGCAACCGCGCAGGGCCGGGATGGGTTCGGCGCGGTCGTCGGACCAGGTGCCGGCGCCGTCGGAAAAGAGTTCGAGCACCTGTCCATCGGCGCGCTCGATGCGGACCGCGCGGGTGTGGGCGTTTTCATCGAGTTTGAGGCGATAGAAGAGGCCCCAATCGGGGCCGATAATGGTGCCGCGAATGTGGGTGTTGCGGCCATCCACGATGTGGGCGTGTTCTAGGGTTTGAAGGTCGAGGCCTTGCCAGCGGATGGAGCGGTTGAGCATGGGGGGTACGGTGGTTGGTTGGGCGCACAGTGACCCAACATTCAGTGGCTGTCACCCCGGCGTAGGCCGGGGCCTAGCTTGAGATCTCGGGATGGGCCCCGGGTCTAGCCCGGGGCGACATCGAGTGTGGGGGAAGTGCGGGGTACCCGACCTCTTGGTTCGAGGCTGCGCTTGCGCTACGCGCCTCACCATGAGGTCTCATGGAGGTGCGCTGCGAGGCCACAAGCAGAAAGGGCGCCTTGCGGCGCCCTTGGATTTTTACAGCGTTGCCGCGAAGGCGACGGTGGTGTCGAGCATGCGGTTGGAGAAACCCCACTCGTTGTCGTACCAGCCCATGATGTTCACGAAATTGCCGTCGAGGACCTTGGTCTGGTCCAGGAGGATCGTGCAGGAATGGGGGTCGTGGTTGAGGTCGCTCGAGACCAGGGGGTGATGGGTATAGGTCATCACGCCCTTGAGCTTGCCATCGGCGGCGGCGATCAGGGCGTCGTTGACTTCCTGCGGGGTAATGCTGCGCTTGGCGACGAATTTGAGATCGACGAGCGAGACGTTGGGGGTCGGCACGCGGATCGAGATGCCGTCGAGCTTGCCCTTGAGTTCGGGCAGAACGAGGCCGATGGCCTTGGCCGCGCCGGTCGAGGTCGGGATCTGGCTGAGGGCTGCGGCACGGCCGCGGTAAAGATCCTTGTGCATGGTGTCGAGCGTCGGCTGGTCACCGGTATAGGAATGGATGGTGGTCATCATTCCCTTTTCGATGCCGACGAGCTCGTTCATGACCATGGCCATGGGGGCAAGGCAATTGGTGGTGCAGGAGCCGTTGGAGATGACGATGTCATCCTTGCCCAGCGTGGCATGGTTGATGCCGTAGACGATGGTCTTGTCGGCGCCATCGGCGGGAGCGGAAACCACGACCTTCTTGGCGCCGGCCTGAAGGTGCGCCGAGGCCTTTTCCTTGGAGGTAAAGATGCCGGTGCATTCGAGGACGATATCGACGCCCATCTGGGCATGCGGCAGCTCGGCCGGGTTCTTGACGGCGGTGACTTTAATGGTCTGGCCGTGGGTCTTGATCACGTCGCCTTCGACCACGACCTCGAACGGGAAGCGGCCGTGCACGCTGTCATAGCGCAGCAGGTGGGCATTGGTTTCGACCGGGCCAAGATCGTTGACGGCCACGACTTCGATGTCGGTGCGGCCGGACTCGACGATGGCGCGCAGGATGTTGCGACCGATGCGGCCAAAGCCGTTGATGGCGACGCGAACTGCCATGGTTATTCGCTCCTAGAAGGGGAGGGGGGAAAGGGGAGGCAGCGGTCTCTTACAACTGCGCGGTGACAGCTTCAACAACGGCCTTGGGCGTAATACCAAAGTGTTCGTAAAGCGCATCGATCGGGCCGGAAGCGCCAAAGGAATGCATGCCCACAAAGCGGCCTCGATCGCCCAGGAGCTTGTTCCAGCTCATCTCGATGCCGGCTTCCACCGCAACGCGAGCCTTGGCGGAGCCGAGCACTTCGGCCCGGTAGCTGTCGGACTGCTTGGCGAAAAGCTCCATGGAGGGCACGGAAACGACGCGGGCGGAGATGCCCTGTGCGCTGAGCTGCTTTTGAGCTTCGACGGCGATGGCGACTTCCGAGCCGGTGGCAAAGATCACGGCGTCGGCGTCGGCGGGGCCAAGGAGGGTATAGGCGCCCTTGGCGGATTTGTTTTCATCCGAAAATTCGGTGCGGACGGCGGGCAGGTTCTGGCGCGACAGGGCAAGGATGGCGGGGTGCTGGGCTTGCATTGCCAGTTCCCAGCACTCGGCGGTTTCCATGGCGTCGGCCGGACGGAAGACCAGAAGATTGGGAATGGCGCGGAGGGCCGTGAGGTGTTCGACCGGCTGGTGGGTCGGGCCGTCTTCGCCGAGACCGATGGAATCGTGGGTCATGACATAGATGACGCGCTGTTCCATGAGCGCCGAAAGGCGGATGGCGGGGCGGGCATAGTCGGTGAAGACCATGAAGGTGCCGCCATAGGGGATGAGGCCGCCATGGAGCGCGACGCCGTTCATGGCCGCGCCCATTTCGTGCTCGCGAATGCCGTACATCATGTAGCGGCCGAGGCGATTATCGGCCTGGAAGGGCAGCGTTTCGGGCGTGTTGGTGAGGTTGGAATGGGTGAGGTCGGCGGAACCGGCGAGGGTTTCGGGCAAGGCCTTGTTGATGACTTCGAGCGCCATCTGCGAGGCCTTGCGGCTGGCGACCTTGGGCTTGTCCTCGGCCAGCTTGCGCTTGTAGTCGTTCATCGCCTGGGTGAAATCGGCCGGGAGCTTGCCGGACATGCGGCGGGTGAATTCGTCCTTCTTGCCATTGGCCTGGAGGCGGGCTTCCCATTCGCCGCGCAGGTTCTGCGAGCGGGTGCCGGCAGCGCGCCAGGTGTCGAGAATGGCCGACGGGATTTCAAAGGCGGGGTAGGTGATACCGAGCGCGGCCTTGGCACCGGCGAGTTCCTCGCCGCCGAGCGGAGCGCCGTGGACCTTTTCGGTGCCGGCCTTCTTGGGCGCGCCGAAACCGATCGTGGTCTTGGCGGCGATCAGGGTCGGCTTGTCGGTCGAGGCCTTGGCGTCGTTGAGCGCCTTTTCGATGGCGTCCTGGTCATGGCCGTCGATCTCGATCGTGTTCCAGCCGACGGCCTTGAAGCGGGCGATCTGGTCGGTCGAGTCGGCATTGGAGACCTTGCCGTCGATGGTGATGTTGTTGTTGTCCCAGATGACGATCAGCTTGTTGAGCTTGAGGTGGCCGGCAAGGGAGATGGCTTCCTGAGAGATGCCTTCCATGAGACAGCCGTCGCCGGCCAGCACATAGGTGTGGTGATCGACGATGTCGGCGCCGAATTCCGCGGCGAGCTTGGCTTCGGCGACGGCAAAACCCACCGAGTTGGCGAGGCCCTGACCGAGCGGGCCGGTGGTGGTTTCGATGCCGGTGGCGTGGCCGAATTCGGGGTGGCCGGCGGTCTTGGAGCCGATCTGGCGGAAGTTCTTGACCTGGTCGATGGTCATGTCCTCGTAGCCGAGGAGATAAAGCGAGGAATAAAGCAGCATCGAGCCGTGGCCGGCCGAGAGAATGAAGCGGTCGCGATCGGCCCAGTGGGGGTTCGCGGGATCGAACTTCATGACCTTGGTGAAGAGCACGGTCGCGATATCGGCGCAGCCCATGGGCAGGCCGGGGTGACCGGAATTGGCCTTTTCGACCGCGTCCATGGAAAGGGACCGGATGGCATTGGCCAGGTCATTCTGCTGGGCGGTGTTGGTCATGGGCGGCCACTCTTTCTCAGGCTGAAAACGTGAGGAGTTGCCGGCTCGCGGCCTCCTCCCAAAGGCGGGTTACGGCATAACAGGTTCGGATTGCCTGTCAATCACGGCAAGCCTGCAAGCGGTACGGCGGGAGCCCGATTTCCGGGGCTTGCCCGCCGGATGCGGTTGCATTGGCGGGACGGCTGGGGCAGGCTTGCACCGCTTCATATCGAAGCATCTTGAGGGCAGTAGTGGCCATGAGTGAGACGGAACATGAAGACGCACTGGGCGCCGCCTCTGCCCGGTTCGACCGGGCGATAGCGCGGCTCGATACGAGCCTGCGGGAGCTTGCGGCACGTCAGGCGCGGCACCAGCGCATCGAGGTCGACACGCAGCGGCTGATCCATGAACGGTCGCGCCTTGCCACCGAGCTCGACAAGACCGCAGCGCGCGCTAAGCGGCTGGACGACAGCGCGCATGAAGTGTCGCGCCGGCTGGTGGAAGCCATGGAAACCGTGCGTTCGGTGTTGCAGAAGGCGGAGAATTAAGTGCCCGAGGTCAATGTCGAGATCAATGGACGTAAATATCGCATGGCCTGCGAGGAGGGGCAGCAGGGTCACCTAATCGGGCTGGCCAAGCGGTTCAACGAACAGGTCGAGGGGCTGAAGGGAGCGGTCGGCGAGATCGGCGATAACCGGCTGACGGTGATGGCGGGCATTGCCGTGGTGGACGATCTTGCAGCAGCCGAGCGGCGGATCGCGGAGCTCGAAGCGCATGTGGCAGAGCTGACCCAGGCGGGGCAGGAGATTGCGGCGGAGCTGGAAAGCACCGAGGTGGCCTTTGCCAAGAAGCTCAATGACGCGGCAAAGGTGCTGGACAGCGTGGCGGAGACTTTGGATCAAACATCGCCGCTGCCGTGATTGGCAAAGATTGGCAAAGTATGCCATACTTTGGGTTCCAGGAGGTCCCGATGGCGACGATGAACATTTCTCTTCCCGATGCGATGAAGACCTGGGTTGAAGAGCAGGTGGCGACAGGAAGGTACGCGAACGCGAGCGACTATGTCCGCGACATGCTTCGGCGGGACCAAGAGCTGGCCAGTCGGCGGGCACGATTCGACCAACTGGTTCAGGAGGGGCTCGATAGCGGCGTCGTAGAAACGACACGCGAGGAACTGCTGGAGCGCATGAGGCGCATAGCTGCGGAAGCGGCAGGCTTGAAGCACTCCGCATAGGTCATGTGGAAGCTGTCGGCTGCCACCATATCGGATCTTGAGGTCATGGCGAAATGGGGCGGTGCGGCCTTCGGCCTACGCGTCGCAGAAGATTACCAGCTGCATGTGCTGGACCTCTTCGACGACCTGGCTGCCCATCCAGAAATGGGCGTTGAACGGTTTGTTGCCGGCCAGATGATCAGGCTTATGCCGTGTCGATCGCACCATGTCATTTACCGGATCGACAATGGTGATGTGATCATTGTGCGCGTACTTCATCACTTGCAGAGCCTGCCGGATAAGCTCTTGTTCTAAGCGTACTCAGCTTCCATTGCGCTGGACGATGCAGCTGCCGCCGGCGTCGAGAAGCTTGTTGCAGAAGGATTGGGCTTCGTTGCGGGTGGGAAAGCCGATTTGGGCGGAATAGCGCAGGCGGGTTCCCATGCTGAGGTTGCGGACGGTGACCAGGAGCAGCGGGTGGTCGGCGAAAACATCCGAGTGCCGCGATTGCGCGCGGGTGAAGGCGCTGCGGGCAATGTCTTGCGAAAAATTCTGGGCGATCAGCACGCCCCAGGGTTGCCACGCGCCGGGTTCAGGTCCGAATTCGGGCATGGGTGCGGCGCTGGCCATGTCGATGCAGGCTTCGGCAAAAGGCTTTTCTTTCGAGAGTGTGTAGTCGGCTTCGGCAACCGTGCCGCCAGTCCAGCCATCGACCGGGCGGCCGGTAATGATCGAGACATAGGCGCGGGTTTCTCCGGCAAGGCCGCCCGTGCCGGCGAGGTAGCGGCTGACCTTGCCCTCGCCGCCGTTATAGGCTGCGGCGGCAAGGCCGAGATTGCCGTATTTGAGCTCCAGCGCCCGCAGGTATTCGGCCGACCGTTCGAGGGCTTCGGCGGGATCGAAGGGGTTGCGCAGTGCGCGCAGAGCCGCGGTGCCGGGCATGAACTGGGCGATGCCCTGTGCGCCTGCGGGGCTGATGGCTGCTGGATCGAAGCGGCTTTCCTGCCAGATCAGACGGGCAAAATAGTCGGGCGGAAGGCTATAATGGGAAGCGTAGCGCTCGATGGCAGCGCAGGTATCGGCGAGATAGCTGCCTTCGGCGATACAGACTGATGTGCCGTCCAGGTCATGACAGTATTTCCGCTCTTCCTCGGCGGCGGAGAGGGGCGCGACGATCAGCAGAGGCAGGGCCAGAAGGGCTGTGAGAAAGCGCAACATCATGGCGCATCCTAGCTGACCGGCGGCTTACGGAAAACATCACACATGAAGTGATCGAGCGGTCTTTGCAGGCGGCTTCGAACAGCCTATATCTTGCGTGCTGCCCGGCGCGTGAGGACTCACATATCCCCGGGGCCTTAATCGATCCTAAGGGAGCTGTCCCTGACCAGGCCCGTGGGCTTGGACATACGGCGCCCACCTACGAAAGTAGGTTCCCGGGATCGCATGTCCCACGGCCAGGGCGGCGCTTAATTTCTTCGAGGGCAGATGGCGGATTCGGCAGCGGAACAAGAAAAGGCCGAGTTGCGCGGCAAGGCCCATGCGGCACGGGCTGGGCTTTCCGATGACTTCCGCGCCGATGCTGCGCGCGCCGTGGCCAGCCACTTTTTCGACATGGTGGACGTTGCGCCCGAGGATGTGGTTGCCGGCTATTGGCGCATTCGCGACGAGCTCGATTGCACGCCGATCTTGGTGCGACTGATGGATAGCGGCCAGGCCGTCGTCCTGCCGGTGGTCGTGGGAAGCGAAGAGCCGCTCGAAATGCGGGTTTGGGAGGCAGATGCGCCGCTTTATGAAGCCGGCTTCGGCACCATGGCGCCGGCCGATCATGCGCCGCGCGCAGTGCCCGACCTCGTGCTCATGCCGCTTTTGGGCTTTGATCATAGCGGCACGCGGCTCGGTTATGGTGGCGGCTATTATGACCGGACCCTTGCCGCGCTGCCTCGCAAGCCGCTTCTCGTGGGCCTCGCTTTTGCCGCCCAGGAGCTTTCCCACGTCCCGCGGCAGGAACACGACCTGCCGCTCGATGCCGTTGTCACCGAGACCGGCGTTCGCTTTTTTGAGCATTCCGCATGAAGCTACTTTTCTTAGGCGACGTCATGGGCCGCGCCGGCCGTGACGCTGTCGCCGAACGCCTGCCGGGCCTGATCGCCACCTATGGTTTTGATTTCGTCGTGGTGAATGGCGAAAATGCCAGCCATGGCAAGGGGCTGACCGAGGGACATTTCCGGGGGCTTCGTGACGCTGGCGCCGATATCGTGACGCTGGGCGATCACGCTTTCGACCAGCGCGAGGCGCTGTCCTATATCGAGCGCGAAACAACGCTGGTGCGGCCGATCAACTACGCGCCGGGCACGCCAGGGCGCGGCGCCATGATGGCTGAGGGTCGCAATGGGCATCGGGTGCTGGTGGTCAATGCCCTAGGCCGCGTGTTCCTGCCGCCGATCGATGATCCATTCCGGGCGGTCGAGACTGCCATCGCCGCTTGCCCGCTGGGAGAACAGGCCGATGCGGTAATCGTCGATTTTCACACCGAAGCGACATCCGAAATCCAGGCCATGGGTTATTTTCTCGATGGAAGGGCCACATTGGTCGTCGGCACGCATACGCATATCCCGACTTCGGACCACCGCATCCTGCGCGGCGGCACGGCGCTGATGGCGGATGCCGGCATGTGCGGGGATTTCGACTCCATTATCGGCACCGATTACGAGGAACCACTCAATCGCTTCCTGACGGGACTCCCGAACGGGCGGTTTTCGCCGGCGGAAGGTGAAGCCACGCTTTGTGGGGTTGCGGTCGAGACCGATCCGCGGACCGGGCTTGCGCGTCATGTCGTGCCGGTGCGGGTCGGTGGCGTTCTGGCGCAGGCGCTGCCGGATTTTCCCGCCTAGCTTCCCTTTCCCCGAGCCGCCCCCTATAAGCGGCGCCGAAAAACAAAAATCTCGCTAGAGGTCCCCCATGGCAGGCCATTCACACGCCAAGAACATCATGCACCGCAAGGGCAAGTCGGATGCGGCGCGCTCCAAGGTGTTTTCCAAGCTCGCGCGCGAAATCACCGTGGCGGCCAAGATGGGCCAGCCCGATCCGGCGTTCAACGCACGCCTTCGTCTGGCCGTGACCAATGCGCGCTCGCAGTCCATGCCCAAGGACAATATCGACCGTGCCATCAAGAAGGCATCGGGCAGCGAAGGCGAAAACTATGACGAGATCCGCTATGAGGGCTATGGCCCCGGTGGCGTGGCCGTTATCGTCGAGGCATTGACCGACAATCGCAATCGCACGGCGTCCAATGTGCGCTCGTATTTCTCCAAGAATGGCGGCGCGCTGGGTGAAACCGGTTCGGTCGGCTTCATGTTCGACCGCGTCGGCGAGATCACCTATCCGGCGACTGTTGGCACCGAAGACAAGGTGATGGAAGCGGCGATCGAGGCGGGCGCCGACGACGTCGAGAGCGACGAAGACGGGCACTATATCTATACGAGCTTCGAGGCCATGGCAGAAGTCGCGGCGAACCTCGAAAAGGTGCTGGGCGAAGCCGAGTCGGTGAAGGCGATCTGGAAGCCGCAGAACGAGACGCCGATCGATGCCGAAAAGGGCGCGACGCTGCTCAAGCTGATCTCGACGCTCGAGGAAGATGACGACGTGCAGAACGTTTATTCCAACTTCGACATGAGCGACGAAGACGCGGCAAAACTCGCCGGCTAAGCTTTCGAAACGCTCGCACAATCCCCGCTTCGGCGGGGATTTTTTTACGCTATGCGCAGGAGGTCGAGGGGAGCCTCGTCGACAACCTCTTCGATGTTGGAAGTGTTGCGGCCTGCATTCTTGGCGCCATAAAGGTACTGGTCGGCGAGGCGGAACAGTTCGGAGAACTTGGTGCGGTTTTCAAAGACCGCGCCGCCGATGCTGACGGAAAGAATGCGCTGTTCGCCATCGGGCATGAAGACGGCAAGGTTAACCGAGCGGCGGATGCGGTCGGCGATCTGGAGCGTCTGCTTCTTGTTGACGCCAGGGAGGAAAACGGCGAATTCCTCGCCGCCCATGCGGCCGACCAGATCTCCATTGCGCAGCACGGCGCGAATAGCGCGCGCGATCAGAGTAAGCGCCTCGTCGCCCTGGTCGTGGCCGTAAAGATCGTTGATGGCTTTGAAATTGTCGGCGTCGATCATCAGCAGCGCGCCGGCCGGTGCATGGGTGGGGTCGCGGAGCCAGTCGCTGACCTTGGTGGTAAACGCGCCGCGATTGAGGCAGGCGGTGAGGCTATCGGTGCGGGCGACGCGGCCGAGGCGGGCGTTGGCGATGGAGAGACTTCGCACCTTGCTGCTGAAATAATAAAACAGCGGCACGCCCAAAATGACGGGGAGGACGATGGAGCTGATCATCACCCGCAGCCGCACGTCGTCGGCGTAATCCTGCAGCATCCAGAGATTGAAGCTGATCGACGCTACAACGCACCCTATCGGCCCTAGCAGGGTCCAGCGGCGAACGCTTTTCCAGGTGTGAAGGGGGGCGAAGTTCCTCGAATGTGTCATGGTGGACCTATGCTATTTCGAGAGAGGGCGAAGTGTGGATTTTACGGAGTTGCGCTTCCTGGCTCTGTAAAAACCCCAACGGCGCGAAAGCGGTCCTGGTCGAGGAAGGCCGACGTTAATGATAGGGATAAGGTGAAGCGAGTGTGAACGGCGCTCCATCGGTTAAGTAATTGATTCTGCAGAGTGGCAGGAGTCGTCGCTGGACGTGTCTGACGCGTCTTGTCCATGTTGCCCTCGATGTCGTGCATTCCCGCTGAGGACGCTAGGTGCGTCGTCTCAATGAGTGGTTTTCCGAATCTCTGCAAATTTAAGCATTGCGTTAAAAGCTGTAGTTGTTGCCGGTTTGTTCACTTTGGTCTTGGTAGGGAGAGATAGGCCCGCTAGAAGGTTGATCCATGAGCAAACGCGTACGAATCATCGGCATCGATCCAGGGCTGCGGCGATGCGGCTGGGGCGTGGTGGACGCCATGGACAATCGCTTGAGTTTTGTGGCCGCCGGGACGGTGACGCCACCGACGGACGGGGCGCTGGCCGAGCGGCTGGTGGCGCTGGCGGCGGGGCTGGCGGAAGTGCTGATGGAGCATCGCCCCGATGAGGCGGCGGTGGAAGAAACCTTCGTCAATGCCGGGCCGCGTTCGGCGCTGATCCTGGGGCAGGCGCGCGGCGTGGCGCTGGTGACGCCGGCGCAGCATGGCCTCCATGTCGCAGAGTATGCGACCAATCTCGTCAAGAAATCCGTGGTGGGCACCGGACATGCCGAAAAGAACCAGGTCGAGCTGATGGTGCGGACGCTGTTGCCGACCGCCCAGTTCAAGGGTGCCGACGCCGCCGACGCCCTGGCCGTCGCCATTTGCCATGTGCATCACCGGGTCTCGCTCAAGCGCATGGGAGCCTATGCATGATCGGCAAGCTTAAAGGCATGGTCGATAGCTTCGGCGACGACTGGGTGCTGATCGACTGCGGCGGGGTTTGCTACGAGGTGTTCTGCTCGGGCCGCACGCTGCAGGCACTGCCGCGCGTCGGGGAGGCAGCGGTGGTGTTCATCGAGACCATCGTGCGCGAGGACCTGATCCGGCTTTATGGCTTTGCCAGTGAGGCGGAGAAGAGCTGGTTTAATCTCTTGACCACAGTGCAAGGCGTGGGATCGCGGGTGGCGTTGTCCATTTTGTCGGTGATGAGCCCGTCGGAATTGTCGAGCGCGGTGGCTTTGCAGGATAAGGCCATGGTCGGGCGCGCTAATGGGGTGGGGCCGAAGCTGGCGGTGCGCATCGTCACCGAGCTCAAGGGCAAGGTACCGGCGATCGGCGGGATCGATGCGGGAACGCTGGGGCTGCAGACGGCGCTGGGCGAGGGTGTCGCGACCAGCAATGTGGCCGATGCGGTTTCGGCGCTGACCAATCTTGGTTATTCGAGTGCACAGGCGTCGGCGGCGCTGGCGCGGGTCGTGGCCAAGGAAGGCGAGGATGCGGCGACGGAAAAGCTGATCCGGCTCGGACTTAGGGAATTGAGCATTTGACCGATCTTACCTCCGCTGCTGCCGGTCGCGACGAACCGCTCGACGTTGCGCTGCGCCCGTCCGGGTTTGCCGAATTTGTCGGACAGGCCGATGCGCGGGCAAATCTCGAGGTCTTTATCGAGGCGGCCAAGAAGCGCGGGACGGCGCTGGACCATGTGTTGTTTGTCGGGCCGCCGGGTCTTGGCAAGACGACGCTGGCGCAGATCATTTCCAAGGAGCTGGGCGTCGGCTTTCGGGCAACGTCGGGTCCGGTGATCGCCAAGGCGGGTGATCTTGCGGCGCTCTTGACCAATCTTGAAGAACGGGACGTGCTCTTCATCGACGAAATCCACCGGCTCAATCCGGCGATCGAGGAAGTGCTCTATCCGGCGATGGAGGACTTTCAGCTCGACCTGATCATCGGCGAGGGGCCGGCGGCGCGGTCGGTGCGGATCGATCTTGCAAAATTCACGCTGGTGGGAGCAACGACGCGGGCGGGGCTGCTGACGACGCCGCTGCGCGACCGCTTCGGCATTCCGGTGCGGCTCAATTTTTATACGCCGCAGGAGCTGGTGCAGATCGTGACGCGCGGCGCGCGGCTCATGAACATGCCGATGGCGCCCGACGGGGCGCTGGAGATTGCGCGCCGCTCGCGGGGCACGCCGCGTATTGCCGGGCGGCTGCTGCGCCGGGTGATCGATTTTGCGACCGTGGACGGCGCATCGGAGATCGACAGCAAGCTGGCGGACAAGGCGCTGCTGCGGCTCGATGTCGATGCGCGGGGCCTCGACCAGCTGGATCGGCGCTATCTGACGACGATTTCGGACTTCTATAATGGTGGGCCGGTGGGGATCGAGACCATTGCGGCTGCACTGAGTGAGCCGCGCGATGCGATCGAGGAGATCGTCGAGCCCTATCTCCTGCAGCAGGGTTTTATCCAGCGCACGCCGCGCGGCCGCATGTTGACGGCCATCGCCTTCCAGCATCTAGGGAAGGTGGTGCCGCAGGGGTTTGTGGGCATGCAGGCGAGCCTCTTCGAGGAAAGCGAAGAGTGAGCGCGCGCCACGTCATCAGCTTTCCGATCGATGGCACGCGCTTCAACTATCGCGTCGCAGCGGTGATCATCGCCGAGGGGCATGTCCTTGTCTGCCGCGAGGACGATGACCACTATTGCATGCTGCCGGGCGGGCGGGTGGAGCTGGGGGAAGACAGCCGGCTGAGCCTTGTTCGGGAGATCGAAGAAGAGCTGGCGCTGCCGGCCGAGGTCGGGCAGATGCTGGCGACATCGGAGAGTTTTTACGAGCGCGAAGGCGAGCAGTTTCATGAGCTCGGCTTCTTTTACCGCGTGACCTTGCCCGGGCAGGGGCCGGATGGCCGGTCGCCCTGGCTCAAGCGCCGGGACGAAGGCCACGACCTCCAATTTCATTGGATATCGCTGGAGGGCGCGGAGCTGGAGACGTTCAACCTCGTGCCGCGTTTCCTCCCAGCCTTGCTGCGCGACCTGCCGAGTGGCCACATCCATATCGTTCATGACGAGCGCGGCGCGTGAGGCAGCACAAACTCCCCGTCCGCATCTATTACGAAGACACCGATTTCTCCGGCAATGTCTACCATGCGGCCTACCTCAAATTCTTCGAACGGGGCCGCACGGAGTTCTTGCGCGATCTGGGCATCCATCACTCCGAACTTGCAGAACAGGGCATTGCCTTTGCCGTGCGGACCATGGAGCTCGACTTCGTCGCTGCAGCGCGCATCGATGATCTGCTGACCGTAACGACCGAGGTCGTCGAAAATTCCGGTGTGCGGCTGACGCTGGCACAAAGCGTCTATCGTGCCGAGACGGTGCTGACGCGGGCCCGCGTGGTGGTGGTGGCTATTAAAACCAGCGGCGGTCCGGCGCGCCTGCCGGCCGATCTCCGGGCCAAGCTCAACCTCCCGTGATCGGTGCGGAATCTTTTTCTTAACCTCTTGGTGACCATAAACACGGCAAAGGCAAGTTTGCCGGACACAGGGTCGTCAACACCCTTCGGTGCGGGGAATTTCTCTTAATTTGAACAGATTTGGGCTCCATCGCACCTCGACGGGGCCGCGCATGGCCGGACTAAGGATCACGACATGGAAACAATGGATGCAGTTGCGGCGGCCGCTCCGCATGCGGACCTTTCCATCTGGGGCTTGTTCTGGGCGGCCGACTTCGTCGTCAAATCGGTGATGCTCGGCCTTCTTGCCGCATCGGTCTGGTGCTGGGCCATCATCATCGACAAGACCATTGCCTATCGCCGCAGCCAGGCGGAGATGAACCGTTTCGAGCGCACCTTCTGGTCTGGGCAATCGCTGGAAGAGCTTTACCAGCAGCAGTCCGAAAAGCCATCGGGCGGGTTGGGCGCCGTGTTCGTCGCGGCCATGAAGGAATGGAAGCGCAGTCACGAGCAGAATGCTGCAAGCTTTGTCGGCATGCAGCAGCGCCTCGACAAGGTGCTCGACGTCGCCATTTCGCGCGAAAGCGAGTTTTTGGAAAAGCGCCTCGGCTTCCTCGCGACCGTCGGGTCAGCGGGTCCGTTTATCGGTCTTTTCGGCACGGTGTGGGGCATCATGAACGCCTTCACCAATATTGCCGCGTCCTCCAACACCAACCTTGCCGTGGTCGCAGGCCCGATCGCCGAGGCGCTGTTCGCGACCGCGATCGGCCTCGTTGCCGCTATTCCCGCGGTTATCGCCTACAACAAGCTTTCTGCCGATGCGGGCAAGATGATCGGGCGCCTTGAAGGCTTTGCCGACGAGTTCTCGACCATCCTTTCCCGCCAGCTCGAAGCACGGAACCGCTAAGATGGGTATGGGTGGACCAAGCGGCGGCGGAGGCCGGGGCAGTGGTCGCGGTGGCCGGCGCCGCGGGAAACGCGGTGGCGTCATCAGCGAAATCAACATCACGCCGATGGTCGACGTGATGCTGGTGCTGCTCATCATCATGATGGTGGCGGCGCCAATGATGACGGCCGGCGTGCCGGTTGATTTGCCAAGGACCTCAGCTGGCGAATTGCCGAGCCAGACGCAGCCGATCACCGTTGCGGTGACGCCAGACGGGGCGATTTTCGTGGACGAGACGCCGGTGGACGAGACGAGCCTCATCACGACCGTTGGCGATCTGGCGACGGTCGAAGACCGCATTTACCTGCGCGGCGACACGACATCGAACTATGGCACGGTGATGCGCGTCATGGGCCTCCTGTCGGCGGCAGGCTATACCAAGATCGGGCTCGTCACCGAGCGCGAACAGTAGGCCCGGCGCATGCGGACGGGCGTTGCGGCTTCCATTGTTGCTCACGTGGCAGTGCTGTCGATCGGTCTCATCACCCTGGGATCGATCGAGCCGATGACGCCTGTTGTCGAGTCCATTTCGGTGGACCTCGTGCCGATCGAGGAATTTGCCAGCCTGCGTGCCGGTCAGCTCGATAGCGAAGTGGTGGAAACCGAGACGCCATCGATCGTCGAAAGCGAGCAGGAAGCGCAGCTGGCGCAGCCGACCGGCAATACGCGGGAAAACCAGGTGACGCCATCGCCGGCCGATACGCCGACGCCTGCACCGGTGACGCAGACCGCGCCTGCGCCCGAGCAGCAGCCTGAGCCGGTGGAAGAGCCTGAGCCCGAACCTGCCCCGGAGCCGGAACCAGAGCCGCTGCCAGAACCCGAACCCGTGCCGGAGCCGACCCCTGTCGTGCCGGCGCTGCCGACCAGCCGGCCTGCGGATCTGGTGCCGACGCCTGAGCCCACACCGGAACCGGAGCCTGTTCCGGAGCCGACGCCTGAGCCGGCTCCGGAGCCGACCCCGGAACCCACGCCAGAGCCGACGCCCGAACCAACACCCGAGCCGACGCCGGAGCCCACACCTGAGCCGCCGCGGCAGGTCAATGTCGCCATGCCGACGTCGCGCCCTGCCAATCTCGAGCAGATACGAGAGGAAGCGCGTACTGCCGTAGCGCAGCGCGCCGAGCGCGAAAAGGAACAGCGGGAGCGGGAAGAGCGCGAGAAGCGCGAGCGGGAACAGCGTGAGCGTGAACAGCGCGAGACGGCGACGGCTGCGGCCGCCGCTGCACAGCAGCCCAAGCCCAGCCAGCCCAGCACCAATGCCAGCGAACTGGCCGATCTCGTCAACGACCTCATCAACAATGCGCCGACCACGGGCGCGACGACGGGGCAGGGCGGTTCGCCGACCCTGGGCGATGTCGGGGGCACTTCGGCGACGTTGAGCCAGACCGAAATCGGCGCCTTCATCGCGGCCATCAAGCGGTGCTGGAACCTGCTGCCGAATGAGCAGGTGCCGGGACTCGAAGTTGCGGTCAATGTCCGGCTCAATCAGGATGGCTCGCTCGCCGATGTGCCGCGGCTCATTTCGCTAAGCCATCCGGAACTGAGTTTCGTCGCGCAGAAGGCGCTCAGCGCCGTGGCCGGTTGCGGCCCCTACAATATGCTTTCCGCCGCCACTTACGATCAGTGGCAGAACATCAACGTCACGTTGCGTCCGTGACCAAATTCGCCGCCTTTGCTCGCTAGAAGATCGGGCAAGGCCCACGACTTGGAGACCGAAATGACCCTTATTTCCCGGCGCAACGCCCTGCAGCTCGGCCTTGCCGGTGGCCTGGCGCTCGCTTTCGCGCCTCGCGCTTTTGCCCAGCTCAACGTCACGGTGGAGGGCGCGACCTTCCGGCCGCTGCCGATTGCCATTCCCAATTTCTCGTCGTCGGACCCAAGCTTCGGAGCCGAAATCGCCGGGATCGTTCGCAACAACCTGCAGCGGTCAGGCCTGTTCACGACGTTCGATCCATCGGGGCTGCCGCTCCAGGTCGGCGATCCCAATGCGACGCCGGATTTTACCACCTGGCAGACGGTCAATGTCGATGCCCTGGTGATGGGCAATGTCGAGCGCGGCGGCAGCATCAATTCGTCCGTGCGCGTGTGGGATACGCGTGCGGGGACGCAGGTGGTCGGCAACAGCTATTCGACCGATCCGAACTCGGCGCGCCGCATTGCCCACATCGTTTCGGACGCGATCTATACGGCGCTGACCGGCGGCTCGGGCTATTTCGATACGCGCGTTGCCTATGTGGCCGAGAGCGGTCCCAAGGCCAACCGCACGCGGCGGCTGGCCATCATGGACCAGGACGGCGCCAATATGAGCTACCTGACCGACGGCTCGTCCATGGCGCTGACGCCGCGCTTTTCGCCGCGCGGTGATCTGCTGACTTACATGAACTTCGTCGACGGTAATCCGCAGGTTTACCTGCTGCAACTGGCGACTGGGGCGCAGCAGCGGCTCGCCAATGTCGGTGCCATGACCTTTGCGCCGCGGTTTTCGGCCGATGGCGGCACGGTGGCGTTTTCGGTGGAGCAGGGCGGTTCGACCAATATCTATGCTGTCTCGACCGGTGGCGGGCAGCCGATGCAGCTGACGTCGGGCGCTGCCATCGATACCGGTCCGTCCTATTCGCCGGACAGCAGCCGCATCGTCTTTGAAAGCGATCGGGGTGGCTCGCCGCAGATCTACATGATGGGTGCGGGCGGCGGCAACGCGCAGCGCATCAGCTTCGGCGAGGGCAGCTATTCTACGCCGGTGTGGTCGCCGACGGGCGATATGATCGCCTTTACCCGGCAATCGGGCGGGCAGTTCCATATTGGTGTCATGAACCCCGATGGCTCGGGCGAGCGGCTGCTTTATTCGAGCTTCCATGCGGAAGGCCCGACCTGGGCGCCGAATGGCCGCGTCATCATGTTCTTCCAGGATCCGGGTGGCAATGACGGCCCGCGCCTGATGAGCGTCGATATCTGGGGCCGCCAGGCGCAGAGCATCTCCACGGACAGCTTTGCTTCGGACCCGGCCTGGTCGGGCCTGCGAAGCTAAGACCCCCACCCAGCCTCCCCCGTCAGGCGGGGGAGGAGTCTCATCGCGTTTGACCTGACAGGAACGCTTGCCGACGGAAATGCATTGGCTCTCCAACAGAATGGAGACACCCATGTCCGATCGTTTGCGCATGCAGGACCCGCGCCACCAATATCCCGAGCCGCCCTTTCCCGAGCAGCCGCAGCCGCGGCCTGGCCTTGTCAGCAAGATGGAGCCGGCGCCGGACCATGGCGAGGAGAGTTATGTCGGCTATGGGCGGCTCAAGGGCCGCAAGGCGCTGATCACCGGCGGTGACTCGGGGATCGGGCGTGCCGCGGCCATCGCCTATGCGCGCGAGGGCGCCGATGTCGCCATCAACTTCCTGCCCGACGAACAGTCCGATGCCGACGAGGTCATCAAGCTGATCGAAGCGGCGGGGCAGAAGGGGTTTGCCTTGCCGGGCGATGTGACAAGCGAAGCGACCTGCAAGCAGATCATCGCCGATGCGGTCGAAAAGCTTGGCGGGCTCGATATCCTCGTCATCAACGCGGCGCGGCAGCAGGCGCGGAAGTCGGTGGCGGAAGTCACGAGCGACGACTTCGACAAGACCATGAAAACCAATCTTTATGCGCTGCACTGGCTGACGCAGGCGGCGGTGCCGCATCTGCCGGCGGGGGCTGCGATCATCAACACGGCGTCGATCCAGGCCTATGAGCCTTCGGCGCAGTTGCTCGATTATGCGACCACCAAGGCCGGGATCGTGGCTTATACCAAGGCGCTGGCGGAGCAGCTGATCGAGAAGGGCATTCGCGTCAATGCCGTGGCGCCGGGGCCGTTCTGGACGGTGCTGCAGCCGAGCGGCGGGCAGTTCCCGGAAAAGGTCAAGACTTTTGGGCAGGACAGCGCCTTCGGCCGTCCGGGCCAGCCGGTGGAATTGTCGCCGGTCTATGTGCTGCTGGCATCGCAGGAAGGCAGCTACATAACCGGGGAAGTGTTCGGCGTCACCGGCGGCAAGGGTGTTGCGTAAGGAGCCAGCATGAGCATCAGCGGCGAACAGCTTCGAGCCGATATCGACAGCGGCAAGACCGGGGAGAAGGTCGGCTATCCCGATCCGGCAACCGCGCCGCTAGGCACGGATGATGAGGCCGGCGGCGCTCGCGCCACGGCTTACCCGGAAGAAAAGCGCGAGGTCAACCTTGCGCCCCGGCGGCGGCATGCGCGAGGGCTCGCGATGTTTCTGTCGCTGGGCTTTGCCGTCGACTTCTGCATCTTCGTTTCGGTATTGCTTGGCGCGACCTGAGGGCCGCGCCAGCTCTTATTCGGCCGGTTTGACTTCTGGCTCGTGATGGCTGTCGTCCGGCGCCTTGGGCATGAAGCGGCGGGTGAAGCGGGAGAAGCTGTCGATATAGGTCAAGAGCACCGGCACCACGACCAGCGTCAGAGCGGTCGAGCTGATGAGGCCGCCGATCACGGCATGGGCCATGGGCGCGTTTTCGCCGCTGCCGGCATGAAGATTCAACGCCAAGGGCAGCATGCCGAAGATCATGGCGAGCGTGGTCATGATGATCGGGCGGAAGCGGGTGGCGCCGGCTTCGACCAGGGCCTCGTAGAGGTTCCAGCCATCACGCACATGCTGGTTGGCATTGTCGACCAGGAGGATGGCGTTTTTCACCACGAGGCCCATCAGCATGATGAAGCCGATGGCGGAGAACATGTTGAGGGTCGAGCCGCCGACCAGCAAGCCCACCATGACGCCGATCAGGGCGAGGGGGAGTGAGCCCATGATGGCGACGGGCTGGAGGAAGCTGCCGAACTGGGATGCGAGGACCAGGTAGATGAAGATCACCGCAAGCAGCAGGGCCGAGCCGACGGCGGCGCCGGTTTCGGCGATCTGCTCGACATCGCCACCAAGCGACGTGCTGTAGCCGGTGGGGAGGTCAAGGCTGTCGACTGCCGCCTGTAGCTGTGGCGAGATCGAGCCGAGTTCGACACCTTCGAGATAGGCTTCAATGGTGACGCCACGCTGCAGGTCCTGGCGATTCAGGGTGGCGGGGCCGGTGCTTTCGACCACCTGCGCTACCTGGGCTAGGGTGATCATTTCGGCCGAGCCGGTGGCGCCGGACTGCGCGATCGGCAGGTTGCCGATGGCGTCGACATCGTTGCGCATGCTTTCGGGCAGGCGGACCACGACGTCATAGACCTGGCCGTTCGGGGCGGTCCAGTCGGCGACTTGCTGGCCGCTGATCAGCGGGCCGAGGGTCGTGGCGATCTGGTTCATCGAGACGCCCAGATTGTCGGCCAGATCACGGTTGATCTGGATGCCGACAACTGGTTGGGCCTCATTGATGCTCGAGGAGATATCGATAAGGCCGTCGATCTTTGCGAGTTCGGCCTCCAACTGGTCGGATAGCCTGCCAAGAACGGGGAAGCTGTCTCCATATAGAGTGACCGAGACCGGAGCCCCGGCGCCGCCGAGCCCGGAAGCCGAGGTGACCTGGAAGGTTGCTCCCGGTATGGCTTCGAGGTCGCGGCGAACCTGCGGCATGAACTCTTCGGGAGTCATCGCGCGCTGGCTCTTGTCGATCATGGTCACCGTCATGGTGCCGCTATTGGCCCCTGAGGATGCAAGACCGCCTGCGACGGTCGAATAGGTGCGCTCGACTTCAGGATAGGCGCGGATCACGGCTTCGGCCTGGCGGATCTTGGCGCCGGTCGCTTCCTTGGTCGATCCTGCGGGGGTCTCGACTGACACGGTGAAGATGCCGTTGTCGGTCACGGGAATAAATTCCACGCCGACCCGCGGGAACAACATCAGGCTGCCGACGAAGGAAAGGACGGCAACGAACAGCACCGTCTTGCGAAATTTGAGGCTCAGCCGGATCAGCCCGCGATAGCCATCGGTAATCCAATCGAACAGGCGGTCGAACTGGTTGATCAGCCGGCCGATCGGGCCACGCTTGACGTTGGGATTGGCAGCAGGATCGTACCAGACGCTCGACATCATGGGGTCGAGCGTGAAGGCGACGAAAAGCGAGATCAGCACGGCGACCGAAACGGTGACGCCGAACTGGAGGAAGAAGCGCCCCATGATGCCGTCCATGAAGGCAACGGGGAGAAACACCGCGACGATCGAGAGCGTCGTCGCCATGACGGCAAGGCCGATCTCGTTGGTGCCATCGAAGGCCGCCTGGCGGTGCGACTTCCCCATATGGAGGTGGCGCGTGATATTTTCGCGCACCACGATGGCGTCGTCGATCAGGATACCGACAGCCAGCGAGAGGGCCAGCAGCGTCATCATGTTGAGCGTGAAGCCCAGGAAATTGAGCGCAATCATGGTGCCGATGATCGAGATCGGCAGGGTGAGGCCCGTGATAACGGTGGAGCGCCAGGAGTTGAGGAACAGGAAGACGATGACGACGGCAAGAATGGCGCCTTCGACCAGCATGTTCTGAACGGCGTGAAAGCTGTTCTCGACCGGTTCGGCATTGTCGACCACGACTTCGATGCTGACGCCTTCGGGCAATTCGTTGGCGAGGAGGTCAGCCACGGTTTCGCGAACGTTTTCGGCGACACCCACCGTATTGGCGCCTTGCGTCTTCAGAACGTCGATGGCGAGCGCCTGCTGACCGTTGAGTATGGCAAGGCTCGAGGCTTCGCCGGTGCCGTCGACGATGGTTGCGACATCACGCAGGGTAACCGGCTGGCCGCCCTGGTTGCCGACGGTGACCTCATAAAAATCCTGCTCGTCTTCGAGGCGGCCCAGGACCTGGATCGACTGGACGATGGAGTTCTGGGTGATGGAGCCGGCGGCGAGATCGCGGTTGGCGGCCTGGAGTGCCTGGACGACGGCATTGGGGCTGATATTGAAGGCGGCGAGACGATCGGGATCGATCTCGATATTGAGCTGGCGCGGCACACCGCCAATGACCGAAGCGCTGCCGACGCCGTTGATGTTGGCGAGGCGGGGCGAGATGACGTCTTCGGTCAGCGCCGTTAGATCGCGGGCAGAGAGCGTCGAGGAGCTGACCGCGAGGGAAACCAGCGGCAGATCGCTCGGATCGAAGCGCAGGATCTGCGGATCGTTGGCGCCATCGGGCAGGTCGGCGCGGATCGGGTCGATCTTGTCGCGCACTTCCTGCAGCTTTTCCTGGGAGCTCGCCTCGAGGTTGAAAATCATTAGCACCAGAGCCTGACCGGACTGGGCGGTGGACTGGATGGTGTCGAGCCCGGCAATGGTGTTGACGGCGTCTTCGATGGGCTCGACGATGTCGACTTCAACAGCCTCGGGCGAGGCGCCGGGATAGCTCACCACCACGGCGACGACGGGGAAGTCCACGTCGGGCAACTGTTCGATAGGCAGGCGCTGATAGGAGTAGATGCCGAACACCATGATCGCGACCATGATCATGGTCGCAAAGACAGGGTGGTTGACGCTGATACGGGTCAGAAACATGGTTTCAACCCTCCAGAAGCGAGAAGCGATCGCCAGGCTGCAGTTCCGTCAGAGCGGCCGAGACGACCACGTCACCGGCAGCAAGGCCGGTTACTTCGACCAGGCTGCCGCGATTCCACTCACGCACAGTCTCGACCGGCTTGCGCGCCAGCGTCTCGCCTTCAAGCATCAGCACGAACTGGCCTTCGGCATCTTCGCGCAACGCCGATGAAGGGATCGCCATGGCGTCGGCTTGTTCCATTACCGTTATATTGCCGGTCGCAAACATGCCGCCTCGGAGGGCGCCCTCGCTGTTGTCGAGCTCGATATAGATCGGTACCGTGCGCGTGCCGGTGAGTGCCACCGGATTGACGCGCGAGACTTGGCCGGTGAACTGCTGGCCTTCGAGGCCGGTGACAGTAACCGTTGCGGTCTGGCCGGCATTTACCAAGGCGCTGGAATTGACCGAGGCGGCAGCCTGGAACTCCATTTCTTCGAGATTGACCACGTTGAAGAGCGGCGTGCCGGCCTGGATGGTCTGGCCGGGTTCAACCGAGCGCGAGGCCACGACGCCCGAAAGGGGGGAGGTGACCGTGGCATTGTCGAGCGCCAGCTCGGCGGTTTCAACGCCGGTTTGGAGGGCATCGAGTTGGGCCTGCAGCGCCGCCGTGGCGGAGCGCGCCTGCTCCAGCACCGAGGGGCTGGCGAGACCTTGGGTTGCCAGCTGTTCGGTGCGCTCAAGCTGTTGCTGGGAGGATTCGAACTGGGCGCGCGTGGCACTGGCGGTGGCGCGCTGCTGGCTGAGCTGCAGCTCCAGAGTGGCCCGGTCGATCTGGGCGAGGACATCGCCTTCGTTGACCGTGTCGCCGGGCCGTACCAGCACGGCCATGACGCGGCCGGACGCTTGCGAGGCAACGTCGGAGAGCTGCGCCGGCACGAGGGTGCCGGTCACCTTGACGGTTTCACTAAGGGTCGCCGGCGCCATGGTGATGGTTTCGGACTGGCGGATCTGCCGCACGATCGCGGCTTCTTCGGCGGCGGCGGTTTCGACGGGTGCCGGGGCGGGGTTGAGGAAGATGAAGGCCACGACGGCCGCAACGATCAGCAGCAGGACGATCCACGGCCAGATGCGGCGCCTGGGCTTGAGCCCTTGGGCGACACGCTCGGCATTGCGCTTCTCGCGCCGGCTCTGCGCCCATTCCGGCTTGTCGTGTGCGCTGCTCATCCCCGCGTCCTTTCGCATCTGCCGGTCGACCCAACCGGCGTCCTTGCCGCATCTTGTGTGTGCCGGGCTACAAGGCAAGACTTTATGGTCGATGCGTGACGCTTTGACCTAGGTAAGCTGGCTGTAAGGTTCAAAAATTCAGGGCGAGGCCAGAATATCTGCCGCGCGCAAGAGCTGAGCAGGCAGGTGCTGTTGCGTCATGTCTTGAAGCGGAAGTTTGGCGCGCCCTAAGAGATTCGAACTCCTGACCCCCAGATTCGTAGTCTGGTGCTCTATCCAGCTGAGCTAAGGGCGCGCACTGCCGATGGTGACCGGCGGTTCAGGAAGCGGCGGAAACGCTCAACTGCCTGAAGCGAGGCATCCCATACATGGCACTTTCCGCCATTGCAAGCACGGGTGACGCAAAATCGTCATCGAAGGGCTAAAGCTGTGGACGACGGAACGGCAGGGTGATGTCGAAGCGCGTGCCGGTGGTGCTCGGGCCGAGCGCCAGCGTGCCGCCATGGGCTTCGGCGATCTCGCGGGCGATGGCGAGGCCAAGACCTGTGCCCCCGGAGCGGGCGGAGCCTTCGAAGGCGACAAAGAGGTTGTCCCGGGCCCGGGGCGGCAGGCCGGGGCCGTTGTCGATGACCGAGATGATCACGCGGTCATCGACAGTCTGGGCCTCAACGGCGATCTGCCCCTCGAAACCCTCGCGGGAATAGGTCTCTAGCGCCTCGCGCGCATTTTTCGTGAGGTTGACGAAGACGCGGCTGAGCTGGTTCGGGTCGGCTTCAAGTTCGAGCTCTTCCGGTACGCCGTTTCGCCAGCCGAGCATCGGGTTGCCAGCGGCGCGAGCGTCGAGGGCGGCGTCCTCCACCAGATCGCGCAGCATGACGGGCGCAAATTTGGGAGGCGCGGTGGCTTCGCGGCCAAAATCGAGCACCGACTGGGCAAAGCCGATGGCTTTATCGAGGGTCGTGACGAGGCGCGGCGCGAGGCGCTGCACCTTGGGATCGTCCAGCGTCGCCACCTGGTCGGACAGCAATTGCGCCGAAGTGAGGGTATTGCGCAGGTCATGATTGATCTTGGCCACGGCTAGGCCGAGATCGGCGAGGTGCCGGCGCTGGCGCAGCATGGAAAAGAGATCTTGCTCCATGGCGGAGAGCTCGCGCTCGAGAATGCCGATCTCGTCGCGTCGGGTGGAGGGCGAAAGGATAAGGGATCCGTTTTCCGGCGCCTTGCGGAAGGAAAGCATGTTGTTGGTGACGCGCAGGATCGGGTCGAGAAACAGTGTGCTGACCAGCATATAGAGTGCAAAGGCGGTGACGGCCGCGATGCCGAGCGAGACGAGGATGATGCCGCGCGAATAGTCGATCATGTCGCGGCGGAGCGGATTTTCGGGCATCAGAAGCTCGACCAGGGCCTCGTCCGTATCGCCCTCGCCAATGATGCGGAGGGTACGGCCCGGACCGGCAAAAAGCGTGTCGAGAGCGCCGAGAACTTGAGTGCCCAGATCGGTTTGCCGCAGGTCGGCGGTGACGACGCGATCGGGCATGACCGGTTCGGTGCGTTCGATCAGCTGGCTCTGGCCTTCGCGGCGATAAACGATGGCGTCGGCGCCGGCCGAGCCGAGGAGCCGGTCGGTGAGATTTTGCGGCAGCGCCATCACGTCCGGAACGGCGTCGAGCACTCTTGCGGCGACGACACCGACACGCAGGCGGTCCTGCAGCCAGGTGGTGCGGAAGCTCGCAAGCGAAGGAAAATAAATGACAATTTCGACAAGGAGAATCACCACGATGATGGTGGCGATCAGCTTGTTGGAAAGGCCCGAGAACCGGCTCATCGTGACGTGTGGTGCTTTCATCTCGTCTCGATCCTTAGCCAGGCACGAAGCCGCGTCAGTTCCTAGAGCGGAATGATGCGCCGCAGGGCACGCCGACGCGCCGTCCAAGGGGAAACGGGACGAGAGGCCAGATAGTTTACTCCAAGGTCCGAAATGGTTGTCATGAGGCTTGGATGGGGCAGCGACAGCTCGGCCAGCTTAGCCAGATTGAGACCCTGTTGCATCGCGAGGCCAAGGACAGCAGCCATGTCGCTGGCGCCGGGACCGACAAGGCTGGCGCCCTGGATGGTGCCGTCGGCCCCGGCCAGCACCTTGACCAGGCCCTGGCCCCGACCGGCGGCGAGGGCGGCGTGGTTCTCGGCGAAGCTGGCGCGGAAGATGCCGCTGCCCGGCTTTGGTTTGCCGGTGTTGTTGGTAGAGCGGCCGATCTGGGCGAGCGGCGGGTCGGTGAGCACGAGACGCGGCTGGGGCGCGATTTTACTGCGGGGTGCACCGAGCAGCACGGATTCGACCACGGCTCGGCCATGGCGCTGCGCGTGCTGCCACTGGTCGATGCCGGCAGCGGCGCCAACGAGGCGGATGCGGCGATTGCCAGTTTGCCCCAGTTCGTCCGTCAAGAGACCTGCGCCGCCGCGCTGGGGGCGAAGGCGAGCGGCGACGCGGTCGAGCGGGGCAAGATCGGCAGTGCCGCCCATGGCGACGAGCACATGGGAGATATCGAGCGGCTTTTGTTCGCCGGAGGGCAGGTCCACGATGGCGCCGATGCCTTGTGAGCGCGGCTGGATCGCGGAAACGGCTCCGCCGTCGAGAACGGTGATGCCTTCTGCGGCGAGCAGTTGAAAAAGGATCGCGACGGCTTCCGGATCAAAGCCGGGCAGGGCAGGGCCTTGCGGCACCAGCGTTACATCGGAGCCAAGCCGCGAAAATACCTGCGCCAGGGCGAAGGCCGACGGATCTCCACCGATGACGAGGAGGTGGCTGAGCTTGCGCGTCGAGGTGAGAATCGACTCAGGGGTGAAGGCGCCGATCTGGTCGAGGCCGGGGATCGGGGGAACGGTTGGCATGGGGCCAAGGGCGAGGATTGTCGTGCCGGCCTTTACCTGTGTCTCACCGATAAGGAGCGTCTGTGTATCGGTGAAACGCGGTTCGCCGCGCAAGACCTGGATGCCCAGGGCGGCGAGCCGGTCCTCGCTCGTGGCGGGGGCAATCTCCGTCACCAGCGCGTCCACCCGCTCCTGGATGGCACGAAAGTTGATCTTGGCTTCGGTGTTAGGAAGACCAAGCCTTGCGCCTTGCCGCTGCGCCTCCACCTGCGCCGCGACGGCCTGCAAACGGGCCAGCCGCAAGGCGTTTTCGGGTCCGTCGCCGGGTTCGGAATGGCCTCGATCGACGAGGAGGACTTCGGCGCCGAGCCGGCTCGCATGCTGCGCCAGGTCGATCCCCAGGGCGCCGGCGCCGACGATGCAAAGATCGGGTCTTGGTAGTTCAGCCATATCCGCTTGGAGCCCGGTAAATTTTGTGCACTTATGGGCGGGAACGCCAGCCTTGACAACTCTTGCGCAAAGCCTTGCACCATGGCTGACGCGCGTTGACTTGGGGCCGGCTTTTCCCTATAGACCCCACCAACCCGAAGGCGGCGCGGCTTGCCCGCCAACATGACCATTTCTGCAATTTTGCAGCAGCATAAAGAGGAACCGTGCCTTAAGCGCGGTTTGATGACATGAAGCGTACATACCAGCCCTCCAAGCTCGTGCGTGCCCGCCGTCACGGTTTCCGTGCCCGCATGGCGACCAAGGACGGCCGCATCATTCTGAACCGCCGCCGCGCGGTTGGCCGCAAGAAGCTCTCGGCCTAAGGATTGTTGGCCGGATGACGGCCGAACAGCCCACGAGCAAAGCCCAATTGCGCCGCCTCAAGCGGCGCGCGCAGTTTACCAAGGCCGCCCGGGGCAATCGCGCCGGGCGTTCTGCATTTGGGCTGCAGGCGGTTGCCGTCGATGCGCCCAATGCCGGCGTCGGCTTCACCGTTACCAAAAAAGTCGGCAACTCGCCCGAGCGCAGCCGCATGAAGCGGCGCCTGCGCGCCGCTGCGGCAGCATGCGCGCGTGACTTTGTGCCTGGACATGACTATGTGCTGCTGGCGCGACGCGAGGCCTTGAGCCTGCCCTTCGCCAAACTCGTCGCCGATTTGGGCGGCCTTATATCCCGCGTGCATGATGAAGCCGCGGGCAAACGTCCATCTCCTGGCCGCGGCCAACGGAACGCATGACCGATGAAATCTGACAATCGCAACATCATCCTTGCCGTCGTGCTCAGCATGCTGGTGCTGTTCGGCTGGCAGTTCTTTGTTGCCGGCCCGCAATTGCAGCGCGCCCAGGAACAGGCCGCCGCGCGCGATGCCGCCGCCGCTGCAGCACAGGCCGAAACAACAGAGCCGCTGGCCGTGCCGACCGTCAATGCTGATGGCACGACATCGACGCCGGCTGCTGCGGCTCCGGCCGATGCGGCGAGCCAGACCTTTGCCGATCGCGAGAGCGCCCTGGCCGCCAGCCAGCGCGTGACGATTTCAACGGCTGACCTTGAGGGCTCGATCAACCTCACCGGCGCGCGCATCGACGATCTGCAGCTCAAGAATTACCGCGAGACGGTGGACCCGCAGTCCCCGATCATCACGCTGCTCAAGCCTGCTGGCCTCACGGACGCTTATTTCATCGAGCAGGGTTTTGCTGCATCCGGCAACGCCGTTACCGTTCCCGATGCGCAGACCGTGTGGGCCGTTGAAGGCGCGAACACGACGCTTAGCGCCGAAACGCCGGTGACCCTGGTGTGGGACAATGGCGCGGGCCTCGTTTTCCGCCGCACCATCGCAGTCGACAATTTCTATCTTTTCACCGTCACGCAGACCGTCGAGAACCAGGGCGCTGGCGACGTCGCGCTCTTCCCCTACTCGCGCGTCGTTCGCCACGGCAATCCCAAGGTCCAGAACTTCTTCATCCAGCATGAGGGCCCGATCGGTGTTCTGGGCAACAACAATTATGTGTCGCGCAAGTATGGCGACCTGCAGAACGAAAAGCAGGTCGATTTCGCCTCGACGACGGGCTGGCTGGGCATCGCTGACAAGTATTGGGCAACCGCCGTGCTGCCCAAGCCGGGCGTGGGTATCAATGCGCGCTTCGCTTACTCCGCACCGGCCGGCACCAATGTGTTCCAGTCCAACTATGTGGAAACGCAGCCGGTCGTGGTTCCGGCCGGCGGCACGGTCAGCCATGAGTCCTACGTCTTTGCGGGCGCCAAGGAAGACCGCGTCATCGCGGGCTACCAGGAGACCTATGGCTTCGATCGCATCGAGCTTTTGATCGACTGGGGCTGGTTCCACTTCCTGACCAAGCCGATGCACTGGGCGCTGGTCAACCTTTATGCGCTGCTCGGCAATTTCGGCCTCGCGGTCCTTGCCGTGACCATTATCGTCAAGGCCATCTTCTTCCCGCTGGCCAACCGCTCCTATGCCTCCATGGCCGCGATGCGCCGCGTGCAGCCGGAAATGAAGGCGATCCAGGAGCGGCTCAAGGACGACCGTCCCGCCCAGCAGCAGGCGATGATGGAGCTTTACCGAAAGGAAAAGATCAATCCGCTGAGCGGCTGCTGGCCGATCCTGATCCAGATTCCGGTGTTCTTCGCGCTCTACACCGTTATCTTCATCAGCCTCGAAATGCGCCACGCGCCGTTCTTCGGCTGGATCCAGGATCTGGCGGCGCCCGATCCGACCAATATTTTCACGCTGTTCGGCCTGATTCCGTGGAATCCCACGGTCCTGCCGGTAATCGGTTCGTTCCTCCACCTGGGCGTCTGGCCGGTAATCATGGGCATCACCATGTGGGTGCAGATGCGCCTCAATCCGCCACCGCCGGATCCGACGCAGCAGATGATCTTCAACTGGATGCCGGTGATCTTCACCTTCATGCTGGGCACGTTCCCGGCGGGTCTGGTGATCTACTGGGCTTGGAACAACACGCTCTCGATTGCCCAGCAATGGTTCATCATGAAGCGGCATGGTGCCGAGGTGAACTTGTTCGGCAACATCATGAGCAGTTTCAGGCGCAAGCCGAAACCGGTCGAAACGACCAAGAGCTAATCCTTCGGGCCCGCCGCTCCTTCCGGCGGGCCTTTTCGTAAAGGGGGCCACAATGAGCCAGCCTGATTTTCCCACCGACATCATCGAGCGCGGGCGCCTCTTGTTCGCGCGGCCGTTCCTCTTCACCAAAGGCTGCGTGTCGATCAAGGACCTGCCGGAGCCGGATCGGCTCGAGATCGCCTTTGCGGGGCGGTCCAATGTCGGCAAGTCGAGCCTCATCAATGCGCTGTGCGGCACGTCGGGCCTGGCGCGGACCTCCAATACGCCGGGGCGGACGCAGGAGCTCAATATCTTTGAGTCGCAGAGCGAGCCTCTGCGCATCGTCGACATGCCCGGCTATGGCTATGCCAAGGCGCCAGAGCCCAAGGTCAAGGCCTGGACGAAGCTCGTGCATCAGTACCTTACCGGCCGCGCCACGCTGCGGCGTGTCTATGTGCTGGTGGATAGCCGCCATGGGCCCAAGGACAACGACCTATCGGTGATGAACGAACTCGACCGGGCGGCGGTGAGCTATCAAGTGGTGCTGACCAAGGTCGACAAGCCCTCGGCGACAGAGCTCGAGAAGGTCATTGCGTTGACCAAGCAGGCGATTGCCAAGCGTCCGGCGGCACATCCGGATGTGATCGAGACGTCGAGCGAGAAGAATCTGGGGCTTGGGCACTTGCGGTCGGAGATCGCGCTGCTGTTGGCGAGCTGAGGTTTCAGCCCATGAGCCCGCATGGTGAGGTGCGAAGCGTAGGGTAGCCTCGAACCATGGGCGCGGGTCAGCGGAGCATCGTGCCATGCCCTCGTCCTTCGAGACGCTTCGCTCCTCAGGATGAGGGCTACTGCGACAGTGGCGCTACCGTGTGCTGTCGAAGAAGTTGCGGATGATGGCGCGGAGTTTTTGCGAGTCGGAGGGCGTTTGCATCGAGGTGAGCGCCGCGTCGATGACCGTGCCTGGCGCCTTTTCGCGGCGCATTTCGACGAGTGCGGTGGCATAGGCGTCGTCGAATTCGGGATGGGGCTGGACGCTCATGGCGCGGCCGCTCCGGTAGACGAGGCCGGCATGGGGGGCAAAGTCGGAGGCGAGGAAAACGTCTGCCGATGGTGGCACCACGATGACCTGATCCTGGTGCGAACAGGCGACGGAGAGGGTCGCCGGTGCGTCACCCATGAAACCGGGGCGGCTCTCGATCCGGTAAGTGTGGCGTCCGAGGCCCCAGCCTTTTTCGGACTTGCGCACGTCGCCACCCAGCGCATCGGCCATAATCTGGTGACCGAAACAGACGCCGAGCATGGGCGTGCCATTGTCATAAGCGCGGCGGATGAAATCGCGGAGCGGTGGCAGCCAGGCATGGTCTTCGTAGACGCCGGCGGGTGAGCCGGTAATGACGATGCCTTCGAGGTCTGCGGGGTCGGGGAGGGTGCCGGATCGGGCATCGGCGTCATCGAAGCTCAGGCCCTCGCCGGTGGTTTCGAACATCTGCCGAAACATCAGAGGATAGTCATTGAACTGCGGCTGGAGATGGGCCGGGACGGCGCCGGTCTGGACGATGGTGAGCTTCATGAGGGGCAGCCTGGTGGATCTGCCCCTCACCTAAAGGCAATAACGGGCGCTTTCAATCGCGCTTAGTTGGAACCGTTATTCGGGCGAGCCTTGTCGCCGCCTTCGCGCGTATCCTTGGTCTTGGCATCGGCGGTCTGACCGAATTCGGTGCCGCCCAGGTGACCGCCGGTATCGACCTTGTCGAGCTGCGGATCGGCCTTGGAGCCTTGGTCTTTGGTGCTGTTCTGGGACATCGGAAATCCTCCTATAATGAGCGGGACCAATGATCCCGCCCCTGTGAGGTTCCCCGAAAGATCAGGCGGCGGCGAAGCGCAGGGCGACGCCGTTGATGCAGTAGCGCAGGCCAGTCGGCTGCGGGCCGTCTTCGAACACGTGGCCCTGGTGACCGCCGCAATTGCTGCAATGGACTTCAGTGCGGGTCATGAACAGCGAGTCGTCGACGGACGTGCCGATAGCGCCTGGAATGAAGGTATAAAAGCTTGGCCAGCCGGTGCCGCTGTCGAATTTGGTTTCGGAGGCAAACAGAGCCTGGTCGCAGCCGGCGCAATGGAACGTGCCCGCGCGGTGCTCGTCGTTTAAAGGCGAGGTAAAGGCGCGCTCGGTGCCTTCATGACGCAGGACATCGTAGGCCGCTGGGTCGAGCTTTGCCTTCCATTCGTCGTCGGAAAGTTTGAAGGGGAAATCGCCTTCAGCGGCGCTGATCGTGCGCGCGAGGCCGAGGGCGGTCAACAGTCCGGCAACGGCGCCGGAGGCAAGCAGGGTGCGGCGGGTCATGGTCATGGGTCTCTCCCGTTAAAAGAAAAACCCGGCGCCGTCCGGCAAGAAGCCGGACGACACTGGGCGAAAGACGCGTCCCACCAACGCGAGGGCAACGCTGGGGGTCGCGCATGGGTCTTGCCGGCGGGCGGCAAGACCTCCTTCACTGCGCCATTCGTTGTGGCGCGGTGATTGGTTACGACTTCGGCGTCAGAACGGCGTCGATAACGTGGATCACGCCGTTGGACTGAATGACGTCCGGGATCGTGACGTTGGCAACGGTGCCGTTTTCGTCGGTCACGGTGACCTTGCCGCCGTCGGCCTTGAGGGTCAGCTTGCAACCGCCGACGGTGTCAACAACATGCTCGCCGCCATCGGCTTCAACCATGCCGACGATGTCGGTGGAAAGTGCCTTGGCCGGGATCACGTGGCAGGTCAGGATCTGGGTCAGCATTTCCTTGTTTTCTGGCTTCAGCAGGGTTTCGACTGTGCCGGCCGGAAGAGCATCAAACGCTGCATTGACAGGGGCGAGGACGGTGAACGGGCCTTCGCCGGACAGGGTTTCGACGAGGCCAGCAGCCTGGACTGCGGCAACCAGCGTGGTGTGGTCAGCAGAGTTCACGGCGTTCTCGACGATGTTCTTGTCGGCGAACATGGCAGCGCCACCGACTTCTGGGTTTTCCTGGGCGTAAGCAACGCCGGAGAGGGCGCCAAAGCTCAGAACGGCAGCAACAGACAGAGCACGAATGGAGATCATGGGGAGTTCCTTCCTGTTTAAATCTTGGTCCCGTCTTGCTGGGGACGAAGAGAGATACGGAAGGTTCGAAAGACCAGTTTCGAGGAAAACGCAGATATTTATTATTTCGATCAGGGAACCAAAACAGGGTCACCGACGTACGCGAAGCCTGCTCATCTTCTCCGCCAGCGTGCGTCGCGGCACCTGCAGCGCTTCGGCCGTTGCCGCGATGGAATCCTCGTTGCGGTCGAGTTCGGTTTCGATCACGTGACGCTCGTAGGCAGCTAATCGTTCTCCCAGGCTGTTGCCGGCAGCGATTGGCGCCCGTTGGCCAATGATGTCGCTGATCGAACGGCCGGTGGCGCCGAGGCCCAGCGCGAAGCGGTCAGCGGCTCCCTTGAGCTCACGGACATTGCCCGGCCAAGCGTGGGAGAGGAGCGCACTGATGTCAGCGGGATGAAGGCTCGGTACGGGCCGACCGAAGCGGCGGGCGGCATCGGCCAGGAAGTGATGAAAAAGGATGACGCTGTCGTCGCCTCGGGCCCGCAGCGGTGGCAGGTGGAGCTCTGCCATGTTCAGCCGGTAATAAAGATCGGCCCGGAAGCGTCCCGCCTGACTCTCCGCGGCAAGATCGGCCTTGGACGCCGCCACGATGCGCAGATCGAGCGGGATCTGCCGGTTCGAGCCCAGGCGTTCGACCACGCGCTCCTGGATGACGCGCAGCACCTTGGCTTGGGCCAGGAGCGGCATGGATTCAATTTCGTCGAGCAAAAGCGTGCCGCCATTGGCATATTCGAACTTGCCGATGCGCTGGCCGCCAGCGCCGGTAAAGGCGCCGCTCTCGTGGCCGAACAATTCGCTCTCGATGAGTTCAGCGGGAATGGCAGCGCAGTTGACGGCGACGAAGGCGCCCTTGGCCCGGGGCGAAAAATCGTGAAGGCAACGGGCGACGACTTCCTTGCCGGTCCCGGTTTCGCCGAGGACGATGATGTCGGCGGGGATCGAGGCCAGCTCGAGCACAGAGCGACGGAGTTCTTCCATGATACGAGAGGAGCCGACGAGTCGGGTGGCCAATTCGGTCTCGCCGCCATCGAGCTTGCGTCGCAGATCCGCCAATTCCCGCTTGAGCCGTGCCTGCTCCGCGGCGCGGCTGATGGAGGCGACAAGCTGATCCGGCACATAGGGCTTTTGCAAAAAGTCGAAGGCGCCGGCGCGCATGGCTTCAACGGCCATTGGAACGTCGCCATGGCCAGTGATCAGGATCACCTCGGTGGGAAGGCCGCGCTCGTTGATGGAGCGCAGGAGGTCGAGGCCTGAAAGGCCGGGCATGCGGACGTCGGTCAGCACCACATGGGGATGCTTGTCGTCGATCACGGTCATGGCTTCGCCGACATTGGCGGCCGTGGCCGTGGCAAAACCGGAGAGACGCAGCCATTGGTCGAGCGCCGTGCGCACCATTTCTTCGTCGTCGATGATCAGGACGGAGGGCTCGGTCATGCGGATACTCGTGTGGCGGCAGAAAAGGCTGTGGGCAGGGAAATGGTGAAGGTTGATCCCTGGCCGGGAGAGGAGCGGGCCGTGATGGTGCCGCCGCTGTCCCGCACGAGGCCATAGGAAATGGAGAGGCCAAGACCGAGGCCCTTGCCGGCAGGCTTGGTGGTGAAGAACGGATCGA